>NZ_JACJQW010000005.1:0-341108 GCF_014696905.1 Nostoc sp. FACHB-190
AGTTAATTGTCGCTCCTTTTCCTGATCTTCAACGAGGGTCTGACCAGTTTTTTTTCAACAATTCTCTCAAAGCCTCTTGACAAAAGACTTACAGCTTTAACTTGTCACCAATGGGACAGTCACAACAAGTTTTCTTGTAACTACAAAGAACTAGGCTACTGGCTGACTCTGCTTGAAAGGTTAAAAGCTTTATCTAGTCTTTCTGCTCAAGAATTATTAGTGAATCGTAGCAGTAGCCTGAGATGTCATCCGATCAAATGGGAAGATACTAGCGAAAGTAGATTTGGTTTACCTAACGAAGAACAACTAGTTGATACACCTTATCAATTTTCTCTATCATCAAATGAACATGGTAGGGTACATGGTTTTTTTATTGACGAGGTTTTCTATGTTGTTTGGTTAGATCCAAATCATCTTCTTTACTCTGCAAAAAAGTAATTCTGCTCAAGTATTTTCTGGATTATTCACTGCTAAAAAAGCAACTTTAGCTGCGGCTTGTTCAGCAGCTTTGATGGAACGTCCTCTACCTTCACCGAGTTTTTTGCCATGTAGCCAAACTTCAGCAGCAAATCGCTCTTGATTGCGGTTAGGTTGATTAATTTCCTCGACGCGATATTCTGGTAAAACTTTAAATTGGGCTTGAGTCCATTCTTGCAAAGCCGCTTTATAGTTGAGTCGAGCCGGATCAAGCCGAATTTCTGTTGCTAGTTGTTCAAAATGAGGATCTAACCATGAACGGATGAGGTCTAAATTATTGGTGCTGAGGTAAAGCGCCCCTAACACAGCTTCAAAAGCATCCGCCAGCCGGGATTCTTGACCAACTTTATCACTGGTGGCACTGCCAGCAACTAATAAATATAGTTCTAAACCATATTCTCTGGCTAATTGGGCGAGAATGCGATCGCTCACTAACACCGAACGAATCGCCGCAAAATCTCCAACTTGGCAATCTGGATATTTTTCCCACAAAATCACAGCCGCCGCTAGTCGCACCACTGCGTCACCAACAAATTCTAGTTGTTCATAATTCGCTGAATCAGATACCGTTGGATGAGTTAAAGCCAAATCCAACAGTTGCCATTTAATGGGTGCTTCCAATGGCAAACCTAACTTTCTTACTAAGCTTTCAAGTTGTCTTTGACGGCGGGGATAAACAATTGTCATTAGTCAATAGTCAGTGGTCAATAGTCAATAGTCAATAGTCTTTCGTTTTTACTTTTGACTATGGACTCAAAGAGGAGAGAGTTGGTAGTAAGCCGGGTTCTGTTATCTATGTAAAAAATTTTACAAGATGGCAGTTATCTATCTGGGACGTTTGTTACCAAACGCCTCTAGCGGCTCTTATACGCGGAACTGGTAAAAGACCAACCGTAGTTCCTCTGGCCTTGCTCCCAACCGGGGTTTACCGAGCCAACACCTCTCGATGTTGCTGGTGCGCTCTTACCGCACCTTTGCACCCTTACCAAAAGTGGGGAGTAGTGAGTGGTGAGTGGTGAGTGGGGGTTTTTCCCTATTCCCTACTCCCTATTCCCTATTCCCTAATTATGGCGGTATCTTTCTGTGGCACTATCCTCACGATCGCTCGCACTGGACGTTATCCAGCAAGTTTGGTCTTTCGGGAGCCCGGACTTTCCTCAAAACTATGATTATGTATAGTTCTGCAACTGCCAGCGCCTACTCTCCCCCTACTTACAGTGTAATCCTGGATGGCATAATGTGTTCGATTTGGATTATTTCTTCTTCTTATTCCAAGGTAGAGCGTAAGTCCAAGGTAATTTTTTGATCGTGAACGGACAATTGATCAAATACATTGGCGGAATATTGATACCTGGTGCTATTCCTACGCGAACATCAGATATTCTTAACACTAGCTGTAAAGAAAATTCTAGCTCTTTACCTCGATTCATAAAGTCGTTATATAGTTTCTTCTGAGGCGGGCCACCATTTTTTAAGCCACTAATACTAACTAGTGGTTTTTTGGCAGAGTAAGTTCCGGCTGTAGTATCCAACTCTAGAACATCTTCGGCTGTAATTTTTTCTGAGAGGGTTTTTTTCGGAGTAATTAAGCTGGGGGTTTGTGGGATTGCTAAGTCACGGGTTACAGATGATGAAATCCGAATTACGCGGCGCGATTGTTTGGTGTGTTCAACTACTAAGGTGCTGTTTTCCCAGTCAACATACACTGCCAGATTATCTGACTTATTTTCAATGGTAAGTTGCAATTCTTTGACATCATCTAATCCATAAGCAGGATTGAGTTTAAAAGAAATTCCAATTTGGTCTTTGAGTTCTTGGGCTGTGAGTTGTTCGTTGACTGCATCAGCTTTATACGTATACTTGACTTTATCATCAATAGATTCAATCATCCGATTGAAGGTGTAAGACACACCAATAATATAAAGTGTCAATACAACTAAATTTTGATCGCCGCTACCTCTGATCATTTGGATTTTTATCTCCCTGGATGAATTTGAGTTATTTTACTTTTCGTGATGTTTAATACTGGAAAAATTAGCGAGCCATCCTCTGCGCCAAAATAGTATCAGTAAACTAACTGCGATCGCTACCATTAAAGCCAAGCAAGCCGGATAACCCCAATACCAATTTAGTTCAGGCATATTGTATGGTGATTTATCTGTATTGAAGTTCATCCCATAAATACCTGCAACAAAAGTTAAAGGAATAAAAATCGCCGAAACTACCGTCAGTAGCTTCATAATTTCATTCATCTTATTACTGACTGCTGATAAATATACATCCATTAATCCTGATGCTAATTCTCGATAGGTTTCTACCATATCCATAACTTGTACTGTGTGGTCATAGCAATCTCGCAGATAAATTCTGACATCTTCACTAATTAAATCGCTACTATCTCGAATCAAAGTATTAATAGCATCTCGTTGCGGCCAGATAGACCGACGCAATTGTAAAAGCTCTCGCCTAATTTGATAAATTTGCTGGAGTGTTTGTGGAGTAGGTTTCAGGATGACTTCTTCTTCTAATTCTTCGATGCGTTCACCGTAAAGTTCTAATACTGGAAAAAAACCATCAATAATAGCATCTAACAAAGCATAAGCTAAATAATCAGCACCTTGTTTACGAATAATACCTTTGCCTTTATCAATTCGCATTCTGACACTATCAAAACAATCATGTTCTGGTTCTTCCTGCACAGTCAGCAAGTAATATTTACCTAACACAAAACTTACCTGTTCGCTATAAAACCCACAGGTATTTTCTTTCGGCACGACCATCCGAGAAATTATCAGTAATTGGTCTTCATAATCTTCGATTTTAGGGCGTTCTCCCATATTGACCACATCTTCTAAAACCAGAGGATGTAACTCAAAGACTTTACCCAAACGTTGTAATATATCTTGACTACCTACACCTTGAACATCTACCCAAGAAACTGATTCCGTATCTAAGTAACTCAAACATTCTTCAGGAGTAGCAATTTGTTTACGGATAAAATTTGTTTGGTTGTAATCAAACAAAACAATGATTGGCGCTTCTGCATTTTCATCAATAATCAGAGTTCCTGGTATATTTCCTGGTTGATGATAAAAATCCTGGAAATTGGGCTTACGAACTTTTTTGCTCAGACGACGAACTTTGCTAATCATGTGTTAACTGTCAATTGTCATTGGTCATTGGTGAGGATTGTAATCTAAAATCCAAAATGCTATGACGAATGAGCCAGTGTATAAAAAAACAGCTTGTCTTGGCAAGACAAACTGTTGACAAAAATAAAGATATTTATCAGGGAAATCTGGGCAGGTAGGATTACATCATTCCCATACCGCCCATACCACCCATACCACCCATGCCGCCCATGCCACCCATACCGCCCATGTCAGGGACAGCAGGTTTTTTCTCTGGTTTTTCGACGACGATCGCTTCGGTAGTCAAAACCATCCCCGCAATCGAAGCAGCATTTTGCAAGGCAGAACGCACAACTTTCGCTGGGTCAATGATTCCCGCAGCAATCAAGTCTTCAAATTCTCCGGTAGCAGCGTTGTAACCAACGTTGAATTCGGTTTCTTTGACTTTGGAAACGATGACAGAACCTTCTGCACCAGCATTGTCAGCAATTTGACGTAGAGGTGCTTCTAAAGCGCGTTTGATAATGTCTGCGCCAATTTTTTCTTCATCATTGAGGCTGTTCTTAATCTCGTCAATTTTGGTAGACAAGTGAATTAAGGTTGTACCGCCACCAGGCACAATTCCTTCTTCAACGGCGGCTTTGGTGGCGTTGAGTGCGTCTTCAATGCGGAGTTTGCGGTCTTTGAGTTCGGTTTCTGTGGCTGCACCGACTTTAATCACAGCGACACCACCGGCTAATTTGGCAATGCGTTCTTGGAGTTTTTCTTTGTCGTATTCGGAATCAGTTTCTTCTAACTGCTTGCGAATTTGACCAATCCGTTTTTGAATTTCTGGCTTGGTGGTGCTACCTGCAACAATTGTGGTGTTTTCTTTATCAATTGTGATTTTGCGGGCAGTTCCCAAGTTTTCCAAAGAAGCAGTATCTAAGCTAAGACCAATTTCCTCAGAAATTAACTGACCATCGGTGAGGATGGCGATGTCTTGTAGCATAGCTTTGCGGCGCTCGCCAAAGCCAGGGGCTTTGATGGCAGCTACATTCAGCACACCCCGCGCTTTGTTGACTACTAAAGTTGCCAAAGCATCGCCTTCGACATCTTCGGCAATAATCAACAGTGCTTGACCCAAACGGGCAACTTTTTCTAGTACAGGGACTAATTCTTGAATACTGTTGATTTTTTTGTCAGTAATCAGAATGCGAGCATTTTCAAACTCAACAATCTGCCGTTCGTTGTTGGTGATGAAGTAAGGAGAAATATAACCTCTGTCGATTTGCATCCCTTCGACTACTTCTAATTCAGTGGTCAGGGATTTGGATTCTTCAACGGTAATAACACCATCTTTGGTGACTTTCTCCATTGCTTCTGCCAGCATCGCGCCGACTTCTTCATCGTTACCTGCGGAGACTGTGGCTACTTGAGCGATCGCAGAACCTTCCACTGGCTTGGCGATTCTGGCAATTTCTTCTACCAATGCCTCGATAGTTTTGTCAATGCCCCGCTTTAAGCTGATGGGATTAGTACCAGCCGCAACATTTTTCAAACCTTCTTTAATTAAAGCTTGTGCTAAAACGGTGGCGGTAGTAGTGCCATCCCCAGCAGTATCCTTGGTTCTTGATGCTACTTCTTGGATGAGTCTGGCACCAGTATTTTCTAAGGGGTCTTCTAATTCAATTTCTTTGGCAACGGTGATCCCATCGTTAACAATCTGGGGTGTGCCGAATTTCTTTTCTAACAGGACGTTACGACCTTTGGGGCCTAATGTAATTTTCACTGCATCGGCCAGGGCATTGACACCCCGTTCCAGCGCCCGCCGTGATTCTTCATCAAAGGAAATAATTTTAGCCATGTTTCACTTCTCTTGCGCTTCCTTTAGACAATTTAGCACTCACAGACTCAGAGTGCTAATAACCAAAACTGGTCAGATTATAAATGGAATTTATCAGGATTGGTACTGGTATGAAGTGTGAAGTTCCGCCCTGGGATCTTGAGACTTGAGTAAATACCAGTACCTTTTCTTAAAAAATTGATTAATATACATTTGATGCTCATGTAGGATACAGGCAGTAATGGTTGAATTGGGAGATGAATCTAGACAACTCCCTTAAGTCTCTGGGTATTGCCGACCCAAGCGGCATCGGCTGGTTGGCAGTAGTTTTCACGTTTCTCTTCGCTTGGCTAGTGACATGGCGCTTAATACCGACAGTACGCAAATTTGCCCTGCGAGTTGGTTGGGCTGATCAACCAAATGCGCGACGGCTAAATCGGGAACCTTTACCGAATGCTGGCGGGTTGGCTATCTATGCAGGAGTAATTGCCGCGTTAGTTCTTGCTAGTCTGTTACGACCAATTGAATTACAAAGTGTTTTGGCACAGGTTTTAACTGTGCTACTAGGAGGCTCAATCCTAGTATTAGTTGGCTTCATTGACGATCAGTTCGGTTTACCCCCTTCTGTGCGCTTGTGGACACAGATCATCACAGCCTTGTTGCTGGTTGCTAATGGCATCAGCATCAAAGTTGCCTTCGGCACACCCATAGACTCATTTTTATCAATATTTATTACCGTGTTGTGGGTGGTTGGAATTACCAACGCGATCAATTTGATGGATGGTATGGATGGTTTGGCGGGGGGGATCAGTTTTATTACGGCGATGAGTTTGTTAGCAGTTTCCGCCCAATTTCCCAATAAAGCGGCGGCGACTTTGGTTTTGGCAGCTTTGGGAGGCGGGGCGTTGGGTTTCTTGCGCCACAATTTCCACCCCTCACGCATAATTATGGGTGACGCTGGAGCATACTTTTTTGGTTATGTTTTAGCTGCTACCAGTATTTTGGGTGATTTGCAGATAACTACAGTCTTTTCCTTAGTACCGACGGTTTTATTTTTGCTATTACCAGTGTTAGACACTACCCAAGTGTTTTTACGGCGACTATTAGCAGGAAAAAACCCCCTCAGTACTCCAGGTAAGGATCACTTACACCACCGTTTATTAGCTTGGGGATTCTCCCAAAGTCACGCCGCTTACACCCTTTGGACAATGACCTTAATGGGTAACTTACTGGCGATGACGATTCGTGGGATGCCTTTACCTGTGATAGTCGCCACCTGCACTGGCATTATTATTTTGTTGAGCTTCACCGTTTGGCAAAGAATCTTAAATAATGCGTAATTACATCACCATGCCACCATCTACGTTAAAGACTTGGCCTGTGATGTAATTTGCTGCGGGATCAGCAGCCAGAAAGCGCACCATCCCGGCCACTTCCTCTGGTTGTCCATAGCGACCAAGGGGGATAAATTTCAAAATTTCTTCGGTGTTGCTGAGATTGCTGGTCATATCGGTGGTGATAAAACCAGGGGCGACGGCGTTCACGGTGATCCCACGGGTTGCTAGTTCTTTAGCAACGGTTTTTGTAAAACCAATGACTCCGGCTTTGGCGGCGCTGTAGTTGGCTTGGCCTGGGTTGCCCATTTGTCCCGCCACGGAGGTAATATTAATAATTCGCCCAGAACGCTGTTTCAGCATGAGTTTGCTAACGGCGCGGGTACATAAGAAAACGCCAGTTAAGTTGAGGTCAATTACGGCTTGCCATTCTTCTGGCTTCATCCGCAAAAGTAATGTGTCGCGGGTAATTCCGGCATTGTTAACTAAAATATCAACTCGACCAAATTTTTCTGTCGTGGCGTTGATGAGTGCTTCGACTTGTTCTGCTTGGGAAACATCGGCTTGCAATGCTAAAGCCTGTCCACCCACAGAAGTAATTTCTGCTACTACGTTATCTGCTGCTGTACTAGAACTAGCATAATTCACCACCACACTAGCGCCATATTTCGCCAATTCGAGTGCGATCGCTTTTCCAATTCCCCGCGAACCACCAGTGATAATGGCTACTTTTCCTTTGAGACTTTGCAAATTTTCTGGCAAAACTTCCATGAATTATTCCTTAAGCTTTTGAACTACCGCGCTAATTATCTTATGGTGAAAGGGCAATAAAATTTCACACTTTATACATGAATCCGGTTTGATTGGGGAATTTACTTCACGCGATGTCCGACTTATTTTTGCAACCCCTCTCCAAACCTCTCCTCGAAACGGAGAGAGGCTTTGATTCTTGCTCCCCTTCCCTTGTAGGGAAGGGGTTGGGGGTTAGGTTTGTGATTACTGAATCGATGCACTAGACAAATGACAAATGACTATTGACCCTTGACTATAAAAATAAAATAAGGTTACAGCCATTCCTGAAAGCACGCATTAAGATTAAAAGCAATCCATAAAAATTCGGTGTGTATCGTATGGCCACTAAAAAACATTTCAACAGTTTTGAAGAAATGCTTTCTGGTTCTGATGTACCTGTATTAGTAGATTTTTACGCTGAATGGTGTGGCCCTTGCAAAATGATGGGGCCAATTTTAGAACAAGTTAATGCTCAATTAAATGGCCGTATACGTGTTGTTAAAATTGACACAGAAAAATACACCGAATTGGCTAGTCAATATCGTATTGAAGCCTTGCCAACACTCATGTTATTTAAGCAAGGCCAGCCTGTGGATAAAATTGAAGGAGTATTGCAAGCACCCCAGTTGGTTAAACATCTCCAAAATTTAATTTAGTAATTTAGATATATAGCGGTTCTCGGTTGGATGAGGTACATTTCAACCCCACCCCCAACCCCTCCCCGCAAGCGGGGAGGGGAGCGTTTGCGTCAGCAAATGCGGGGTGGGGTTCCAACTGTATTACAAGCAAGTAAGAACAGCTATAGAAGAAGATATTTTCTTCCATGCGCGACTGACGATTTTCATAGCGTTAGCAACAATTGTCAGCAAAACACAACCCCGACTGTTTAGAACAATCGGGGTTGTAGTTTTAAGTTATGCAGTGAAAATCTGACGGATTAAAATACTCATCACTTCATCAGGGTTTTCTGCGGGTAGTAACGGACTCCAATCACCGACATTTGCATAACCAACAGCCTGCAAGTAATGTATCGTGCTGGTGACAGCTTTGGGAGAACCAATCAACAAATGTTTAATGCGTTCTCTTTTAGGAACAGCCTGGGGGACAGACTCTTGATTGTCGGGGTTTTCTCTTTCTTGTGCCATGATAATAAACGACTCCGTTAGGGGTTGAAAGAAAGGCGATCGCAAGCTCTTGCCGGAGGGGCGATCGCCTTTCTCATATTTACTATAGTAAAGTATAAAATTATACGTGTAAAGTACTAATTTCAAAATATTTACAACAAATTTTTCCCGTTAAAATGGACAATTAAAGAAATTTTCTTAATTTTTGATTTAGTATAATCTGTAACTTGTATTTAATTATTGAAATAGATGTAGGATGTGTTGGCGGCAAGAGTACGGCATCAAACACAAAGCTTTTGCTGCTGCTGGCTTCGAGTTATAAACGTAAAATTTCAGCCTTTTTGCTTGAATGTTCGAGTTCAAAGGGTGAATGTTGAGCCTTTTTGCTCGAATGTTCGAGTTCGGAGGGTGAAAGTTCGAGTTATGAAGGCGGAGTTTCAGGCTTTTTACTTGAACGTTGCTGTTCTGAGGGTGAAGCGTGAAGCTCAGATGCTCATGCTTGGTGCGATCGCCTTCAAAAGAAAGTAAAATACAGTCCGGTAGGGTGTGTTAGGCGACAGCCGTAACGCATCGAGATGTTTGGTAGTGAGTGACGCTGACTATATTGAACATTTGAGCTTGAAATATCAGGAAATTTTCTGCGTTGGGTGTTGCGGGGTGTTAGATTTTCTCACGCAAAGGCGCAAAGACGCAAAGAAGAAGACGGGTGTTTTTGAGTTTTTTCACAACAGCTTTGCGAAAATGGCTGAGTTCGGCATGATTTACTTAACAGTCATCAGTGAACAGTGAACAGTAATCAGCAATATATTTTGAAGTCCCTCACTTCTAAAAAGTGGTAGTCAACAAGAGTCAAATCCCCAACGAAAACCCTGATAACTGTTAACTGATAACTGATAACTGACCTATACAAGCTTGTGAGTTGACTGTGAAAAAGTTATTCAGTGCGATTAATACGGCGGGTATCTGTCTTGCACCTTGGATGGTGGTGGGTGCAATAACAACAGGGTTAGTTTTAAGTATGCCAGTTGAGGGGAGAGCGCAACAACAAACCCCCACATATTCAACCGAAGAACAAGTAGCTTTACAAGAAGCTCAAGAACTAAGTAAACAGGTAGCAAATTTATACCACGAAGGTAAATACAGTACAGCCATCCCCTTAGCAGAACGCGTATTGGTTATAAGAGAGAAGGTACTGGGCAAGGAACATCCCTTTGTTGCCACTAGCTTGAATAATTTGGCTACACTGTATCAAGCACAGGGAAAATATCAACAGGCAGAACCATTGTATCAACGCTCCCTAGCTATCTTTGAGAAAGTGCTGGGGAAAGAACATCCCGATGTTGCCGAAAGCTTGAATAATTTGGCTGGACTGTATCAAGCACAGGGAAAATATCAACAGGCAGAACCATTGTATCAACGCTCCCTGGCTATCTTTGAGAAAGTACTGGGCAAGGAACATCCCGATATCGCCAATGGCTTAAATAATTTGGCTGGACTGTATCAAGCACAGGGAAAATATCAACAGGCAGAACCATTGTATCAACGCTCCCTAGCTATCTTTGAGAAAGTGCTGGGGAAAGAACATCCCGATGTCGCCAGTAGCTTAAATAATTTGGCTCTGCTGTATAAAAAACAGGGAAAATATCAACAAGCAGAACCCTTGTATCAACGCTCCCTGGCTATCTTTGAGAAATTGCTGGGGAAAGAACATCCTCTTGTTGCTACTAGCTTGAATAATTTGGCTCTAGTATATAAAGCACAGGGAAAATATCAACAAGCAGAACCCTTGTATCAACGCTCCCTGACTATTCGAGAGAAATGGCTGGGGAAAGAACATCCCGATGTTGCCAATAGCTTAAATAATTTGGCTGCACTGTACTATGCACAGGGAAAATATCAACAAGCAGAACCCTTGTATTTACGCTCCCTGGCTATATTCGAGAAGGTGCTGGGGAAAGAACACCCTGATGTCGCCCAAAGCTTGAATAATTTGGCTGAACTGTATCGCGCACAGGGGAAATATCAACAGGCAGAACCATTGTATTTCCGCGCTCTGCTTATCCGAGAGAAGGTGCTAGGGAAAGAACACCCTAATATCGCCCAAAGCTTGAATAATTTGGCTGAACTGTATCGCGCACAGGGGAAATATCAACAGGCAGAACTATTGTTTATCCGCGCTCTGGCTATATTCGAGAAGTTGCTGGGTAAAGAACATCCTTATGTCGCCCAAAGCTTGAGTAATTTAGCAGCACTTTATCAAGCAAAGGGTGATATCACTCGTGCTACCGATTTCTTACGCCGTGGGTTAGAAGTTCAAGCACAAAATCTCAATCTAATTTTTGCTACTGGTTCAGAAAAAAGCAAACAAGATTACATTAGAACTTTTTCAGGGACAACCAATGGTATTGTTTCCCTATCCCTACAAGAAGCTCGCAATAATCCAGTCGCCGCATCTCTCGCCCTAACCACTGTACTCCGTCGCAAAGGTTTAGTGTTAGATGCGGTGGCTGACAGTATCCAAATCTTACGCGCTCAACTTGACAAAAATCCTGAAACGCAAAAATTATTTGCTCAATGGCTGCAAGTGCAACAGCAACTTTCAACATTAATCTATTCTCAGCCAGAAAAACAAACTGCGAATTTGAAAACTCAACTAGAACAACTCGAAGCCGAAAAAGAACAAATAGAAGCAGCCATCAGTATTCAAAGCGCCGAATTTCGTCAGCAAACTCAATCAGTCCAATTAGCCGCCATTCAAGCCAAAATACCTAAAGATGCAGCCTTGGTAGAAATTGTTCAATATGAACCATTCAATGCTAAGTCCAAGACGAATGCTCAAAAATGGAGTAAACCGCGTTATGCTGCGGCGGTGTTACGTTCTTCTGGCGAACCAAAGTGGATTGATTTGGGTGAAGCGGCAGAAATTGATAAATTAGCCATTGATTTTCGTGTAGCGTTAGTCAAAGGAATTAGATTCAAGAAACTCGGACGCACTTTAGACGAAAAATTAATTGCACCCATTCGTCCTTTATTGGGTGATGCGCGTCATATTTTAATCTCACCCGATGGGCAATTAACATTAATTCCTTTTGAAGCTCTAAAAGATGAGCAAGATAAATTTCTCATTCAGCGTTACGCTTTTTCTTACCTTACCAGTGGGCGAGATTTATTACGTTTAAACTCAGATGTTAACAATGCTTCCTCGCCTGTGGTGTTGGCAGATGTTGACTACAACAACCAAACATCCACTGTCGCTTCTGCAAAAGTATCTGGTTCGCGCGGTTCGCAAAATCGTCGCTCTGGTGATTTAGCTAATTTGATATTTGACCCATTAGCTGCTACTAAAGATGAAGCGGTTGCTATTAAAAAGGTTTTACCCAATGCGAAATTACTGTTAGGCAAAGACGCAACAGAAACGGCAATTAAACAATTACAAAGTCCGAGTATTTTACATCTAGCTACTCACGGTTTTTTCATCGCTGATGTGGCACAAAATCTCAACGCCTCACCCGATTTAGAATTAACACCACGTCCAAAAGAGATTATTCAAGTTGAAAATCCCTTGTTGCGTTCTGGGTTGGCGTTGGCTGGGTTTAATAAACGCAAACAAGCGACAAATAATAATGATGATGGTGTGTTAACGGCGTTGGAAGTTGCTGGTTTAGATTTACGTTCTAATCAATTAGTTGTACTCTCCGCCTGTGATACTGGTAAGGGTGATATTAAAGTTGGCGATGGTGTTTATGGTTTGCGTCGGGCTTTGGTAATTGCTGGTTCACAAAGTCAGGTTTTAAGTCTGTGGCAAGTTGATGATACAGCGACAAAAGAATTGATGGTGAAGTATTATAATAATTTGAAAGCAGGTAAAGGAAGACATGAAGCTTTACGTTCTGCACAGTTAGATTTGCTCAATAGTCAAGATTATAGCGAACCGCAATTTTGGGCGGCGTTTGTTCCTTCCGGTAATTGGAACCCGTTGAATAATTAACGCAATGTGCAACTATTCTTGAAACCCCGTGCTACGGTGTACACAAAAATTTGGGTTGAGTGCATCTGTCCCGCCTCGGAATAAATTCCGAGTCTCATAGCGCAAGTCCTCTAAAGAGGACTCAAAAGGAAATTCATTCCAGTCCACTTGAGTGGACTTTGGCTATGAGCCTGGAACTTTAGTTCAAGGCGGGATGCGGTTTCATACAGCAAATTTCCGACTTGTGTGTACACGGTAGCCTCTCTGGTAGGGAACTCTGCTGGGGGATTAGGTTTTTGATTACTGAATCGATGCTCTAGAGATATTTTGATCAAACAAAAATAGCTAATAGCTGTTCATGATCAATGATCAGCTATTAGCCATATACAGAAAGTAAAAGTAAGTTACAGCTTTTCTGGTTCTTCTAGAGGAACTGTACTTACTTTAGTAATTGTTGCTTGTAAGATTTGGGTGTGAGCAATGGAATTGTTTGCCAATGTGAACAGTGGGTTTGACAAAATCCCGGATATAGTAGTTGCAATTAAGCTGACCACCAGCCCTACTTGTAAAGGTCTGTATCCTGGTAAATTCCAACGCACTTCAGGGTAGTCTCTCACTACGTCGGACATTTCTTGGGGTTCTTTAACTACCATCATTTTGACTACGCGAATGTAGTAATAGATGGAAACCACACTAGTTACCAAACCTAGCAATACTAATCCATAAAGACCAGCTTGCCAACCAGCCCAGAACAAGTAGATTTTGCCAAAAAATCCAGCCAGTGGTGGAATACCGCCGAGAGACAGTAAGGAAATACTCAAACCCAATGTCAACAGTGGGTCTTTTTGATACAAGCCTGAGTATTCGGCGATTTGGTCGGTTCCTGTTCGGAGGGAGAAGAGAATAACGCAGGTAAAGCCGCACAGGTTCATGAACAAATAAACCAGTAGGTAAAAGACCATACTGGCGTATCCAGCTTCTGTACCAGCAATTAAGCCAATCATCACAAATCCAGCTTGAGCGATGGATGAGTAAGCCAGCATCCGTTTCATGCTAGTTTGTGCCAGAGCCACTACGTTACCCAAAATCATGCTGAGAATAGCGAGGGCGGTAAACACAAATCGCCACTCGTCAGCCACCATTGGGAAGACTGTAGTTAGTAGGCGAATGGCTAAAGCAAAACCGGCTGCTTTGGAACCAACGGATAAAAAGGCAATTACCGGGGTGGGTGCGCCTTCGTAAACGTCTGGTGTCCACTGGTGGAAGGGTGCAGCCGAAATTTTGAAGCCAATACCTGCAATGATGAAAACGAGTGAAATCACCAAACCGAGAGATTGGGTGACGTTGGCTGTGATGATACCATCTGCGATCGCACTTAATTCTGTTTGACCACCCGATAAACCGTACAGCAAGGAAACGCCGTATAAAAATACTGCTGTACTAGCAGCACCAATCAACAGGTATTTCAGCGCCGCTTCGTTAGAACGGGGATCACGCTTGGTATACCCTGTCAATAGGTAAGAGGAAATACTTAAAGATTCTAGTGAGATGAAAATCATCACTAACTCACTAGCACCAGATAAGAACATTCCTCCTAGAGTAGCAGTTAGCAAAATTGCGATGAATTCTGCTAAAGCGGTACCACTCTGCTCAATGTAGCGAATTGACATCAATATCGTCACAACGGCAGACAAAGCGATAATACCGCGAAACACAATACTGAGGTCATCACCAGTGAAGCCGCCAGTAAAGGAGATGGGATTGGCATTATCCCATTGAAAATATAGGGCGACAATTGCGGCTAGTAAACCCGCGATCGCTAGATATCCAATCCAGCGTGAGGATGTACGCCCCAAAATCAAATCAACAATCAAAACCCCTAAGAGGGTAACAATCACAATTCCCTCTGGCAGAATTGTTCCAGCATTCAACTGGGATGCAAGATTAGCAAAATCCATGAGATATATAGGTTTTGGCGATTAGACATTAAGGCTAACTTTGTTCATTTTATCTATTGTTCATTACCAAAGTTGCATTTATCTTTCTGTCTTAAGCATAGACTGACTCTTGCGTACAATTAGCTTAAAAGAAGCGGATCAGCTAACTCCCACCCAAGACTCTATCATTATGATTAGATTAAATTATAGTTGAAATTCAGATTGTGCGTCTTGTCAACACAGATACTGCTCTAGCTATCTGTTAGCAATGGTAACTAAATAAACAATCGGTATTGCTAAATATACTTGTTGGCTAATTATACGATTTCTGAAATTAAATCTTGCAGTTGTTGGGGTAAATCGAAGTAACCATCAACTCCTGATGCAAAATTTATAACTTGAGTTACCGCATCTATATTTAAACTTCCATAAATATGCGGAAATATTTCTCCGGTTTCAGCCGCCTCATAGCGAATTTCTGCTTTTACTTTTTGACTCTCAATTAATAGTATAACTAATTCTTGTTGGTTATAAAAAAATCTGTTAGCGACTGGGATAATCTGTGTTACTTTTGAGCAGTGAATAAAACCTTCTTTAGCGAGAGATTCTGCTATATAAATATCATGATCTTTCGCTTGTTCCCATTGTAGGCGCTGTGTAATATGCAGAAGGAAGGGAATGTTGGATTTTGGGACTTCTGCTGTATCGAGTAGTTTGGTAAAATCACAGTTATCGAAATTTTGCAGTACTGATTTAGCTCCAGCATCTAATAATTTTTCAGGTGCTTGGTGATTGGCTATCCCAATAAAACTAATATTTAAATTACGTGCAGCTTTAATATCCCAAATACCATCACCTACAAAGACTATTTTGGTGAAATCTTCAACTTTGTAGTTATTTTTAGCTTTGAGAATAGCCGCATTAATAATATCTTCTCTAGAAATGCCATCATCAGATGAAGCTAAGGGAATATTGTGTATTGCTAAGTCGGCTGCTTGCAGTTTTAATATAGCAGAATCATACCATCCGCCAGTTGCGATCGCTACACGCCATGTAACAGAGGTTTGTAATTCAGCCAATACCTTTTCTGCACCAGGGATACTACTAAATAGATGTCTCTGTGTGCTAATCTCCTGCTGGAGTTTGGCAACAAAAGCAAGTTTGAATCTTTTGATTTCTAATTCTGAAGGTGGACGTTGTAATTTTTCCTGAAAAATTTGCTGAGTAATGCCAGAGTCTGTAATATTTTTGTATTCCGACCAGTTTGAATTAATATTAACAAACCCAAATTCTGAAGTAAAAGTATTTACAAAGCAGGTTTCATCAATCTGGTTTGTATTGGTGAGTGTACCATCAATATCAAAAATTACTAAGTTCATATAGCAATCCTATCTGAGTTGTGAAAAAATATTCTTTTTAACGAACCGCAAAGGACGCAAAGGACACAAAGAATGAGAGGAAAGAGAAGAAAGGGAATTTCACAAATGATTTAGGACTGCTATAGCAGATTGTCTTGATTCTGAGGAATACATATATCTGGCGCACATAAACCAGAAAACTGCATTGTCGTAACTGCAAAATTATTTAAATCAACACAGCGAATAACGTGATTATTGGTATCACTAATATATAGATGTGACCCCATAACACTTAATCCAGAAGGTTCAAAAAAGCGGCTATTTTTACCTTGTCCATCTTGTAAACCAGCTAAACCATCGCCCAAAATGGTTTGACAATTACCTGTGCTGGGACTAACTAATTTAATTTTGTGGTTGTATGTATCTGCTACCCACAAAAAATTTCCCGCATATTCTACCGCCATACAGTGTTGTAATCGCACATCTGTACTTTGTCCATCCACATCACCAAAACCGAATAACTGTTGACTACCACAAACAGTTGTGACTTGGTATGGTTCAAAAATTTCTATACTCCTAATTGTACTAATTTCACTATCAGCAATATATAGTTGTTGTCCATCTGTATTTATACCACTAGGTTGAGCAAAAGCCGATTCTGTTAGTGAACCATCAACACAACCTTCTCCACCTGTACCAGCATAGGTTTTGATCATGTTAGTGGCTAAGTTCATTTGCCAAATTTGATGGGAACCCGCCATTGCAATAAATAAAATATTTCCAACTTTGACTAAATCCCAAGGAGAATTGAGTGCAGTTTCTAAACCAGCACCACCATGAGGATAAATGTTACGGCTTTGTTCTCCAGTTCCTGCAATTGTCTCAACTATTTGGCGTTTTAAATCCACTCGCCGCAAAGCGTGATTTTCGGTATCAGCGACAAACAGAATTTGATTTTCGCTATCAAATACCATTCCCTGTGGTGCAGAAAATTGTGCTTCGCTAAAACTACCGTCAATTAAACCAGGTTGTCCTGTACCAATAATGTGGAGAACTTCGCCATCAAAGTTACTCAAAACTAAGCGGTGATGTCCAGAGTCAGCGATGAATAAACCTGCTGGCGTGGCTAAGACTTTTCCAGGAAACGCTAAGGGTGAAATTATTGGTTGTTGCTGCTTTTCTAAAATATGGTTGATTTCTTGAAAGTTGATTGTACCTTTTTGCTGATGCTCGGCAATAATTTTGGCAATTAACTTATCTAAAACCTCATGCTTACCTTCGCCAGAAACATAGCCAACTACATAACCTTTAGGGTCGATAATCATGAATGTCGGCCAAGCACGCACAGTATATTCTTGCCATACACGAAAATTTTGATCTATTAAAACTGGGTGTTCAATGTCATAACGCAAAATAGCTTGGCGGATATTTTCTGTTTCTTGTTCGTTGTCAAACTTGGCGGAGTGGACACCAATTACTGTCAGACTATCTTTGTATTTGTTTTCCAAATATTTCAAGTCTGGTAGGATGTGCAGGCAATTAATACAGCAGTATGTCCAAAAGTCTAAGATGACAACTCTACCCCTAAGTTGTTTTAAGGACAAAGGTTTGTCAGTATTCAGCCAAGTGTAATTTTGTGGTAATTCTGGCGCTCTGACGCAGGGAGTCATGAGATATCCTTTAATTTTGGGTGTAGGGGTTTAAGGGTATGAGGGTGTAGGGGAGATAACTTAATTAATAATGAAGTGTGAGATACCTGCATAACCTAGACAAAAAGAAAGTTTTAAGCCTGTTGACTGTTTACTGCTATACCTAACTGAGAATAATTTTGAGGCTGTATCACTTTTGGTCAAACTTGATAAACTTACTACCACTGATTTAGCTACTTGGGTACAACAAGCTAAAATTCAGACTGTACAGGGTAAAGTGTGCGATCGCATCCCACAATTATCTGTTGCTCATCCTAACTGGTTTGCTGTTCACATCTGCTGTTTATCAGGAAAAACTTACAGTTCGGGAGATACAGGTTGTGTGTTTCCTTTAATGAGTGTAGTTAAAGTATTTTCATTTTTGTATCTGCTAGAAATGATGGGAACAGATACAGTTTTTCAATGGGTTGGCGTTGAACCGTCGGATGCGGCGTTTAATTCTTTAGAACAATTAATTACAGATGGCGGACATCCCCGCAACCCGATGATTAATAGTGGTGCAATTACTCTAGCTGATAAGTTACCAGGAAAGACGGCAAGCGATCGCACTTCACATCTTTGTCAATGGTTAAATCAGTTAGCAGGTTCCCGACTATATTTAGATGAAGTCATGCTGGCTTCGGTACGCGCTTCACGTTCCCCAGTCAACCAAGCACTCACCAACTATCTCGCAGAACAAAATCGTCTGGAAAATCCTGAAATAGCTCTTGACACTTATGAGCAAATATGCTGCATTTCAGGCGCAGTGGAAGATTTAGCCTTATTAGGAAAAGCCTTAGCTTGTGGAGATAATTTACAGCATCACCGAATAGTTAACGCTGTGATGTTGATGTGTGGGCTTTACCAAGACTCGGCTAAGTTCGCTCTCAAAATTGGTTTACCAATGAAATCAGGCATTAGCGGTGGCATGTTAGCCATAGTACCAAACGCCGGAGCGATCGCTTGCTACAGTCCCGCATTAAATATAGTCGGAAATTCCGTAGGTGCGATCGCTTTTATTGAAGCTTTAGCCCAAAAATTAGAATTGAGTATTTTCTAAAAAATCACCTCTTTTATCCCTCTCCTTGAGATGTTGGAATTGGACGACGCTGAAAATATTTACCAAATCTCGACTTTAAAGACTCGGTTGCTTGTGTTTCAGGAACTGCTGTGGGTGTTACCTCTGGTTCTGGTATTGGTGACGCAGTAACTTGTGGTGTCGGTATCACTTCCGGTTCTGGTATTGGTGACGCAGTAACTTGTGGTGTCGGTATCACTTCCGGTTCTGGTATTGGCGACGCAGTAGCTTGTGGTGTCGGTGTAACTTCCAGTTCTGGTATTGGTGACGCAGTAACTTGTGGTATCGGTGTAACTTCCGGTTCTGGTATTGGCGACGCAGTAGCTTGTGGTGTCGGTGTAACTTCCAGTTCTGGTATTGGTGACGCAGTAACTTGTGGTGTCGGTGTAACTTCCAGTTCTGGTATTGGTGACGCAGTAACTTGTGGTATCGGTGTAACTTCCGGTTCTGGTATTGGTGACGCAGTAACTTGTGGTGTCGGTATCACTTCCGGTTCTGGTATTGGTGACGCAGTAACTTGCGGTGTCGGTGTAACTTCTGGTTCTGGTATTGGTGACGCAGTAACTTGCGGTATCGGTGTAACTTCCGGTTCTGGCGTTGCTGACTCAGTTGGTTGCGGTTGAACTACCTCTGGAACTTCGGGTGTAGGAATTAGTGGCTGGGGAATGTAACTTTGATTGACTATGCTGCGTACTTCATCCGCCTTGAGTTCGCCTCTAACAATGCGAGACAGTGTATCTTTACCTTTGGGTTGGTAGTTGATTAATCTCACAGTCGTATTAAAGGCATTTTTCACAACGTTACCTTGATTGTCTAAAAATTCCAGCTTCACCCAATTATTTCCAGGTTGGAAGCCTTTGAGGTAAACTGCTTGCCAGCGATCGAACACAAAACTGTCACCATTAATAGTGCAACGGATACGCCAATCACTGAACAAATCATTGGGATTATCTGTAGCACCTAAGTGTAATGGAGCGTTTGTTAAGTAAAAATCTAGTAAAATTGGTTCAGCACCATAACTACCTTGAAGACTGCTGTAAGTCAGTAAGGGAACGCTAGGTTCAGGGTTGTTGTCATCTGTTTTTGTAAAAACATGAAACAATGTCTGAGTATAAGCGCCTTCATTTTTAAAACTTTCACCCCAAGGACGAGAAGCAAATACACGTAAACTATGTGTACCCGGAGATAAATCAGACAAAATCAACGGCTGGCTTAAGTCATACACCGAGATGTCAGGCTGATTATCCAAAATTACCTGGAGATGAGGCCCTAATTCAAATGCTGGATCTTTAAATATAGGTAAATCTTTTACCTGAATTTGAACTTTAACTTTAGTATCTTGAATAATCTCATCAAATGAAGGGGTGACGATAGTTACCTGGGGGCGGTATACTTCTAGCGTTGAGCGCAGTTCTTGAATGACCTCTGGTGGTGCAACTTCCGTAAATTGCTGCGAAGTTGGTTGATATTTTTCCCTAGGACTCACAGCTACATCTTGACTAACAGCTTTCTCTGCACAACTGTTTAAATTCAAGACCAATACTAGTATGACAAGCCACTTGAAAATAGCCAGACTCCTGGGGAGGATCTGTTTTAAAGACTTCATACACCGCAAATTCATACCTAACACCCAGTTATAGTCTGCAAAACTGCAAAATAATTTTGCCTTAAACTGTGCTTTGCACGCCATAGCCTAAAAGGTGAAATTTTGAGCAGTTACTATGTATTTTTTAAAAATCACCGGAAAACAGTATTCTTTTTTACTATTTCTCTAATATATGCTTTTCTCTCGTGCCAAAAATATCTCTAACTAATTTGAGAATACTGAGCCGGCGGACATTATACCCATTAATCATAAGTTTAACGAATTGTTATTCTTTGTAAATTAAATGGAGAAACTATTGACTTTTTGCTCAAAAGTTTACAGTTAAAAGGTAGATCAGACAATTAATTTGGGGATTTTGAATTATTGTTAAAATCTCTCCAACAATGTACAAGTAAAGACTTTATAATTCAACAGAAACAAACTTCCACATAGCGTCTTCATCGCTGCTCCAGCCACTAACCTGGAGAAGGCGACTAAGTATCACTTTGTGGTTTCATGATTCCTCATTCCTTATCACGAGAGGAGGTCGAATGACGATTAGTCCTCCGGAGCGAGAGGAAAAGAAAGCAAGAGTGATAGTCGATAACGACCCGGTACCTACCTCATTTGAAAGATGGGCGCAACCCGGACACTTCGACAGAACTCTAGCTAGAGGCCCCAAAACCACCACTTGGATTTGGAACCTCCACGCTCTCGCCCACGATTTTGATACACATACAAGCGATTTAGAAGATATCTCCCGCAAAATATTTGCGGCTCACTTCGGACACCTGGCCGTTGTGACCATCTGGTTAAGCGGGATGATATTCCACGGCGCGAAGTTCTCTAACTACGAAGCCTGGTTAAGCGACCCATTGAACGTGAAGCCCAGTGCTCAAGTCGTTTGGCCCATTGTGGGACAAGACATTTTGAATGGTGATGTTGGTGGTGGATTCCACGGTATTCAAATCACCTCTGGCTTGTTCCAAGTATGGCGTGGCTGGGGTATCACCAACTCCTTCCAGCTTTACTGCACAGCTATTGGCGGCTTGGTATTAGCAGGCTTGTTCTTATTTGCTGGCTGGTTCCACTATCACAAACGCGCTCCCAAACTGGAATGGTTCCAGAATGTGGAGTCGATGCTGAACCACCACTTGCAAGTACTGTTAGGCTGCGGTTCCTTGGGATGGGCTGGACACTTAATTCACGTTTCCGCTCCCATCAACAAGCTTTTGGATGCAGGGGTAGCTGTTAAAGATGTCCCCTTGCCCCATGAGTTCATCCTCAACAAGAGCTTGTTGATTGATGTATTCCCCGGCTTCGCTGCTGGTTTAACACCTTTCTTCACCTTGAACTGGGGTCAGTACGCTGACTTCTTAACCTTCAAGGGTGGTTTAAACCCTGTAACTGGTGGTCTGTGGTTGACTGATATTTCTCATCACCACTTAGCGATCGCTGTACTCTTCATCATCGCTGGTCATCAATACCGCACAAACTGGGGCATTGGTCACAGCATCAAAGAGATCCTCGAAAACCACAAAGGCCCCTTCACCGGGGAAGGTCACAAGGGTCTTTATGAAAACCTGACCACCTCTTGGCACGCTCAATTGGCAACTAACCTTGCCTTCTTGGGTTCGCTGACCATCATCATCGCGCATCACATGTACGCGATGCCTCCTTATCCATACTTGGCAACTGACTACGCAACTCAGTTGTGTATCTTCACTCACCACATTTGGATCGGTGGATTCTTAATTGTGGGTGGTGCGGCTCACGCTGCCATCTTCATGGTGCGGGATTATGATCCTGTTGTGAATCAAAACAACGTACTGGATCGGGTGATTCGTCACCGGGATGCAATTATTTCCCACCTCAACTGGGTTTGTATTTTCCTCGGCTTCCACAGCTTTGGTTTGTACATCCACAACGACACAATGCGTGCCTTGGGCCGTCCCCAAGACATGTTCTCCGACACAGCAATTCAGTTGCAACCAGTATTTGCTCAGTGGGTGCAGAATCTGCACACCTTGGCTCCTGGTGGCACTGCTCCCAACGCCTTAGAGCCAGTTAGCTATGCCTTTGGCGGCGGTATCTTGGCTATTGGTGGCAAAGTCGCAATGATGCCCATCGCATTGGGTACTGCTGACTTCCTAGTTCACCATATCCATGCTTTCACCATCCACGTAACAGTACTGATTCTGCTGAAGGGCGTACTATTCGCTCGCAGCTCACGCTTGATTCCCGATAAAGCCAACTTAGGTTTCCGCTTCCCTTGCGACGGCCCTGGCCGTGGCGGTACTTGCCAAGTTTCCGGTTGGGATCACGTGTTCCTCGGATTGTTCTGGATGTATAACTCCCTATCTATTGTGATTTTCCACTTCAGTTGGAAAATGCAATCTGATGTTTGGGGAACTGTAGACGCAGCTGGTAATGTGTCTCATATTACTGGTGGTAACTTTGCCCAAAGTGCCATCACAATCAACGGCTGGTTGCGTGATTTCTTGTGGGCGCAAGCTTCTCAAGTAATCAACTCCTACGGCAGTGCTTTGTCTGCTTACGGATTAATGTTCCTGGGCGCTCACTTTGTTTGGGCATTCAGCTTAATGTTCCTGTTCAGTGGTCGCGGCTACTGGCAAGAACTAATTGAGTCCATCGTTTGGGCGCATAATAAACTGAAGGTAGCACCTGCAATCCAACCCCGCGCTTTGAGCATCACTCAAGGCCGTGCAGTTGGTGTAGCACACTACCTCCTCGGAGGAATTGCAACAACCTGGGCATTCTTCCACGCACACATTCTTTCAGTAGGATAGCAATCAGTTATACGGAGTGCTGAGTAGTGAGTGCTGAGTGCTGAGTAATCAAAACTTAGAACTCAAAGCTCAGAACTCCCAAAGCTGAAACCTGATGGCTAAGGGTCAGAGGAAATATCAAAGCTATGGCAACAAAATTTCCAAAATTTAGCCAGGATCTCGCACAGGACCCAACCACGCGGCGCATTTGGTATGCGATCGCAATGGGCAATGACTTTGAGAGCCACGATGGCATGACCGAAGAAAATCTTTACCAAAAGATTTTCGCTACTCACTTCGGACATCTGGCAATCATCTTCCTTTGGGCTTCCAGCCTCCTGTTCCATGTAGCCTGGCAAGGTAACTTTGAACAGTGGATCAAAGATCCTCTACACGTCCGTCCCATCGCTCATGCGATTTGGGACCCCCACTTTGGTAAACCAGCAATTGAAGCTTTTACCCAAGCGGGTGCTAGTAATCCTGTAAATATTGCATACTCTGGTGTTTACCACTGGTGGTACACCATCGGTATGCGGACAAACCAAGAACTGTACATTGGCTCATTAGGTCTACTCCTATTTGCTGCCCTGTTATTGTTCGCTGGTTGGTTGCACTTGCAACCCAAGTTCCGCCCCAGCCTCGCTTGGTTCAAGAATGCTGAATCTCGCCTCAACCACCACCTAGCTGGTTTGTTCGGCGTTAGCTCCTTGGCTTGGGCTGGTCACTTGATTCACGTTGCTATCCCCGAAGCTCGTGGACAGCACGTAGGTTGGGATAACTTCTTAACCACCGCTCCCCACCCAGCAGGCTTACAGCCTTTCTTTACAGGGAACTGGAACGTTTACGCTCAAAATCCAGATACCGCAGGCCACCTCTTTGGTACATCCACTGGTGCTGGTACAGCGATTCTGACCTTCTTGGGTGGTTTCCATCCTCAAACAGAAGCTCTGTGGTTGACTGACATTGCTCACCACCACTTAGCGATCGCAGTATTATTCATCGTCGCTGGTCACATGTACCGTACCAACTTTGGTATTGGTCACAGCATCAAAGAGATGATGAATGCCAAAACTTTCTTTGGCCAAAAAGTTGAAGGCCCCTTCAACATGCCCCACCAAGGCATTTATGATACCTACAACAACTCTCTGCACTTCCAATTAGGTTGGCACTTGGCTTGTTTGGGTGTTGTTACCTCTTGGGTGGCGCAGCACATGTACTCCATGCCTTCCTATGCGTTCATCGCTAAGGATTACACCACACAGGCAGCTTTATACACCCACCACCAATACATTGCGATTTTCTTGATGGTCGGTGCGTTTGCCCACGGTGCAATTTTCTGGGTACGTGACTACGACCCCGAACAAAACAAAGACAACGTATTAGATCGCGTACTGAAGCACAAAGAAGCGATTATCTCTCACTTAAGCTGGGTATCTCTCTTCTTAGGCTTCCATACCCTAGGTTTGTACGTTCACAACGACGTAGTAGTTGCTTTCGGTACTCCTGAAAAGCAAATCCTAATTGAGCCAGTATTTGCTCAGTTTGTTCAAGCTGCTAACGGTAAAGTACTGTACGGATTGGATGTTCTGTTGTCCAACCCCGAAAGTGTTGCGTACACAGCTTACCCCAACTATGCAAACGTATGGTTGCCCGGTTGGTTAGATGCCATTAACGCTGGCACAAACTCCCTGTTCTTAACAATTGGCCCTGGCGATTTCTTGGTACACCATGCGATCGCACTAGGTCTGCACACCACCACCCTCATCCTAGTCAAAGGTGCTTTGGATGCTCGTGGTTCTAAATTAATGCCAGACAAAAAAGACTTCGGTTACGCATTCCCTTGCGATGGCCCTGGTCGTGGCGGTACTTGCGATATCTCCGCTTGGGACTCCTTCTACTTAGCTTTGTTCTGGGCATTGAACACAGTAGGTTGGTTAACCTTCTACTGGCACTGGAAACACCTGGGTATTTGGCAAGGTAACGTTGCTCAGTTCAACGAAAACTCTACCTACCTGATGGGCTGGTTCCGTGATTACCTGTGGGCTAACTCTGCACAGTTGATCAACGGTTACAACCCCTACGGTGTGAACAACCTGTCTGTTTGGGCTTGGATGTTCCTCTTCGGACACCTAGTTTGGGCAACTGGCTTCATGTTCCTCATCTCCTGGAGAGGTTACTGGCAAGAGTTGATCGAAACCTTGGTTTGGGCGCACGAGCGTACTCCTCTAGCTAACCTAGTTCGCTGGAAAGACAAGCCCGTTGCACTCTCCATCGTTCAAGCACGTTTGGTTGGTCTAGCTCACTTCACCGTTGGCTATGTCCTCACCTACGCAGCCTTCCTCATCGCCTCCACTGCTGGTAAGTTCGGTTGATCTGGCTACTAGTTTTATAGGTTAGTAATAAAAATCCCCCGCCTCGCGGCGGGGGATTTTTTGTTGGTATAAGTATTAAATTTTCTCTTTCCTAATGGGAAGGATAAAAGAAGAGGTAAACAAAATGTTGGAATTTCCAATATTCACCCAATAGGAGCAATTATGCAAAGAGGAAAGATTAACTACATAAAGTGGATTACAGAAACAATAAATAAGATGAATATCCACCAACAGGAAGATGCTGAATCTTGGCGTAAGTTTTGGAAAGAAAGCTATGAAGGTACAAGTGAATACGCACGCAAAAAAGGTTGCAGAATGTGTGCTGCATACAGTTTATGGTATTTAGGATACATTGTTGATGCTGAACGAGATTTTCAAGACTGGGAACTTGCAAAAATTAACCATGAGTTAGGAAAAAATGCGGTATACGCAGTTATAGCCATAGAGAAGTTAGATAAACAAGAAGATATAAGTAAAAAGGAATTATGGTCTTATGTTCAAGAACGATATCGGCAGGAAAAATTTCCGAAAAAGAGCAAAACAAAGCAAGCTAAAAGTGAAGCAGAATTTGAAGAGCCAGCTAACGATGATGCAGGAGCAGTTCAAATAGCAAGGGTGTTTTTTACAAAGAATTATATAATTCCATTATCAAAAAGAAAGTAGAAAAATTTTAAATCATAACTACTATGTAAAATAACAAAGGCAAGAGAAAAGCGATCGCGAACAAATAACCTTAACCAAAATCATTGAAACAAATGATCAATTGGCAAGAACAAATTACTATTCATCCTGAAGTATGTCATGGTAAACCACACATTACAGGTACACAGGTGATGGTTTCAGTTATCCTTGATAACCTAGCAGAAGGATTAACATTTGAGGAAATAGTTAAGAATTACCCACTCCTCACATTAGAAAATATCAAAGCGGCTGTTGCTTATGCTGCACAACTAACAAATAAAGAAGAACTGCAAATTTTTGATGAGAATAATTCTAGTTTCTCTCAAAATTATTCTAGTCAAGAGGACATAGAATCAACTTTTATGACACTAGCCCAACAATGGCGGGAAGAAAATCGTGGTGTATCATCAAATAATCAAATGTCGATGCACCCTGCCTATCAACAAATAATAGGAATGGGTGAAACTATCATACCTTTATTGTTAAGAGAACTGGAGAGAAAATCTGGACATTGGTTTTGGGCATTAAAATCTATTTCTAGAGAAGATCCTGTACCTTCGGAGTGTAGAGGCAATACAAAAGAAATGACTAAAGCTTGGCTCGAATGGGGTAAACGAAGAGGATATCAGTGGTAGGTAATAACAATTGGGCTAATTATGTAAAATCTTTTATTGAACGTGATTATCCCAACTTAATTATCCACGGATACAAGTTAACAAGTCCAGATACAACTGAATATAACTGTGTTGCATGGGCAGGAGAAGATGATCAAACTTGGTGGTGGCCAGATGCTCAAAATCAAGAATACTGGCCACCTGGTATTCCCAGAGAAGAAACTCTTGAGGCGTTTCAAGCAGCATTTCAACTAATATCTCTTGCAGGTAGGGCGACTGTGCGAATTGAGATCGCCTGTTTTTTGCCGTTACGATTGATGGTAATTTGCATAACATCACCAACTTTAGTAGTTTCTACCTGTTGCTGCACTTGTCTAATATCTTGAATTGTCACACCGTTAATACTGTCAATAATGTCGCCTGGACGTAAGCCAGCACGGGAAGCGGGAGAGTTTGGGGCGACTGCTAAAATAATCACACCTGTATCTTGATTAACTTTTAAACCTGTATCACTTTGATTAATTTTGGTGCGTAAATCAGGGGTTAACTCTCCCATTTGAATGCCAACATAAGGATGATCTACTTTTCCTTTAGCGATTAATTCATTGGCAATTCTTTGGGCTGTTTTGATGGGAATTGCAAAGCCTAATCCTTGCGCTCCTTGGATGATAGCAGTATTCATCCCAATTACTTCTCCTTGAGCGTTCAGCAAGGGGCCGCCAGAATTACCAGGGTTAATGGCAGCATCAGTTTGAATAAAATCGACTCGTTCTGTGGGTACTCCTAAATCAGCAACAGAACGTTGAGTTGCACTGATAATTCCTTGGGTGACTGTATTATCTAATCCTAATGGATTACCAATGGCGATCGCCCATTGTCCTGCTAACAAATTATCAGAGTTACCTAATTTAACTGTTGGTAATCCTATACCTTTAATTTTGACTACTGCTACATCGGTTACGCGGTCAACTCCTACTACCTTACCTTGAAGGCTGCGACCATCTTTTAACACAACGGCGACGTTATCTGCATCTGCTACCACATGGGCATTAGTCAAAATAATTCCATCACCACTAATAATAAATCCTGAACCAATGCCTCGCTGTACTTCTTCTCGACTCGGTAACTGTTCGCCAAAAAAACGCCCTAAATAAGAGTCTTGGGGAGATACGGCGACAGTGCGAGTGGAATTGATGCGTACTACTGCTGACCCGACTTTCTGCACCACTTGAGTGATGTAATTGGCATCTTGATTAGCATTGACTGGTGCTGTTGCTAGGGGATTTTTCACATCTCTATTAGCAACACATCCAGTCAATAATAAAGCTAGATAAACCCAGAGTTGCAGAGTCAGTCGTTTCATTATGGTTTGACCGGGCTATTGAGTTGTAATAATAACCAAGTGAGATAAGTACCGAAAGGCCCCCACAGTGCATAAGGCAGAAATAGCCATGAGGCTGTTTGCGAAATTGGTTTGACCACAAAAGCCAAAATGTATACCAAAACAGTTGCTAAACCGCCCACAATCATACCGCCAGTCAAACTGCGGAGTTCTACCACCACCGGACTATACAGCGATGTGAGTAAGGCAATAGCAGCATAAACTAATAGCAAACCCCAAGGGCGAGAACCTTTCTTATTGCTTTTTTCCCAGACAATAATTGCAGAAATCGTCAGGCAAACCCAAATGAATGTCCAGATAAGAGGAATGAGAAATTCAAAGGTTAGCCAGCTAGGACGTTGTAGATTTTGAAACCAAGGGTCGCGCAGCGATGTGAACAAACTACCGCCAAAAAACAAAGCTGCTGAAGCTGCTGTAATTATCCATCTAGCTTTCACAACGACTCCTGCCAGAGTAATACATTTGTATTTTAAATGGAATCTGCGATCGCTGCACCTATCCTGAGTCTGGATGTGACTTTACCATTAGCGCGATTGCAACTGTAAAGTAACACTCTTGAACCTTAGATTGAGGAAAAAAGAAAAGTTCTTAATTTAACATAGAGCGATAGCTACACCCCCGCAGGCATCGCCTGATTTTGCTTGATTTATATTTCCTTATATACAATCTTTCAGGAATGAGCTATTCACACAGAACGCCAATTTTCGATTTGCAAGTTAGGTACTCTTTGAAATTCCTGGACATTAGATGTCACCATAATGTGATGTACATCATAAGCACCAATAGGTGAACCTGCTAATTTCAGAAAGCTTCTGATGTGGGCTGCCTGTTCTGCTTCTTTGGAGTCAAAAGGTAAAATTGCAACTGAACTTAGTAAGATTTCAATCATTGGTTGGATTTTAACAGCGCGTTGTGGGTTGATGGCTAATCCATATTTCACCTCCATAACTGTTAGAGATGAAACAAAAATTTCAGTGGGCGAGATTAATTTTATTCGCTTGAGGGTGTTTTTTTCTCCTTTAACAAAATCACTAATTACGCAAGTATCTAGTAGATAACCCATACATAATTACAGTTCTATTGCGTTTGGTGGTATTAGTTCATCCCGGTATGATTCAAAGATAATACTTTCTTTTACACCTGTATGTTGCATAATTATTTCTGGCCATCGGCTGGGTTTAGTTTCTAAGAAAGTGACGAACACTAAACTTTCGATTATACCTTGTGGGGTTTCAGCTAATTCAATTTTGCCGTTTTTATAAATTCCTTGGATTGTTTTTAACATATAGCTTACCTCCTACATTCATTGATTTTAACCATACTGAATTCTGACTCCTGATTTCTGAATTCTTCCTTATAAACTAACGTCGCAAAAATAACTGCGTCATGTAGTATGTATTCCCAACTCGCCAAATTCCCACACCAGTCTCTTGAAACACTGGACGCAGAACATTAGCCCGATGTCCAGGACTATTCATCCAACCTTTAATGGCGGCTGGTACAGGTTGCGGTACATTCGTACAGGTAAATAAGTTTTCTCCTACCATCAAATAAGAGATTCTCCCTGCACTTATTCTGTCTTTTAAGGTGCTACCATCAGCACCAGTGTGACTGAAGAATTTTTGCTGCGCCATTTGGCGGCTGTAGTTGCGAGCTACCTGGGTGAGTTTTTCGTTATTTTGCAGGGGCTGAAGTCCATTTTCTTGCCTGACTTTGTTGATACCTTGGCGGACTGCGGCTTCCATGTCTGCAATTTTGGCAGAGGCTGGCGGAATTACAGGTTGGGGTGGTTGCTGAGATGGTAATTCAATGTCGGGTAATGGCGGCAAATATTTTAGCATTTCTTCGCAGCCACTTACCAAAAGTGCGATCGCGGCTGAAGCTAACCATAAGATATGAGGTAGTTTATTTTGCATCTACTTATCACAACCCAATTACCTCACCTGCATAATTCTTTCTCCAGACAAGAACTATCAATTTAGCTGTCATGATGAAGTTGCTGTGAGTTCTGTTCTTAAGGTAACAAAAATCGCCAAATTCAACTGACCTAGATTTGAGAGTTGCATTGCTGGAGAAAGAACAAGAATGAGTTTCAGAGTATGAGATTGTGAGATTCTCTCACTCCTCTGTTATCGGTGATTTATAGGCGACCAATATTAGTCAGTCCTAAAACAATACCAATGCCAACAATGTGACCAAAAGCCATAGCCGCGATAAAGGTGGTAACACTCACTGGCAATCCTGGTAATTTAGGCCCAACTTGGGGCTGCTCAATGCGGGTAGATAACAACAGAATAACCACGCTGGTAACGCTAATAATGATGCCAACGGTAGGAGTCCACGCAGGGGTAGCGGGGACATTAGCTGCTGCTGCCAGTAAATTTGATAACATCTAGATTTGGTCTCCTAAATGAAAAAATTCATAAAACCTCCCAAATTATAGAATTAGTGAGTCAGCAACCAAAGATTGTTAGCAAAAATTCGCTCTTTAGAACCATGCGGGTTAAAATCTGTGGCATCACTCAGCCAAAACAAGCAACTGCGATCGCATCTTTAGGCGCAACTGCCCTAGGATTTATTTGTGTACCTAGTTCACCTCGTTACGTAACTGCCACCCAAATCCGCGCAGTCGTTACCCAATTACCAGATAACATTGATAAAATCGGCGTTTTTGCTAACGCTGACATTTCGGAGATTAACCACATAGTTCAAGATGGCGGTTTAACTGGTGTACAGTTACACGGAGACGAATCACCAGAATTTTGTTACCAACTCAGGCAAAATCTCCCCCATGTCGAAATTCTCAAAGCAATGAGGATACGCAGCCTTGACCACCTGGAACCAGCCGCTATTTACGCTCAACATGTAGACACTTTATTACTTGATGCTTATCATCCCCAACAGTTAGGGGGTACAGGCAAAACTTTAGATTGGGCAATGCTAGAAAAATTCCACCCCGGCACGCCGTGGTTTTTAGCTGGTGGATTAACCCCAGCAAATATCTTAGAAGCTTTAAGTCTGGTTAACCCTGACGGTATCGATTTATCTAGCGGGGTCGAAATTCAACCAGGAAATAAAGATTTAAATAAAGTAGCTGAGTTATTTCAGAAGTTAGCGAGTAGGGAGTAGTGAATTTTCCCTACTCCCTACTCCCAATTCCCCATTCCCTACTTAAAAGAATGATGGTTGATGGCGAATCAAGTTGAAGAATTCTTCACGGGTTTTTTGTTCATCTTGGAATACGCCTAGCATGGCACTGGTAACAGTCCAAGAACCGGGTTTCTGCACACCGCGCATTACCATACACATGTGAGTGGCTTCCATGACTACTGCTACACCTTGAGGTTCCAAAATCGTTTGAATTGCTTCGGCGATTTGGCGGGTTAACCTTTCTTGGACTTGCAAACGGCGAGAATACATTTCCACAATCCGGGCTAACTTACTTAAGCCCACAACTTTTTGATTAGGAATATAAGCAAGATGCGCTCTGCCCATAAAAGGTAGCATGTGATGTTCACAGAGGCTAAAAAAGTTAATATCTCGCACGAGTACCATTTCGTTATGTCCTTCATCGAAAATGGCACCGTTCAATAGTTCGTCTAAAGATTGGTTATAGCCACTGGTGAGAAACCGCATTGCTTCGGCCACACGTTTGGGAGTTTTCAGCAATCCTTCACGTTCAGGGTCTTCCCCAACACCGACTATGATGTTTCTGACAGCATCCATCATTTGCTCCATCTGTTCCTCAGAAGGCGGGTGCAAATCCGGTTGTCTGCCGTCGTGGGTGTTGCGATCGGGTCTGGTATTGATGGCATCTGCCAAATCAGAAATCAGAGGAGATTGAAAACGATTGGAACCGTTAGAACTAGCAATAGTCATGATGTAATTTTTAGTTAGTTTGTTGGATGTTTGCGATACTCAGCACTCAGCACTTAGCACTCAGCACTCAAAATGTGCCTGCATTGGGCATCAGAACTAATTCATCAATCACTGCTTGTGGTGGCAATAAGACAGTGTGGAGAATTGACTGTGCCACAATTTCTGGAGTTAACATTTTTGAACGGTCAAAGTTGGCGTGAACGGTGTCTGTGTCCCAAATTTCTGTATTCACAGAACCAGGACAAATGACCGTGACACGGATACCGTGGGCGCGTTCTTCTTGAGCCAGGGTTTGAGAAAGGGCTAGAAGTCCGGCTTTGCTAACACAATAGGCTCCCCATCCAGCAAAGGTTTGCTTGGCAGCGATTGAGGCTACGTTGATAATTGTGCCTGTGCTGCGATCGCGCATTCCCGGTAAAATTCCTTTGATGCACTCAAATACACTGGTGAGATTGATGTTAATAACTTTTTGCCAGTCTTCTAAGCTTGTGTCGCTTAAATTCCCTGTATAGCCTATTCCGGCGTTATTGACCAAAATATCTATGTTGCCAAAATCTTGGGCGATCGCGGTAATTTTCGCTGCTACTTGGGGTAAATCGGCTAAATCTAGGGAGTATGCTTGAGCTTCTACTCCGCTTTCCTTGGCTGCTGTTGCTACCGCCTCTAATTTATCTAAAGAACGGCTGACTAAGGCAACATCTATGCCAGCTTTGGCAAATGCCAAGGCTGTTGCTTTGCCAATTCCGCTACTCGCCCCAGTAATCAGGGCGCGTTGTTTCTGCTTACTACCCATGCTTTCCCCCATTTTTTTGGCAGTGACCCCAGCCCTTTGCCACCAAATTATTTAAGTCTTTCGGATGGGCCACATTAAAGTAACCTTAAATTCCGATAATTTTTTTTGACAATTGCTATATTGAATTGTCAGTATGGGAAATTTTACCCAATAAAATACATCCCAAAGATGAAAATTAAGTCTTCATCTGGGAGTTTAGGCTGTCTACTCGCAAAACTAAACGAAATCTCTCGTTTAAGTGAGTCGATTAATCAAAAATACAAATGCCTGTGGTTAAAAAGATTGTTAAAAATCTTTAAGAACCACAGGCAATTATAGCATTGCTCTTGAATTAATGACCTAGCTTGGGTTTGCTAGTGGGGAATTTCTGTAAAGACACCGATTTTGCGGAATTTATCGTAACGCAGTTGCCGTCTTTCTTGGGATGTTAACTGTTTGAGTTCATCTAAGTTATCTAAAAGGGCTTGCTTAAGGGTGGTTGCGGCTTCTAAGGGGTCAGAGTGAGCGCCACCAATAGGTTCTGACAAAATTTGGTCAATAATCCCTAAATTTTTTAAATCATGGGAAGTAATTTTTAAAGCCATAGCAGCTTGGGGTGCTTTGCCGGCATCTTTCCAAAGAATTGCGGCACAACCTTCAGGGCTGATCACAGTGTAAACAGCATGTTCAAACATCAGTAGGCGATCGCAAATCCCAATCCCTAGCGCCCCACCAGAACTTGCTTCACCAATCACTGTGCAGATAATTGGTACATCCAAGCTAAACATTTCCCGGAGGTTATAGGCAATGGCTTCACCTGCGCCTTGATGTTCGGCGGCGACGGTGGCTAAAGCGCCTGGTGTATCCACAAAAGCTAAAATCGGCATTCCAAATTTATTGGCATGTTCCATCAGCCGCATTGCCTTGCGATAACCACCAGGAGCCGCCATCCCGAAGTTCCGCGCAATGTTATCCTTAGTGTCACGCCCTTTTTGTTGACCTAACATCACTACTGGTTGCCCACCTAAACGAGCGACACCAGCAATTAAAGCCGGATCATCAGTCCCACAGCGATCGCCATGCAACTCCATCCATTCATCGGTAATTGCCTGAATATAGTCCAGGGTGCTGGGGCGACGGGGATGACGGGCGACTTGTACCTTTTGAGCCGGAGATAATGTACTGAAAATCTCCTCACGCAGTTTTGTGGCGCGTGCTTCTAGCTTGCGAATTTCGCCAGATACATCAACACCATTTTCTTCTGCTAGTTGCCGAATCTGCTCAATGCGGTTTGAGAGTTCGGCTAACGGCTTTTCAAAATCCAACAGTAGTGGTTTACGCTCGGTAGTGGCCATAATTTAGGGATGAGGAACTAGGGATTGGGGATTAAAGAAGTAAAAAGTAAAAAGGCTAAAGTAAAAACATTCTTTTACCTTTTAACTTTTAACTTTTGACTTTGTTAAAGCAGCAAAGGTCTAAAGCCATGTTTCACCGATGCTTGACCAATCTGCTCCATTTTGTCTACGGTAATCTGATTACGCCCCCAAGAAAAGTTCGTATGTAACTTCTCAAATTCCAGTAGCATCGCTTCGGCGAAACAAGCAAATAGCTGACGTTCTGGCACTTCCATATTGACGATTTTCATGATTTTCCAGTCAATATCCAAAGAATGCTCAACAATGCCACCGTTGAGTACATGAACGTCAGGATGTTGAATTTTTGTCGCTAAATTTTTGGGATAGCCGCCATCAATCAGGACACAAGGTTGTTTTAACATCTTGGGGTCAATTTCTACCCCTTTGGGCATACTTGCCACCCAAACCACAATATCAGCTTCGGGTAAGGCTGCCTCTAAGGCCATAATTTTGCCCCGCCCTAGTTCGTCTTGTAAATTTTGCAGGCGTTCTTGGTTACGGGCGATGAGCAGAATTTCCTTGACATCTGTTTTGGCATCTAGCCAACGTGTGACTGCACTACCAATATCCCCAGTTGCACCACAGATAGCCACTGTTGCTTTCGACAGTTCAATTCCAACTTGTTTGGCAGCTGCCTCTACTTGCCGACAGATAATATAAGCAGTGTGTGTATTACCTGTAGTGAAGCGTTCAAACTCTAATGTGACGTTACGGACTTGGCTGAACTGCTCTAAATTAAAGTTTTCAAAAATAATTGATGAAAAACCGCCTAAAGCTGTGATGTCTATATCATGCTTTTGAGCATGAGCCATTGCATTTAAAATTTTGCGAGTTGCCGCTTTAATTCGTCTATTTGCCAGCATTTCTGGCAAAAAGCATGATTCTACGTACTTGCCTTCGATTGTTTCTCCAGTCAAACTGGTAACTTTAATGTGATCAACAATTTGCGGCGGGGCGCTGCACCAAAAATCTAGACCTTGATCGGCATATTCTGGGTATCCCAATTGTTGAGCTACCGCTTGAGCGTGTTCTAAACTAGTCAGATGTCCAATTAGACCAAACATGTAGTGTGTATTAGGCGTTTGCTGCGTCGAAAGCGTGGAATTGAGTGGGTAAGTGAGAATACCTAACCTTAAAAATACAACAAAGTGTGAAGTATGAAGTATGAAGTATGAAGTGTAAAGTCTGGAATTTTAGCAAAATGGTGAATTTAATTCTGACTTTTGAGTTCTTTTTTAACCTTCATTCCTCATGCTTCATCCTTCATACTTGTTTAAGCAGCTGAGAGTCCGTAGGCTGATAAGCGCATGATATCTCTGGTTGTGAAGCCAATGTTACTTAAAGCTTCACCGTATTGAATCATGAAGTCTTCGACTAAAGCTTCTTTTTCCATTGCTAACACTTCAGCATCGGTCGCTACTTGGTTGAGCATTTTCCAAACAATGGGTAGGTTTTGGCGGTTTGCTTCTTCTAGTTCAGCTTTGGAGGCTTCAAAGTTAGCTTTCAGCCAAACTTCACCAAAGTTTAAATGACTATACTCATCTTTGACTACACCCTCAGTAATTTTGCGGGCAAAAGCATCAGCAACAGGGATGTAGATGTTGTAGGCCGCGATCGCAAAACATTCAATAATCAAAGATTGAATCAGTAAGCAGGTGACAACCTTACCTTGGGCGGCGGCGACTTTAAAGTTATCGTGCAGAGGTGCAAAAAACTCCTTAGCAAATTGCAAATCTGGTGTCACGTTTAAATTGCGGCCGCAAGCTTCAAAGCCTTTTTTATGGCGGCTTTCCATTTTCGACAAGCGAATTAAATCATCACTATGATCAGGCAGCAGTTCAGCTAGTTTAATGTAATTCTCATAAGCTTCTTGTTCCCCTTCAATCACGATCGCATTAATGCGACTATAGGCATCTTTATATGTTTCACTTTGGAAATCTATTTCTAATCCATCTGCTAACTGCTGCATGGTATCGTCACTCCTGTAAAATGAATCATTTGATACTAACGCTTAATTTACCCTGTCATTTTAGGGCAATCTTCACTGTTGTTTAATTTAACTTAACAAGTCACTATGTAATAGATTAGCTTTTGCTGGGGGCGATACTCTAGTACTAAAGAAACAAATGCAGAGAGTCGATTTAATCGTCAAGAGTCAATAATTAAGTTTCTCGCTAGTCCCTAGCCTCTAGCCCCTAAGCTCTGCTATCTCACACTTATGATGAAATCAAGTTGGCATCTCAAATCTGGCGATATTTTTAGTTTAGCGGTACTGCTGTTAGGCGCATTCATTGTCTTGCTACCGCTATTTGTTGTGTTTTTCACTTCTTTTGCACCCCCTGGCGCGACTCCAGATATCACGATGCCGCGAAATTGGTCGTTAGATAATTATCATGATGCGTGGCAGCGCGGGAAGTTCCTTTTAGCTTTTGCTAATTCTACTGTAGTAGCGATCGCAGTCACCGCATTTCAGCTAATCACCTCTGCTTTGGCTGGTTACGCCTTGGCAAGATTGAAATTTCGTGGCAGACAAGCATTGCTGTTAGTTGTTTTAGCAACCCTAGTGATTCCTTTTCAGCTGTTAGTTATACCTATATTTTTGGTGTTGAAGTGGGGACACTTAATTAATACCTATGGGGCGCTGATTTTACCCACGGCTGTCAATGGCTTTGGCATATTTCTTTTACGCCAATATTTTCAGACAATTCCGGTAGAACTAGAAGAAGCAGCCATCATTGACGGCGCAAACAGGTTACAAATCTTATGGCGGGTGTTATTACCTTTAGCCCGTCCGGCTTTGGTGACGTTGTTTTTATTCACCTTTATTGCGGAATGGAATGATTTGTTTAAGCCTTTGGTATTTACCACACGCCCAGAATTAAGAACCGTACAGTTGGCATTAGCCGAGTTTCAAGAACAATTTACCAACAACTGGCCTTTGATGATGGCAGCCGTAACAATTGCAACCGTACCAGTGATGGCACTATTTTTAATTGGTCAGCGTCAATTTATTCGGGGAATTGCTACAACGGGAATCAAGAATTGATGTTGGGAAGTGAGGATGAGGGAAGGGGGACAAGGGAGACAAGGGGGACAAGGGGGACAAGGTAGTAGTAAGTCGGTAATTGCAGCGCACTAGATGAAGCAGCGTAAAATAGGCTGACAACTCGTGATAAATGACCAAATAAAAAACTTTTTTAGATATCAAATACCATCCATTTTCCCCTCCTCTTCCTTGTCTCCCTTGTCTCCCTTGTCCCTCTCCTCTCCCCATCAAATAGGACTGCTAAATCAGCAAAGGGTGTTAGTCTATGTCTTGCCAAAAATCTTTGCCAATACTTTTGGGTTTCAGCTTGGGTGCAATTTTGCTGTTACCAATTTCTCCTTCATTAGCAGAAATAGCTGCCGTTCCCTTACCTTCAGATGCGCCGTTGGAACTAGATTTATTAACTAAACCCAACAGCAATGTAATTACAGCTAACACCATTAACCCACAAGGATTAACAACTCCTAGTTTATGGTTAGCGCAAGCTAATTCTGAAAGTAAATTGTTGGATAATTGGATAGCGTATCCTGCTACTGCAACCACACCAGGAAGAGTAGATGTAATTGTCAATCAACAAGTTTGGAGCATACTAGATTATCTAGAACGCTACAGTTTTATAAATCGCCTCGGCAATGTTGCCAGAAAGGATGTTTATAATTTGCGGGTGTTTAATTATCAGCAGGAACTTTTAGGGAGTTATACCTGTAACTTTCAAACTAATCCAACATCATGCCGCATTCAAATTAATTCTTTAAATAGATTAGTATTACAGCAATCGTCTGAATGAAGGTTATAGGTGATAGGTGATAGGTTACAGGTGAAAATGTTATTAGTATTTTTAGGTTAATTAAACTAAAATTTTCTTGCCTCCCGCCTTCTGCCTGCTTGGTGAGCGAAGTCAAACCACTGCCTTCTGCCTTTTCCCAACTATTTAATTAACTTGTCTTGATTTTAGTAAACAGAGATTCGTACTGTTTTGTTGTTGATGCCGATAATGGCAGCAAAAATTCACTTTTTGGGAATATTTGCTGATTTGTTTGTAATAAACTCTGTATTGGTTCGGCAATATCAGTAATTTTAATATCAGAAATAATTGGTGAATTGGTTTTAGTTTTGGTGGTGATTTGTTTGGCGATTTCCTGTTGCCAACAAAAGTCAATCCACTTAGATGATATGTCGTTTTTGCTGGCTTTAGTGGGGCGTACCCATAAATCTGCCCAAATGGCTGTTCCTGATTTGGGGATGACTACATTAAGTTGGGGATAACGTGACAAAATTGGTAATACATCACTTGACCAACCAACGGCTAACCAAGTATCTCCTGTAATTAAAGCTTCGAGGTAGTTGTTAGAACTGTAGAATTTTACTTGTTGGTTTAAGGTTTGCAGTTCTTTTTCTAGGTTAGGTACGGTGTCGAGGTTTTCGGTGTTGTAAGATTGTCCGAGTTTCTTCAATGCTAGACCGATTACTTCTCTAGGATTATCGAGTAAAGAAATTTGCGATCGCAACCCATCCCGCCATAAATCACTCCAGTCTTGGGGTTGCCAGCCTAATTCCTGAAATTTCTGGCGATCGTATACAATCACTGTACTACCCCAACGATAAGGCGCAGCCCAGACTTTTCCTTGAGGATCTAAGTTTCCTTGTTCATTGCGCGTTACTAATTGTCGCCATCTTTCGTCCAAATTCGACCAAGATTTTAATTGTTGGACTTCTGCTGCTTCTAGCGGTTGAATTAATTTTTGTTCAATGGCACTTTTTAGCCAGTAATCTCCCAAACTTACCAAGTCTACTACATCGGTTGTTTGGGAATTAATAAATGGAATCCAGCGCGTCCAATTTTGTTTATCGTTGGTTTTTGCTTGTTCTTGCCAATGTTGCAATTGTTGATATAAATTTTGAATTTGCTCAACGGGAGAGAATTTTAACTTTGGCTTTGGCTGCAAAAATTGGCTAAATTGATCAACTACTTGAGCAGGAATAGAATTTTTTAATAACTGAACGCTGAGTTTAGTTTGGTTTTTATTCTCGCACCCTACCAGCAGTTGCGACAGTGCCAATCCACTTACACTGAGTAAAAATGAGCGTCGATCCATTGATTTTGGATATGTAAACTTAGATTCTAGACTATTGTCTTACATTGCAGTTAAAAGTGAGGGAATAGAGAGTGGCTCACAAGTGTAGGTTTTTAACAGAGTGATGAGTAGCGACTCTAAAAATCACGATTTAATCAGAGTTCCACCCCCCTCACACCCTTACACCCCTACACCCTAAATCAAGGTTTTTGGGGCATAACGTAAAAAACCTACACCTGTCAGATAGGGAGTGGGGAGTGGGGAGTAGGATGTATGCAGTGATAGGCAAAATTCAAGGTTTGATTGAGGTTTTAGGGATGTAAGGGTTTTGAAAACCTACCCCCTTACACCTTCATACTTCTAAACCCTTCTCTAAAAACCTCATTTTTCGTGTTCTGGTGTAAGTTCTATTCTTTTCCCCACTCCCTACTCCCTACTTTCAAGGCAGTATTATTCCCAAAATAAATGCCTCCCAGTCATGGAGGCAAAGCGTAAAGCATCCTAATATTTCTGGTGAAACAATAACATAGACGGTGTGAGATTGAATGAGGGCAGTCACCCTTCATTAAACCTGGATTTCTCTCTTGTTGAGAAATCCAGGGGTGTGAGAGGGGTGGGAGGAGTCGGAGGATGATGAAATCTTTCCCCCCTCCCCACACTTCCCACACTTCCCACACTTCCCACACTTCCCACACCCCTATGATCTCTAAGGAAATATTTTGGCTAAGAACGTGGTGATTTCTAACCAAGCGGAGGTAGCTGCAACAGCATCGTAGCGATAACCATCATCGCGCATAAATGTATGTTCGGCTTCGTATAAAAATACTTGATGAGGTATATTGGCATCTGTAATTGCTTTAATTAATGTATGGCGATCGCTTTCGGGAATGTGAGGGTCAAGAGTACCAAGTATCAGCAGTAATTCGCCTTTAATTTCACTCACTCTATGAATAGTATCTGCTATGCCTTGACCAAGTTTGCCACTGGGGATACCAGTCGGGTAACAGCAAACCGCAGCTTTGATTTCACTGTGGAAGGCGGCGCGAAAAGATAAATGTCCGCCGATGCAAAAGCCGAGAGTGCCAATTTTATCGGGGTTAACCGCCGCGTCGGTTTTGAGAAAATCAATCACAGCGCGACAATCTGCATCATACTCTGCGATCGCTGTTCTGCGTGCATCATCATTACCCCGCATTCTCCCCAAATCATCCGGTTCAATGACTGTACCAACGGTTTCCAAGCGGTGAAAAATTTCGGGTGTGGCGACAACATAACCAAACCCGGCTAGGTAGTTAACCAGGCGAATCATCGGACTACCTAATTGATAGATATCACTGTAAAACAAAATGGCTGGATAAGTTCCGGCTGGCTTGGGAGAGGCGACATACACCCGCATTAAGCTGTCATCTACCCTTAACTCAACATTGCGCTTAGTGATTTGCACTTGTTTGGCTCCCAGTCATAATTGCTTTCATTAGCTTTTACAGAATGAAGTGATGATATCGGGATAGTAGAGCGAACGGATCACAACAGCAATAAAGATACATTTAAAATTAGGTAAAAAACTCATCTTGTCAAAATATCTAAATACATTGCATAAGAATTCAGAAGTCAGAATTCAGGAGTCAGAACAAGAGCCAGGGGTATTAAAATTGCTTATTCATCCGCCGGCGATGCACTAAGTTTAGCGAAGTGTCGTACATAATTTCTTCTGAATTCTGACTCCTGACTCCTAAATTCTATTTAGGTAACTTTCAGACTTCTAACTGACTTGTGTTATAAGCAGGACTTACGCATCAAAATTTTCTGTGGGGATTGGGTATGAGGGTGAAAGGGTATGGGGTGTAAGGGTTGTGGATACTTACACCCTTACACCCTCATACCCCTGCACCCTGTTATAAAACCTTATTTTTTCGTTTTTTTGCGTAAGTCCTAATAAGTTCAAATTAAACAAACCAGAAAAATTAAAATGTCAGCCAAAACTTTATAATCTCATCAATCTCATGACAGCACTCATATCTAAGTAAAATATTTATTCAGCATCATCAAATAAAAGCAAAAATACTTCAAACTTTGATAAATAAATTAATCAAACGGTGTTAAGCTGACTATAGGAATCAAAAAGCAAGAACGCAAAAGACTTCAAGAAAAATATTGAGTTTACCTCAATAAAGTCCTTTTGCTCTGGTAAATCCACTTCAATATCGTGACGCTTTTTGCTAACGATAGAAATCAGCCAGATAAATAGGATTGTAACCTCAGTACAAACTTGAAGTCAGTGATAACTTGCTTAGATAATTACTAGTAATAATTGGCTATACAAGCTAGTATTATCAGCCAGAAAAAATTACTCTAGGAGCCTGGGAAGAAAGACTCTTAGTACAAGCTGGCAATCTAAAAGAAATTAGCACGGTTACTGAAAATAATGCAAGCCAAATTAACTCTCTCTTTGTCATAAAAGATTGATTTTACTGCATTAGTTACTAGCAAATTGAGTATTTTTCAGCAATATTTGTTAGCAATACCAAAACAGCAACTAACAGCAGAAGTTTTGAGAAATGTTGACACATCCAAAACAGGAAAGTTGTAAATAATAGCCATTCAGAGTGGAGTGCAATTTTGGTTGGTTGGGTTTATCAAAACCTAGGGAAATGTCTATTGCCACTGTCACCATTCTTAAGGCTTGAGCAACCGATGGGGATTTAATTACAGCAACCTGTAATGTGTATGTCTAGCTTTTCGCAACTTTGCTTTTCATGAGATGAAATTTCTGCACACACCCAATAGCAGCCAGACTACAAATACCAATTTCATCTCTTGAGATTTATCTGAATCTGCATTTGGTAATACTTGCAATATTCCTGAAAGACAAATTCTCAAGTATGTAGCCTTTAACCACTATTGACTTTTCAAATTGGCAATCAAAATCATCACAGGAAAACACCAACCATGAGTATTGACAAAAAAATCAGACAAATCGCTTTCTACGGTAAAGGCGGTATTGGTAAATCTACCACTTCTCAAAACACCTTGGCAGCGATGGCAGAAATGGGTCAACGCATCCTGATTGTAGGTTGCGACCCTAAAGCTGACTCCACCCGTTTGATGCTGCACTCTAAAGCACAAACTACAGTATTACACTTGGCTGCTGAACGTGGTGCAGTAGAAGACTTAGAACTCGAAGAAGTCATGCTCACCGGTTTCCGTGGTGTGAAGTGCGTAGAGTCTGGTGGCCCTGAACCCGGTGTAGGTTGCGCGGGTCGTGGTATTATTACCGCCATTAACTTCTTAGAAGAAAATGGTGCTTACCAAGACGTTGACTTCGTATCTTATGACGTATTAGGCGACGTTGTATGTGGTGGTTTCGCAATGCCTATCCGCGAAAACAAAGCACAAGAAATCTACATCGTGACATCAGGTGAAATGATGGCGATGTACGCTGCAAACAACATCGCTCGTGGTATTTTGAAATACGCTCACTCCGGTGGTGTGCGTTTGGGTGGTTTGATTTGTAACAGCCGTAAGACAGACCGGGAACACGAACTCATCGAAACCTTGGCAAAACGGTTGAACACCCAAATGATTCACTTTGTACCCCGTGACAATATTGTTCAACACGCTGAATTGCGCCGGATGACAGTGAACGAGTACGCACCCGACAGCAACCAAGCTAACGAATACCGCACCTTGGCTAACAAAATCATCAACAACGAAAATCTCAAAATTCCTACCCCAATTGAAATGGAAGAATTAGAAGAATTGTTGATTGAGTTCGGTATTCTCGAAAGTGAAGAAAATGCTGCCAAAATGATTGGTACAGCTGCTGAAAGCACCAAGTAATTTTGATGTAGTCATCAAGTCTTTCTAAGCAACCAGAACCTCGTTTTTATCAAAACCGGGGTTCTGGTTTTTTTCATGATTACTTTTTTGCAGCTACTATTGGGCAGCGTTTGTTCCTTCTGCTAATTGGACTCCGTTGAATAATTAGTAAGTCGTGAACTACCACACACTGACCTACGGTACAGTGTGGGCTTCCCAATTCATCGGGAATCGCCGCCAGAACTCCGTAGTTCCTTTGGTCTTACATTCCCTCCAAGGGCAGGAGTCCTGGTTCCCAAGACCCATAACTTTTTCTGGCAACCTGTACCTGTTAGCTTGGTTTTCGCTTGCGGCAGTGAGGCTCAAGATGGTTCAAGTTTACCACAAGAGTTTGCTCATTTCGTCCTTGCAGGTTGACCGATGCCGAATGCAATGCGGCATCGGTCAACCTGCACTCCTCACCTCGCTCGCATTCATCTCATCGCTCCCGCAAAGCTGTGAGCGAGAGGCTTCTGCTGTTTCAGCTAAAATATTGACTTCAACGCGAGAAATGCAGTAATCCACAAAATTAAACTTATGGGTGCGCCGACGAGGATTCCCGCGATCGCCCAACCGCGTTGATGTTCTTTAAAATGTTCAATACTGCGCCATTGTCTACTTCTCCAAGCCCATTCATTGCCTTTTGCCCCCATTGCGATCGCCATAAACCAACCAATCTGCGGTACAAAACAAAATAAGCCACACCATACCTGATTAGTCCATAACCATAACCAAGGTAATAAAAAAGCCCCCCAATTCCATCCCAAAATCTCTTCTGGTACTGGTTCTGTAGAATTAATCCCACAACCAGAATTATTAATTATCTTATTGCTTACAGGTTTGACAACCAAATTAGATTTTAAAGTCTCAATTGCTTGGCGGGCATTGCTAAAGCGGTTTTCCGGCGCAGGTTCAGTCATCTTTTGTAACCAGCGCATAAAACTAGGACTCACGTTAACTCGGTCAGCAAACTGCAACCGCAAATCTTGTTGGGGTAAATCACCAGGGGGAATACCCGTTAATAAATGAATTAACGATGCGCCCAAAGCATACAAATCAGATGCAGGAACAGCCCGACCACCAAATTGTTCCATCGGCGCATAACCATAAGTCCCAACCACCGTAAAAGTCACGCCTTCTTTCGCCGCTTTATCTTGGACTGCACCGAAATCTACCAAATATATCTGATTATCTTCACCCCAAATTAAATTACTGGGCTTGATATCCCGATGCAACACACCAGGATTCAACTCATGCAGATATACCAGAATTTTTAAAACCTCAGTCGCAATTTTTCGGGCGTGCTTTTCTGTGCAGCGTTTACCAACTGTCAGTTTTTCTTTGAGTGAGTCACCAGGAATATATTCTTGGACTAAGCCAAACCACAATGTGCGGTCATCAACACAAAAGTAATCAATGTATTGCGGAATGCGCGGATGTTTGAGTTGTTTGAGAATTTGGGCTTCTCGCTCAAACAACTTCAAATCATCCCACTGCACAGTTCCGCCGAACGCCAAAAGTTTGACCACCACTAATGATTCTTCTCCATCAGCAGCTTGTAAATCTTTGGCCAGCCAAGTTTGGCGAATGCCATTATTACCGAGTTGCCGTTGGATTTGATAACGGTGGTGTATTATCTGTTCTATTTGCAGCATCAAACACCTGCTGGCAATTTACGCTAAGGTGATTCCCCTACTATTCCAGGATAGACATTACACAGAGATTTTGGGGGCAGATATTTACCAAAAACCATGCAAAAGTCCCACTCATCTTGATTTCCGAACTTAAACTTGGCTTTGTGCTTCTGTCCTGCGTATATCATTCACGTTAGTTAAATTATTAATTAACTCAATTTCTCGGCTGCTTGTCTAAGCAGCAAATAGTCGTCAGACCTGTATGGCAACCCCAAAATGACTAACGAAGAACTGCTGCAAATTATTGCACAAGCCGCAAAGGACAGCGCAACAGAATTAGACCTTTCCTACAGTGATTTAACAAAACTGCCACCGGAAATAGGACAACTTGTCAACCTGCGATCGCTCAATCTCTTCAGTAATCAACTGAGCATTCTGCCGCCAGAAATAGGACAACTTGTCAACCTACAATCGCTCAATCTCTTCAGTAATCAACTGAGCATTCTGCCACCGGAAATAGGACAACTTGTCAACCTGCAATCTCTCGACCTCAGTTTTAATCAACTTAGTAGTTTTCCAACGGAAATAGGAGAACTTGTCAACCTGCAATCCCTCAACCTCGTTGGTAATCACATTCGTAGTTTGCCGCCGGAAATCGGAAAACTGATCAATCTGCGATCGCTCGACCTCGCTCATACTCGACTGAGGAATCTGCCACCAGAAATCGGACAACTGATCAATCTGCAATCCCTCGAACTCACTCATGCTCGACTGAGGAACCTGCCACCGGAAATCGGAAAACTGATCAATCTGCAATCTCTCAACCTAGCTCATGCTCGGCTGAGGAATCTACCACCGGAAATAGGAGAATTGGTCAACCTGCAATCCCTCAACCTCTTGAGTAATCGCCTGAGCAGTTTGCCACCGGAATTTGGACAATTAGTCAACCTGCAATCCCTCAACCTCGCTGATGCTCGACTGAGTAGCCTGCCACCGGAATTTGGACAACTAATCAACCTACAATCCCTCGACCTCTGTGATAATCAACTGAGTAGTCTGCCACCAGAATTTGGACAATTGGTCAATCTACAATCCCTCAACCTCTTCGGGAGTAAACTGAGTAGCTTACCGCCAGAATTTGGACAACTAATCAACCTAAAATCCCTCGACCTCTGTGAGAATCAACTGAGTAGCCTACCACCAAAATTTGGACAATTGGTCAATCTACAATCCCTCGACCTCTGTGAGAATCAATTAAGTAGTCTGCCATCGAAATTTGAACAACTGGTCAAACTGCGATCGCTCTCTCTTGGTGGTAATCCACTGAGTAGTCTACCATCGGAGATAATACAACTGGTCAAACTGCGATCGCTCTCTCTTGGTGATAATCAACTAAGTAGTCTGCCACCGGAAATAGGAAAACTGGTTAACCTGCGATCGCTCTTTCTTGGTGATAATCAACTGAGTAGTTTGCCATCGGAAATAGGACAACTGGTCAAACTGCGATCACTCTTTCTTGGTGGTAATCAACTGAGTAGTTTACCATCGGAAATAGGACAATTGGTCAACCTGCGATCTATCGACCTCCGAGAAAATCAACTCAGCAGTCTGCCACCAGAATTTGGACAACTCACAAAACTAGAAATTCTGAATCTTGAAAATAATGACTTGATCAATTTACCTTCAGAAATACAGCAACTAACTAACCTCAGAAAGCTAGATTTAAGAGGCGAAACCAATACTCAGTTGCAAATTCCGCCCGAAATCTTAGGCGAGGAATGGGTCAGTTTAGGCGAACCAGCCACAATTCTTAGCTATTATTTCTCTCTGCAAGCCGGACAAGAAAAATGATATTTGCCAATAGAGCATTTAGCAATGCTCAAGAATATTGGTTGTATTTACGTAGTGAGACGAGAAATCAACAGTTTGGGCGATAGCGAGAGGGTAGAACAAGTCAGAGAATTTTTGACTTGTGAATTTTGACTTCCCCGTAGGGCTGTAGATACTGCAAAACCCATTCTCATCAAACAACTGTTATCTTATATATTTATAATAATGATTATCATTTTAATTTAACTTTAACCTATGTCCGTCAAACCATTAAACCTCCTCCAGCGTCCCCGGCGGTTGCGTCGGACTGAAAAGTTGCGCCAGATGGTGAGGGAAACAACTCTGAGTGTGGATGACTTGATTTATCCGATGTTTGTCATGGAAGGAGAAGGGCAGAAAGTAGAAATTGCTTCTATGCCAGGATGTTATCGATATTCTTTGGATTTATTACTCAAAGAAATTGCTGAAGTATCTAGTTTGGGCATAAATGCGATCGCACTTTTCCCCGTCATCCCCGAACATAAAAAAGACGACACAGGTACAGAAAGCTACAACCCAGAAGGATTAGTACAACAAACAGTCAAAGCCATTAAACAAGTTGTTTCCGATATTGTTGTCATCACTGATGTTGCCCTTGACCCCTTCACTACACATGGTCACGATGGCTTAGTTGATGAACAAGGCACAATTTTAAATGACCCCACGGTAGAAGTGTTAGTGAAAATGGCACTTTCCCAAGCCGCCGCCGGAGCAGATTTTGTTGCTCCTTCTGACATGATGGATGGAAGAATTGGAGCAATTCGTCAGGCTTTAGATGCAGAAGGTTACATCAATGTCGGGATTTTGGCATACTCCGCTAAATACGCCTCAGCCTACTATGGCCCCTTTCGAGATGCGTTAGATTCTGCTCCGAAATTTGGTGATAAAAAGACCTATCAAATGGATGCAGCCAACGCTAGAGAAGCCATCAAAGAAGTAGAACTAGACATTGCCGAAGGTGCAGATATTGTCATGGTTAAACCTGCCCTCGCTTATCTAGATATTATTCAACAAATTCGCATAGCCACCCAATTACCAGTAGCAGCCTACAACGTCAGTGGCGAGTACGCCATGATTAAAGCCGCAGCTCAAATGGGTTGGATAGATGAAAAAAAAGTAATTTTAGAAAGTTTGACGAGTATGAAACGTGCTGGTGCAGATTTAATTTTGACCTACTTCGCCAAAGACGTAGCGTTGATCAAGAAGTATGAAGTGTGAAGTGTCCCATGACTAACAACATTGACTTGGCTATTGTTGGTGCAGGGCCTCATGCTCTCACCTTAACTACTCATCTGTTGCAAAAACGGCAGTCAATTAGGGGTAGATTTTCGGTATTTGACCCTAGTGGGATGTGGTTGAGTGGTTGGAAGCAGCAATTTGCCGCTTTAGAAATTCCCCATTTGCGTTCTCCCGCCGTTCACCATCCCGACCCCAACCCGTTTGCTTTACGCAAGTTTGCTGAATCTCGTCCTCAAGAATTATTTCCCCCCTACGATTTACCAGGGACAAAGTTATTTGAGGATTTTTGCCAAGATGTGATTCGAGTTTGGCAGTTGCAAGAGCAAGTAATTCCTCTGGCCGTCAAGGGTATTACACCTTTAGTTGATAATTTACGTCCCAAATTTCGCCTTGATTTGCAAGATGGACAAGAGGTAATTGCTCGGCGGGTTGTCTTGGCTACTGGTGGTTTTCAAATTCAATTACCAAATTGGGTTAAGGAAATCCCCACAACTTACCCACCAGACAAACTTTGCCACTCACAAAATATTGATTTACGCAAATCACACTTGACTGGTAAGAGAGTTTTGATTGTCGGTGGTGGGTTGACAAGTGGACATTTGGCTATCGGCGCAATTTCTCGCGGTGCAAAGGTGCATTTGCTGATTCGGCGAAATTTAGCAGAGAAGTTGTTTGATGCTGAACCCGGATGGTTGGGGCCGAAATATCTCAAAGATTTTTTTGCTCAATCAAACTGGGAAAAACGCTGGACAATGATTCAGCAAGCCAGAAATGGTGGTTCTATGACACCAGCGATCGCAACTCAACTACGGCGACAAGTGCGGGCTGGTAACATCAGAATTGACGAACAATGCCAAGTTATCAAAGCTGAATGGTTGGGTGAAAATTGGCGCGTCGAATGTAGTGATAGTAGCCGACATGAGTTTGATTACATTTGGCTTTCCACTGGGACTAAATTCGATGTCACAACTGAACCCCTATTAACAGATATCCTCGCAGCTTATCCCACTCCCATCATCAAAGGTTTGCCAGTATTAGATACTAGCCTGCGTTGGCCTGGCTGTGAGTTATTTATTATGGGTGGTCTTGCTGCTTTACAAGTCGGCCCAACAGCCAGAAATTTATCAGGTGCAAGAATGGCTTGCGAAAAAATTGTTCCAGCCATTGTCAAACCAAGTGTTTCCTTTTCTCCCAGCATTAGTACAGCCAAAGCCAGTTGAAGGATAGGGTATGGTATATTTCCACTGGGAACTTCCAAGAGGTTGAAACAACTTTTGCAAAAAACATTTTTGCTGAGTAATTTATTTCTTGGAAGTTCCTGACTGTGGTATTATCTACGCAATAACAACTCGGTTCTGGTGGGGAACAGCCATCAGAGGTAACGGGGAAAGCCCGGTGTGAATCCGGCACTGTCCCGCAGCTGTAATGAAGTTCATGCTTCAAAGTCAGAATGCCCGCCGAAATTACAACTAACTCCCATCTGCGAGGTACAGATGAATAACTTTGCTAATACTCTCTTCATCAAGAAGTGTAACTTTCTCATAGTTGCAGACCGAAGCCATGCAATCGCAATTTCTATGAGATTGTAGAATCTTCCCTACAAATATTAATACTGACACAAGGTTAGAGATACAAGCCTGAAAACCCATTTGTATCCTCACCTTGGCCTTTGCATATTTACATTATCTCTAGCCAGGTTTGCGCCCATACTCCCCGCAAACCTGAAAACTCTAGCGTGCATTTCTTGTCTTCATCAGCAATGTTTCAAAATTAATGAACAACAAACAACATACTTTATTCGTCTGCACAACCTGTGCGAGTGTGTGGCAAGATGGCAAGCGGGTTGGTGAAAGTGGCGGACAGCAGCTATTACAACAACTACAACAACTTGCACAAACTTGGGAATTGCAAAATAAATTTTCCATTCAAGGTGTTGAATGTATGAGTGCTTGCAGTCATGCTTGCGTTGTCGCCTTCCAAGCAGAAGCGAAACTCACCTATCTTTTTGGCAACTTAGCAGTTGATGACAATGCATCCGCCATCCTGCAATGTGCCACTCAATACTACAGTAAGCCAGATGGGTTACTACCTTGGTCAGAACGTCCAGAAGCTTTAAAAAGAGGCATCTTAGCCAAAATCCCACCCCTCAGTAAATGGGCAAAATTACATCACAATTGCTGTTAATTCAACACCAGTAGTTTATCAATTTCGTAGTAAGGACTTTAGTCCTTAAAACTCCTAGCACTAAAGTGCTTACTACAAACTGAGAAACTAGCTTGCAAATTGCACCATAAGCATGATAATAATAATCATTATCAAAATAGCCTCCTGGCTGAGAGTTTTTGCAAAAACCTCAAATCTTTAGTGACAACAAAATTTTTTAGTTATACAGGTGGCTGAAATTACCAATGCGTAATCAATTTATCGCCAGATGGGGAACTCAACTTATCGTCTCCAGCGTAACTATCACCGCAGGGATGCTGTGGGAAAATTCCAGCATCATCGCCACAGAAACTGCACAAGCAGAAGAAAAAGAACCAGATATTGAACTCACAGTTATTGACAAACTCCTCAATGAACCTGTATTTTCCCCTTTTCGCCGCGAGGGAACAGTAAAAGATTCCACCCGTCCGGTGTATGTGATTACTGGCGAAGAAATGGAAGCGCAAGGTGCAAGAACTGTCAAAGAAGCACTGCGATTTCTTCCTGGTATTTTAGGTGACGGTACTGTTGGGACAGAAGTAAACGCTTTAAGTGGTCAATTTATTCGCGGTTCTAATACTGGTCAAGTATTAATATTGCTTGATGGAAGACCAATTAATAATCTAGGTGGCGGTGGTTTTGACCTGTCAGAATTTACCACGAACAATATTGAAAGAGTCGAAGTCTTACCCGGAGGTGGTTCAACTCTTTATGGTTCAGATGCAATAGGTGGGGTAATTAATATTGTTACCCGTCGTCCTACAGAGCAAATTACCACAGAAACTAAAGTTAATCTTGGTTCCTATGGATTGAACCAACAAAGCATTCAAAATAGTGGAAAATCCGGTGATATTTCTTGGGTAGTTGGATATAGCCGGACTCAAGCACAAAATAATTATCGCTTTCGTATTCCTGAAGCTAACTTTGAGGGGACAAGAACGAATAATGACGCACTCTTTAATAACTTTAATGTCAAATTAGAAGCAAATTTAGGAAAACGTAACACCTTAACCCTCTCCACCTTATATTTAGGTAAAGAACAGGGAGTACCTGGAGGCGTACCCATTCCTGTACCTCAATTTGGACAGGGATTTTTTAACTCTCTCACTGATAATAATCGCAAATACACAGACCAAGTTCTCACCGATTTAACCTGGAACTCTAAATTAGGAAGCGGCGATGATTCACTCTTAACAGCGAGAGTTTACGCTGACTTTCTCAACACTCGTTTTGATAATCGTAGCGGTGCAATTACATCTCAAAATCGCTTTGATACCAAACAGGATTCCTATGGTATTCAAGTTACCCATAATTGGAATGTTGCCAATAATCAGACTTTAGTTTATGGCTTTGATTATCGTAATACCAATGTACGCAACACCACATCTAATTATGGGACAAACATCACCAGAGAAAATTATGATGATGCTATAGGTCAAGGGGCAATTTTTGGTAAGTATGAAATTAATTTTTCTCCTAATTTTAGTATGAATTTAGGAGTACGGCAAGATTTTAGTAGTTTGGTGAATGGTTCGTTTACTTCGCCATCTGTAGGAGCAAAGTTAGCGGTATCAGATTCAACTACAATCCGAGCCAACTATATCAGAAACTTCCGCGCTCCAACCATAGCGAATTTATTTAATAATAATCCGACTAATATTGGCAATCCTAACCTCAAGCCAGAAAAAGGGGATAGTTTTGATGTGGGAATTGACCAAAAGTTAGGGAATATTGGCTTGCTGAGGTTGACATTTTTTAGTAACCGTGTTTCTGATACAATTGCCTTTAAAAGACTCACACCGCCTGTCAATGGAAATACAGGAACTTGGGAAAATATCGGTTTGGTACAAACTACAGGAATTGAAGCTTCTTTAAATTTACAGTTGGCGAGGAATGTCTATGCTTTTGTGAATTATACGGCGAATGATCCGCGTATTTTAGAAAGTGCTAATCCGGCGGAGGTTGATAAGGAATTAAGATTTGCAGGTGCAGATAAATTAAATTTGGGTGTGTCTTATGAAAATCCTCAAGGTTGGTATTTGGGGGTGTTGATGAACTCTTTAAATGGGTATCCCACTAATAATATTAATACGGAATTTCTTTCGGGGTATACGACTTTTGATTTGAAGATGCGTGTGCCGATTAGTGATAGTTTGGTTTTAACTGGGAGTTTGGATAATCTGTTTGATCAGCGTTATCAGTTGTTTCCTGGGTTTCCTGATGGGGGGAGGATTTTTCAGATTGGGTTGAGTTCTCGGTTCTAAAGAGTTTTTCACGCAGAGGCGCAGAGGCGCAGAGGAGAGTTAGAAATGAGTGAGTTTAATTGTTGGGTGACACCAGTTAATGAGGTAGTTAAGGAAGATTTAGCTACGGGGGGGTTTGTTGAGTATGAATATTTTGATTGTGGGAGTGATGTTTTAGCATCGTTAGTTTATACTTTGTTTGAACAAAATTGGCAGCAGGTTGGGATTGCTCATATTGTTCAAGGTAGTGTTTTAGAATTGGAATTTAATGCACCACCAAAGCTTTGTATTCTCTATGATGGCTATTTGACGGTAGCGGCTGAGGGTTGGCATTTACATTTATGTATTGATACTAATTTTGGCGGGCCTTTGTGTAAAACTCCTGTGGAGGTGAGGAAGCAACGTTTAGTTTCCCGTGCGGCTTTTTATCGGCGGTTTAATTCAGAAGGAAATCCTAGAAGTTGGGGGATTCAGTTTTGGAATGGTGCGAATGAACAATTGATGACGATTTTATTACCTAATCCTTTGGTAGATGGGGAAAATTTATTACCGGAGGGTAAACCAAATCTAGATAAGTTAGCTCTTTATCAAGATTTAAGAGAGATTTATGTGTTAGGTAAAAAACCCATACCCTTTACTAAAAATCCTCTCAAACATTCCTATATTTCCGTTTGTACCTCTACACGCTGTCTACCTTCCCGCAAATGGCAACCTACATTTGATGCTTTAAAATCAGCAGTAGAAGAAGCAGGTTTAGATATCGAAGTTAGAACATCAGGCTGTTTAGAAGTGTGTCAACTCGGCCCAGTTGTTTTTTATTCCAATGATAGAACTTGGTACACTCGCGTTAACCCGAATGTTGCCGAAAATATAGTCAACGAACACCTCATTAAAGGTAACAAAATTACCGAAAACCTCTACCCACCCGAAACCCCCTAACCTTCCTCTAAATCTTTGCGTCTTTGCGCCTTTGCGTGAGATAAAAATGATAAAACTCCCCCACCAAAAACCAATCATTTTCCTCTGTCAATTATTCCTCATAGCCACCCTCATCATCGCCTGTCATCACACGACAATTCACACATCAACTAACACCTGCACCCCCAACTATAACCCCAGTCAAGATTACTTCCCCAATAAAATCAAAATCACCCACGCCAAAGGTTTGACGGTAGAATATCACAAACATTACAAAGTCGTCACCATCAAAAACCCTTGGCAAAATGCCAAAACTCAGTTTCAATATGTTTTAGTCCAATGTGGAACTCCCACACCCCAAGAATTTAAGCAGGCGCAAGTAATTACAGTTCCCATTAACTCTATAGTCTCTCTATCAACTACACATTTACCCCACTTAGCTAAATTAGGTGTAGTTGATAAATTAATTGGAGTGAGTAATATTAATCAAGTCAATACACCTGAAGTAGTTGAGAGAATTAAAGCCGGAAATATTACCCAAGTCGGCAATAATTCTAATGTAGACATAGAAAGGTTATTAGCATTGAATCCTGACTTAGTCACAACCTTCGGTACAGGAAATTCCCAAACTGATAGTTATAGCAAACTCACAGAAGCTGGTTTAAAGATGGGGATAAATGCTGAGTATATGGAAGATACACCTTTGGGGAGAAGTGAATGGTTAAAATTTACGGCTTTGTTTTTTAACCAAGAAGCCAAAGCAGAAAAGATATTTAATGAAATTGCGAATAGATATACACAAATAGCCGCAAAAGCTCAATCTGTGAAAAACCGTCCGAGTGTATTTGTTGGTTTTAACTTTAAAGGTACTTGGTTTATGCCAGGTGGTAATAGTTATGTTGCTAAATATCTGGCGGATGCTGGAGGAAATTATCTTTGGAGTGATGATAAATCTAATGGTAGTTTACCGCTTTCTTTTGAAGTAGTTTTAGAACGGGCAGCTAATGCTGATTATTGGTTGAATTTTAGCCAAGCTTGGCAAAGTATCAAGGATTTAATCGCAGAGGATAGCCGCTATGCTGATTTTGAAGCCGTCAAGACAGGCAATCTTTATAATAACAATGGGCGTGTGAATAGTAATGGTGGTAATGATTACTGGGAAGGGGGAATTAGTAATCCGGATATTGTACTTGCAGATTTAATTAAAATCCTGCATCCAGAAATATTACCGAATCATCAATTGTTTTACTATCGTAAATTTAGCAAATAATGTTACTTAAATATCTGCCGACTAATTTATTAATATTCTTTAAATCTACTTCTATCAGAACTTTAGCATTTTCAATGTTAATTGTCGGTTTTATTGTTGCATTTTTACTAGATTTGGCTTTAGGTTCTGTGTCTATTCCTATTCAAGAAGTTATTAATATCTTACTGGGACAAGAAGCAGAAAAAGCAACTTGGGCAAATATTATTCTGAAATTTAGACTTCCGAAAGCTGTGACTGCAACTTTAGCGGGTGCGGCTTTGGGTGTGAGTGGGTTGCAAATGCAAACTCTGTTTAAAAACCCCTTGGCGGGGCCTTTTGTGTTAGGAATTAGTTCTGGTGCAAGTTTGGGTGTAGCTTTGGTGGTGTTAACTGCAAGTGTGGCGACACCGACTTTATTAAATGATTTGGGAATTATTACTGATTTTGGGTTAGTGATAGCTGCTAGTCTTGGTGCGGCTTCTGTTCTGGGTTTAATGGTAGTGGTGGCGCGTCGAGTACAAGAGACGATGACGCTGCTAATTTTGGGTTTATTGTTTGGCTACGCTACGAGTGCAATTGTGAGTATTTTGTTGCAATTTAGCTCTAAAGAACGGATTCAAAGTTATATTATGTGGACTTTTGGTAGCTTCGCTGGGGTGACTTGGAAACAGTTAATTGTGTTAATTCCGGTGATAGTTTGCAGTTTATTGGTAGCGGTGTTGCAATCAAAATCTTTAAATGCACTGTTATTAGGGGAAGCTTACGCGCGGAGTGTGGGATTAACGGTGAAGAAAGCTAGGTTTTCGATTATTAGTAGTGCTTCTATTTTAGCGGGTGGAATTACGGCTTTTTGCGGGCCGATCGCATTTTTGGGTGTGGCTATTCCTCATTTGTGTCGCAGTCTATTTATGAGTTCCGATCATCGAATTTTAATCCCTGGGGTGATGATTATGGGGGGAATATTGGCTTTGGTGGCTGATTTATTTTCCCAAATGGCGGTAAGTCAGATGGTTTTACCTTTAAATGCAATTACGGCTTTAATTGGAACTCCTGTTGTCACTTGGGTAATTCTGCGGCGTAATTCCCAAAAATCCTTGCCATCATGAATCATGCGATTTTAACTACTCATAATCTGAATATCGGTTATCAAACATCCCGCAAAAATGTGCGGTGTGTGGCGAGGGATATTTCTGTTTGTCTGGAAGCTGGGGAATTGGTGTGTTTATTGGGGCCCAATGGTGCGGGTAAGTCTACCTTACTGCGATCGCTCGCCGGAATGCAACCACCTCTAGGGGGGGAGGTGCGGCTTTTGGGTGATGATATCTACAAGTTAGCACCGCAGGATTTAGCCAAGCGGTTGAGTTTGGTGTTGACGGAAAGGGTTGATGTGGGAATGTTATCAGCTTATACGCTGGTGAGTTTGGGACGACATCCTTATACGGACTGGTGGGGAAGGTTAACGCCTGAAGATGAAGCGATTATACATTGGGCGATCAAATCTGTGGGTGCGCTACATTTAGCTGCGCGTCAAGTTAGCGAACTCAGTGATGGTGAACGTCAAAAGATTATGATTGCGCGTGCTTTGGCGCAGTCGCCGATAGTGATGTTATTGGATGAACCTACGGCATTTTTAGATTTACCACGACGGGTGGAAATTATGCAATTGTTGCGTCAGTTAGCACGAGAAAATCAGCAAGCAATTTTACTTTCTACCCACGATTTAGATTTAGCTTTGCGTCTTGCTGATCAAGTTTGGTTATTAACATCTGAGGGAATTTTACAGGTTGGCGCACCAGAAGATTTGGTGTTAAGTGGTGCTTTTGCTGATACTTTCAAAAGTGAAGGTGTAGAGTTTGATGCTACTTCTGGTGAGTTTCATTTACATACCCCAGTCAAGGGAGAAGTTCATGTTATTGGTGATGATGTCGCCAGTGTGTGGACTATTCGTGCTTTACAAAGAGTAGGGTTTAGGGTTAAACAATATGAGAATTACTCCTGGAACAGAGATGTAAATCAAACACAAATTTTAGTAGAGGTTATATCAAACTCTCAACAACTGCTGTGGCGAATCACAAAAAATAGTCAAATTCTGTATTCATATTATTCATTATATGAATTAATGAAATTTTTAGATTATTTATAAAAGCATTTTTCAAAAGATACATCATTTATGAGTAAGCAATGATTTGATAGTTCCGTGTAGTAGCTATCTACCGCACGCAACTGCTCTCAATCCCACAAAAAAACTTTGGTTTTGAAGGTGGAAGTCCCTTGGCAATTTGGACAGCTTTTGCGCTAACATGATAACGATTATCATTATAGCTTAATTTGGTCAGTTCTTTAACTGCCCTTCAGTAAGGAAGAGGAAAGTTCCGATGACCTTGTATGAAAGGGCGTTACTCAGCACTTTCATGCTAGAAGCGGGTTTGAATACCCCTCTCATCAGCCTCCTGCCTTTTTTAACTCAGTAGCAACTCGTTTTTAACGCTGACGATTATGACCCAACTAACAGCACCAAATACCAATCCTAGTTTTGATATTCCCAAACAAGGAATGCCCGTAACAATTATTACAGGATTTTTGGGTAGTGGTAAAACTACACTCCTCAATCAAATTCTCAAAAATAAACATGATTTAAAAGTTGCCGTTTTAGTTAATGAATTTGGCGATATTAATATCGATAGCCAACTATTAGTTTCTTTAGACCAAGATATGGTCGAGTTAAGTAATGGTTGTATATGCTGCACTATCAATGATGGTTTAGTTGATGCTGTTTATCGTGTGTTAGAAAGAGAAGACCGCATTGATTATCTGGTAATTGAGACGACTGGTGTGGCTGACCCATTACCAATTATCTTAACTTTTTTGGGAACAGAACTCAGAGATTTAACTAACCTTGATTCCATTGTCACAGTCGTGGATGCCGAGGCTTTTAATCCGCAACACTTTGATAGTGAAGCAGCTTTAAAACAAATTACTTATGGTGATATGATTCTCCTGAATAAAACTGACCTAGCGACTACTGAAAAAATTCGAGAGGTAGAAGAATTTATTCATGATGTCAAAGATGGTGCGAGAATTATACACAGTAAATTTGGTGAAGTTCCACTACCGTTGATTTTAGGTGTTGGTTTAACACCTAAACATGAATATATTGATGATCATGAACATGAACACCATGAACACCACGAACATCATGATCACGACCATGATCATCACCATCATCATCACGGACATCACTCTCATCATCTAGAAAATGATGGATTCGTCTCTATTGCTTTTGAGAGCGATCGCCCTTTTGATGTAAATAAATTTGAAAACTTTCTCACAGAAGAAATGCCAGAAAACGTATTTCGTGCTAAAGGCATTTTGTGGTTTAGCGATAGCGAGTTACGCCATATTTTTCAACTGAGTGGGCCACGTTACAACTTACACGCTGATGAATGGAGAAACACACCCAAAAATCAGCTAGTGTTTATCGGTAGAAAGTTGGATAGCAAACAAATCTATACACAACTTCACAAATGTTTGCTATAGTTAATATTGTTAAGTTATTAAGTAGAAAGACTCAATTAAAATTAACTTGAAATTAACGAGTTTCGACTACACTCAACCCTCTGTTAGTAAGGCTACCGAGCATTGAGCGTTCGCGTAGCGTCTCCCTTGGGGAGAAGTCGAAATGCGTCTTCTAAATAATTGTGTCCACCTACTTATCAAAATTAGTTAATAGTGATATTTGGCTATGAAACTATTAACTAATTGATAAATTTATCCCAATTAAACCAATAACAATGACTCTATCGATTCGTCCCGATACTACTTGTACTACTCAAGTAGTGTCATCTTTACCTACTCAGCAATTGCCAACTGTTACAGAAGCAGAAATGGTGCAGGCTGTACGTACATTGCTAATTGGATTAGGAGAAAACCCCGACCGCGAAGGGTTAATAGATACTCCCAAGCGTGTTGTAAAAGCATTGAAATTTCTCACCAAAGGGTATAATGAATCTCTAGATGAACTGCTAAATGGAGCAGTTTTTACTGAAGATGCCAATGAAATGGTATTAATTCGGGATATTGATATTTTCAGTTCTTGCGAACATCACATTTTACCGATTATCGGTCGAGCGCACGTTGCCTACATTCCCAATGGTAAGGTGATTGGATTATCAAAAATTGCGCGTATTTGTGAAATGTATGCACGCCGTTTACAAGTCCAAGAACGTCTGACTTTACAAATTGCGGATGCGTTACAAGGTTTACTCAAACCGCAAGGGGTGGCGGTTGTAGTCGAAGCCACTCACATGTGTATGGTGATGCGTGGTGTACAAAAACCCGGTTCTTGGACTGTGACAAGTGCAATGCGCGGTGTGTTTGCGGATGATGCACGCACTCGTGAGGAGTTTATGAATTTAGTGCGACACAATGTGAATTTTCACTCCTAATACCAATTCGCAATGACGCTCGCTCCTCGCTAACGCAACTAAGAAATCTAGCTCCAGTAAGACTTTCCTGATTTCTATTGGTCGCATTCTTTTCTTAAATTGGTATAAGTTTCATTTGTAGTAGACGTTTTGTTGTGATGTAGAGACAGAAAATTTTTTGTCTCTACATTTTTTATCAAATCAGCACTCAGCAATTATGCAGGCTTTTTCCCGATAATTGTCCGGTGACGAGGGTCACTAGCAACTTCAATTGTGGGTGAAAAACCTGCTTCCTCTAAGGCTGCTGGAATGTCGAAACCGTAATAATCATCACTCCAAGGTTCCGTACTTTTCATTAAAGTATACAGAGCAGGAGGGAGATTTTGAATTACAGGCGATCGCGGGTTATTATCTACCAAGGCAATATAACCACCCGGTTTGAGTAGTCGTTTAGCCTCCGCAAAAATTTCTTTGCTGGCGTAGCTGGGCAATTCATGACACACAAACTGAAGTGTCACCAAATCAAAGGAATTATCTGGTAAGCCTGTATTCTCGGCCTTAGCATGAACCCATTGGGAAACCTCATTATTGACATCTCTCGCCTTAGCTACAGCCAGCATATAGGGCGACAAATCTAAACCCACAGTCCGAATTGGCTGCTCTTGTTTCTGTTGATAGTAACGGTGCAGCGCCATCGTAGATAAACCTATCGAGCAGCCAATGTCCAAAATTTCCCTCACCTCCAAAGGGCCGTAAGCTGCCAAAACATCATGAAAAGTTCCTCTGAGTCTGGCGTGAGCCGCTTCCCAAGTCAGGTTTTCTTGCGGCCAAACACGCAAAGACATAGCATAGGTAGCTGACTCCGCTTCAAAAGCCGCTTCCCAACAAAGATTACCCTCAGCGTAAGCATGAAATGGTACTTTGTAATATTCTGGATACACAATTCCTGGGTTAGTAACTGCCCCTAACAATTGTTTTGTCATCAGCCCTTGTAAAGCTTCAGAGTTTTTGCGCCAGGGAATCCCATTCTTTTCTGCTGTTGTGATTAATACTTGCCGAGCTTGGTATTTCATCACATTGTAAATAGGTTTGGTCTGGATTAGCAGATTAACGAACTTGGAGAGTATGCTTTCACCAGCCCAATCAGGTTTGACTTTATTTTTCATCACTTTGAGGAAATGAAGCGATAATTGCCTATACCTATTTTAAGTTTGATTGCTGCTTTCAAAAGCATTGTTTTTTCTATTCTTGCTTTTAACTTCCCCAATTTAAGGCGCTTGTGTCATTTAACCTCAGTCGGTAGGGTGCGTTACGGCTAACTATCACTTTCCTAAATTCCGAAATCCTTACATAGCCGTAACACACCCTACTTAATATTTACCTTGAGAATTAGCTAATAACCATTTTTATCTAGGAGCGTTTCAAATTCTGCTTGCAAAGCTCTAATATCTGCAAGTCTGGCTACAACTAAATTATTTTGTCCTGCATCACTTAAACGTGCTTTCCAATATTGAATACTTTCGGAATGATTTACCCAAAACTTAACTACTGTGTCTACTACTTGGTCTAAATCCCAGCCCCATTTTGCGGGTACAGGTTCGACAGTTGCTATAAACGCATCGAGTGTGCAGATGTGTGTGCCTAAGTATTCCACACCTGCATACTGTGGTTTTTCCATACTCTGTTGTTGATGGTTGAAAAACTGCAAAACGGGCGATACACCGACAATATCGAAAGTATATTTCATTGAGTTCATCCCAATAATTTACTACTTACAAGGAGATTTATCTGGTGAAAGTTATGCTTGAAAAGCGTCTAATATCATCTCTAAAAAAAGATAATTTTGAGCTTATGTCTGAGGAAATAAACTTCCTTATTTATTAGCACTCTCCAGCTTAGAGTGCTAATTTTGAGCCTATTTAATTGCTGTATTACTAAAGAGTTTCCGGCATATTTTTCTAAAAGTAATCTAGTTTTAATAATTTTTTAACTTTGGGATTTTAAGGCTGGTATTTTGGTAATCACTTGCTGGTAAGCTGCTGTATCTAGAGCATCAGAAGTAAATAAATGCAAAAACCACAGCTAGATAATTAATCGACTGCGGTATGGTAGTTATGCTGTAGGTATTATTTCTGGGGTTGTGCTTAAATCACCGCATCTTTGACTTGACGTTTTTTAAGAAGCTGGATATCAATGGCCGCTCAAAAAACAAGTAAAACCAATAAGCAATGATGAGTGAGTGCGATCGCTCCACATCCAGCAATAATTACAATACCCTAGATGAGTAAGTGCGATCGCTCCAAATCCAGCAATAATTACAATACCCTAGATGAGTAAGTGCGATCGCCCCAAATCCAGCGATAATTACAATGGCCTAGATAAGCAAGTGCGATCGCTCCAAATCCAGCAATAATTACAATGACCTAGATGAGTAAGTGCGATCGCCCCAAATCCAGCGATAATTACAATGCCTTAGATGAGTGAGTGCGATCGCTCCAAATCCAGCGATAATTACAATGACCTAGATAAGCGAGTGCGATCGCTCCAAATCCAGCGATAATTACAATGCACTCAAAGTAAGCAAATTCCACCCTGGAGTTCTTACTAACACTGGTCACACCCAGATAAATCAATGGTTGTGAGAGCCAGTGTTGTGCATCTCTACTGCGCGTTAATGGCTCAATCTTTTTTAGGAACACTAACTCCAGCCCCCCAGCACAAAATTCAGTATGGATGTTGAAGAGTTTTTGAGTCGTTTTCAACATTTCTGTATTTACAGCAGTTTTCATGCAATTGAACCACAGCAGCCCAGGTAGCGGCACAGCATCCACAAACTTCTGGTATATACAATAATCTTACTGATGCCTTACCCCTACAGCGTGGTCTATTTACCTGAAAATGGCTGTAATAATATTCAATAAATTACTAAATTTGCGATATTAAAATAAATTAATCACTTTTATAAACAATATGCTTGATAAGGAAACAGCAGCAAATATAGTAAAAGAGTATATTACAAGAGAAATACCGGTCTCAGGCGATGAGATGGTTATTATACATGAAAGAACTATTGAGAAACAATGGGGGTGGGTATTTTTTTATCAGGGTAAGCGTTGGGTAGAGACAAATGATAGACGCTATAAAATATTAGGTCTTTATCCTATAGTTATCGAAAAAGAAGATGGAACATTAAATTACTTAACCCTTTTAAAGACTATTGAAGAAAGTATACAGGCTTACGAAGAAAAAAGAAAATTGACTTCTTAGTTGACAGTAAATAACGTAATAATTTTGGAAAGCATATTAATTATTATAAGCAATTTGTTACGGTGAGTAATGAAGCTAATGGCAATAAAAAATTAAGTGAGTGACAGCAATTTTTACAAGCTAATCGGAAACTGATGCTATATCTTAACCGCTTTCCCTTGAATGTCGTCAAACCCATATTAAACGACATCAGGCTTATAAATAATATTTGGTAACTTGTTAAAAACTTTGATTTATACATATTTTGTTGGGAAAACTAAATTTAAGTATTAAAGATAGTTAGAAAGCCATGTCTCGTCAACTAGCAGTAATTCTTGAAGATGAGGGTGCTTGTAGCTTGCCCCCAGATATGGATTTAAAAAATGAAGGACTGATTTTTGGTAATAACTTGCCTGTAGCTGATGTTTTACTTGAAGACATTGCATTAAAACTGGGGATAACTCCTCTTAGTGCATTTATGAAAGATGAGGGGGATGATGAAGATGAGGCTGAAGAATTACAAGGTAATTCTCAGTGGCATAACCCAAAACAGGGGCTTGATACTGTTGAGAAACTCTTCTCATATCTTTTAGCCCATCCTCAAGTTGACAAAAGCCCTGAAGGTGCATGGTGGCTTTTGTGGGACTTGCGTGCTTTGGAGTTGATATTACGTAAAGCTGTGCAAAAACAAACTCGCTTTTATCTTGTTGCGTGGTAGCGATCGCAATTTTCTCCCCCTGCCTCCCCTGCTTCCCCAGCCCCCCAGCTTGCGAGGCTCGACTTCGCAAGGAAGTTAGGCAGCACTGGCTACTATAAAGGCTGGATGTAAAAGATTCACAGACTTTATAAAATCGCGTTCCTTGAATGATTTTCTTACTTAAAAAATTGTCAAAATAAATTAATTAACCACCTGATGTTCGGACATAAATTTCTTGTCCTTGAGAATTGTAGACGACGATTGGTAAATTAGAATTCTCACTAATGACTGTGAGTGCTTCTTGTAAAGCTTGCCAATGACTATTTTCATTGGTGGTTGTGGGATTTTCTGGATTAGCTGGTGACAATTGGCCTTGAATAACTTGTTCATATTCAGGGGTGAGTCTGACAATAATTCCGGTGTAATTTAAGGTAAAGTTACAAATCCGAATTTCTCTAGTACAAGTTTGAGCTAATTCAACGCGGGCTTCTTGCCAAGCATTTAGTTGTTGGACTTTGGTTTGGGCTTGCTTGAGTCCTTCAGAATAAGGTGCGATGAGACTTTGTGCTTGGTTGTAGTACAAGCTATCTTGAGCAATATTTTTAGCTGTTTGTAAAGCTTGTTCCCAGTATGCAGCCGCAGCTTGCCATTGATTGAGTTTTTCGTAGGCTTGGGCTTGTTTGGCAATGTTCAGTGCTTGGAGGTAGCTTTTCGCTGCTAGTTGTTCTAAGGTGGCACGATCGCGCGATCGCGCTAACTGTGGTTTATATTCTATTAGCAGCTTTTGGGCTTGGGGATAAGCCGGACTAGTTGGCGGAATTGCATTCAAAGCGTTAACAGCAACTTGCCAAGTCGACTGTACCTTTTGCCAGTCTTTTAAAGATTTGGCAGAAGTTTGCCACTTCATTGCTACACTTGCTACCCCCTTCGCGGCTGTTAATTTCTTCAACCATTGTTCTTGAGTAACTAACTGCTTATTAACAGTTTGTAAATTAATCCGATACTTCAGTAATTTTGGCTGGATGAAATTATAAAGTTCGCTATTGGGGTTAACTGTTTCTAAAGGAACGATCGCTTGTCGCCAAAGATGTTGTCTGGCTTGTAATTCTTCTAAACTATTGGTGGGGGTTTGGGTTTTTTGTTCAGCCGTCGCACCAGCTTGCAAAGCCGTAACCACCTGATTAATTTTGTCGGACTGTGTAGCCAAGGTAGTTTTGAGTTCCTGAGCTTGTTGATGACGGGGAGACCACTGTGGAATTACATTCAAAGCTTCGCTGGTTGTCTCTAATTGTTGTTTAACTCTGGTTAATTCATTTTCTGACTTTGCACGATTCATCAGTTGGCGAGATTCTGTTTTGAGTTGCATCGCCGCTTCTAACTCTTTGCACTCAGACATCACACAAGGCTGACTTAATAAATAACCACCAATTCCTAAACCCACAATCACCACCAAACCTACACCTAAAAATAGTGGTGAGAAAACTAACAAAGGTTTACGGCGATTAGAAGTTAAATCTGGTGCATCCGCTAAGGGATCATAAGGTGTTTCGAGTTCTGAATCTTCTAAAGTTTCGGCGATAAATGCTGAATCAGTATTTACCGCCTCTGAGAATGAAGCATTGGCGGGAAATCCAGCCGAATCTCCAAAGCCGTTAACATCCTCACTTTCCCAAATTCCTAAATTTTCTTCTCTTTGCTTGATGGTTATTACACGCTTGGCATAGGGAAGCTTTTCACTAGTGACTCTGATAAAACATTGTACCCGTTGCTCCTTGTAGGTTGGTAAGGATTGAAGTGCATCCTCAATAACCTCAAAAACTTGTTCTGTGTCAACCGTGAGACCAACGGGATGTTGAATCAGAATCATTAACTCATCTTTGTTGACTGCACACCTAATTTGGAAGACTTTACCCGATGGAACTTGCGCCAGAAGTTGTTCTTGCAAAGTTCTGGCTAATAGCTGTAAATCTTCCTGCTGGACTGCCACTGTCATAGAGCGTTCCCGCTTATTATCTATAATTGTTTTTTTATCGTTGAAGGAAGTAAATGAATTGCTTGGGTTCTTTGAATCCAGATGCACAATTTAACCAACCATAGCCAAAAATAAAATAGACCAACTTTCTAACATAAATTTTGACTGTTATGACCAAATCTAATATCAGTAATTATTCGTATTTTTAGGATTTTTAATTTTTTTCTGCGCGAATTTACTAACTATGCCGATAGTAAAAGTCCAACAGGCATAATTTAATGATCATAATTAATTAGTGATTGGTTTGCCTCTGTTACTGTTTTGAGTTCACCAAATCTTAATTTAATAATTTACTTTTATAGATATCTCTTCCTGATTATGCCCAAACTTGCTTTAAAGTTTTGCTATTAGACTTGAAGAATAATTTCGGAGTCAAAAGTCAAAATGATTAATATTCTGTATTCTCTATACTTATCCCAAAATTAAACAATATACTGCCCTTATTTATCACAACCTTAACTAATTTGTTAACAGTCTCAAGTATGAAAAAAATGACAGCAGCGATCGCACTAAGGTTACAGTCAGTTACTCAGTCAAGTCTAAATGTTGCATTCGTTACAAAAATATTTCTATTCCAGGAAACTTACTCAGCCACAATTTTTGACACAACAGCTAATTTTGTTATATGCTGTCAATCCCACTGAGAAGATTGATGACAGTATATAAATTTAGTTATCTAGCAGTCTTATTTGATATATCAACAAAGGAGACAAGGAGGACAAGGGAGAGAGATTGTAAATCATTGAGGGCAGATTCGATATTTATGAGTTACAGCAACTGATTGAAAAAAGTAATGAGTAATGACTTAGGAATTTACTTATTACTCACTACTTATTACTCATTACTTAATACTTATGGTGTACCTCACTTACTTCCAAAGTGCTGTATATGGGTTAATGTTAGAAAATCATTTGCGGCATTTGCTGAATCCGATAGAATTGAACCATAAAAAATTAATGTATAAAGATGAACTAGACTTGATTATGCAATTATGGTGCTGTAAAAAAGAAACAACAGCACCATAAAAATACTGTTGGTAGTGGCAAAACAAGGTGCATAACAATGGATTTATTAGAGTATCAAGTTAAAGAATGGTTTGGGAACATCGGTATTCCTGTCTTGCCTTCCCAAAGAATAGATCATCCCACTGACCTCAAACGCTTAAAAATTCGTTATCCAGTTGTCCTCAAATCCCAAGTGTATGCAGGCGAAAGGATTCATGCTGGAGGGGTGAGAATTGTTGAGACAACCATTGATGCGATCGCTGCCGCCCAAACTATTTTTAATTTGCCAATCTGGGGCGAGTTACCAGAGGTGTTATTGGCAGAAACTAAATATGATAGCAAACAAGAATTTTATTTAGCAGTAGTTTTAGACACTGCTGTTTGCCGACCTGTACTTTTAGGTTGCAAAGAAGCAAATATTGATTGGGAATCAGCCGGCGAAAAATTACAGTATGTCGTTGTAGAACAAGAATTTTCGCCTTTTTATGCGCGGCGACTCGCTTTAAAAATGGGGCTGCAAGGTGCGCTGATGCAGTCAGTCAGCAGCGTTGTGGAAAAGATGTATGAGTTATTTATCCAAAAAGATTTAGACTTAGTAGAAATTAATCCCCTAGCTGTTAATGCCGCTAATGAAGTGATGGCACTCAATGGTAAAGTCAGCATTAACGAACGGGCTATTGGTCGTCATCCAGAACTGGCGGAATTAGCAGCCAAAATTAGTCACCGTCACAGCAGTCAGAAAAATCACAGTAAATTAAAAGATTTAAATGGTGGCGACACCCAAGGTAAAATCGGCATTTTGGGAAATGGTGCGGGTTCAATTATGGCTACCTTTGATTTAGTCGCCAGTCTTGGCGGTAAACCAAGTCATCCCCTGAATTTGCGACATGGTTTGTTAACCGACACTTCCCCAACAAGTTTTGGCGATCGCTTAAATAAAGGTCTGAATCTCCTCGCGGCTGACAAAAGTATTCAAGTAATTCTGATTAACCTGCTTGGTAGTATCCCCCAAGCCGAAGCCGCCGCCCAAGTCATTGCCAAATTTATCCAAGATTATCAAAGTCAAAATCGCCGGGAGTCCCATATTCCCCACTTGGTTGTCCGCTTGGCTGGTTCAGAGTTGAATGTAGCGCAAGATTTATTAGCCGGTGTTGAAAATCAAGGTGAACTTGTATTAGTCGAAGATTTAGATGAAGCCGTCGCCCAAGCTGTTCGTCTCGCTAAACCTGTTACTTATCAACGTGTCAAGGTTAAGTAAGGAGATTAGGGAGACAGGGGAGACAAGGTAGATCAGATGTTAAGTATTCAAGTTGTATAGGGCTAATATTTGATTTGGGAAAAAAATCAGTGAACTTAAACAAGGTTTATTTCCTACTCCCCAATCCCTACCTACACAACTAAATTCGGAAATTCAACCGGATTTCTATATATTGCGCCAATTTATCTTTCATACTTCATACTTCTTATGAACTTAACGCCAGATAGTAAAGTTATCATCCAAGGTTTTAGTGAATTTATCTCAGAAACTAATATTGTGCAGATGCAAGCTTATGGTACAAATTTAGTTGCTGGTGTGAATCCTGGTTTTGGTGGACAAAAACAATATAATTTGCCAGTCTTTGATTTAGTTGAAGAAGTTGTGGCACAGTTCGGCACAATTGACACTACAATTATTTGTGTTCATCCTTATCAAGTATTAGATGCAGCTTTAGAAGCGATCGCTTCTAACATTCGTCAAATTATCATTATCTCGGCGGGAATGCCACCATTAGATATGGTGCAATTACTCCGCAAAGCCGAAGCTTGTGAAACTTTGATTGTTGGGCCGAACAGCCCCGGAATCATTGTCCCTGGTAAGATTCTGTTAGGCACACAACCAAGTGAATTTTATACCCCTGGCCCTGTGGGAATTGTCAGCCGCAGCAGTACTTTAACCTACGAAGTTGCTAGGGAATTAACCAAAGCAGGTTTAGGACAATCAATTAGTGTCAGCATTGGCAGTGATGCGATCGTGGGTTCATCATTTTTACAATGGTTGCAAATTCTCGATGAAGATGAAAATACAGAAGCGATCGTTTTAGTTGGTCAACCCGGTGGTGGTAGTGAAGAAGCCGCAGCCCGATATATTACAGAAGCAATTGATAAACCAGTCATTGCCTACATTGCAGGTAGACAAGTATCCCCTGTGAAAAATTGGCAACAAACTGGCACTTTAGCCGCAGTGATTGGCCGTGACCCTAATTTTGGTACAGCCCAAAGTAAATTAATAGCTTTAAAAGAAGCAGAAGTTCCTGTCGCGGATCGTCCTTCTCTGATTCCTGAATTGGTTAGAAATGAGTTGAAAAGTTAAATGTTACCGAATCAGTGAACAGTGAACAGTGACCAGTTACCAGAGAGACTTTTCACTGTTCACTCTTACGGTACAAGCCCCCAAATTCATTTGTGGAAAAAAGAAAAGTTATTCCTTGCTAAAATCCCCTGAATTTATTCATGGGGATTAACTGATCACTGGTAACTGATAACTGGTAACTGTTAACTGCTGCAAGTAATTTTTGCACTCAGTGTTTCTATATTGGTAACAAATGCACAGGCTGTTGTTAATACAAGAACTGAATTTTGCACGACTACTGATAACGCTGTGTGCAATTTGCTCTTAAACCTAACCCCCAACCCCTTCCCTACAGGGGACTACGGTGTACAAACAAATCCTCTGATCCCCCTAAATCCCCCTTAAAAAGGGGGACTTTGACTCTTGTTCCCCCCTTTTTCAAGGGGGGTTAGGGGGGATCAAAACCTTAAATAATTCTGGTAAAGAGTATTTTCTTGAAACTTCGCATTGTGCGAGTCGTAACATTATGCTGATGCCAAGCTTGATAGAAATCGGGGTAAGGCAGATTTTGGGCGCATTCCCAGGCTAAATCGTAGTATTCACCATCTAGTTGCCAATAATTACTTAAAGCTTTGACTGCTTGAAAACGATCTTCGTTATTTTGTAGATATTTTTTTAAGCTTTCTGCTGCCCGTCTAGGAGGGTATTTATTTAAACTAGTTTGCAGCAAATACACCAAAGCCAAGATTGCTTCTTTATTACCTGGATTGATTTTCCATAAGCTATCTGCTACTAACCAACGGGTAGGATCATTATCTCTAGAGTTATTGGCAGGGATGGATTTCAGCACTTTTTCTAAGGTAGAAATCGCTGTTTGATTACCTGTAGCAATTTTCTCTAAGCTATCTTTTGCCCACAAACGGATTTTTTTATCCAGCGTTGTTGATTGCATTAGTTGTACTAAGGCAGAGATCGCAAAATCATTGCCTGTACCAATGTGTTTTAAGCTATATAAAGCCGACCTACGGGTGTTGACATCCACAGTTGTGGATTGCAGCACATCCACCAAATAGGCGATCGCTATTTTATTACCTGGATCGATTTTTCCTAAATCTCGTGCTGTATAAATACGGTTTCTGTCATTTACAGATGTGGATTGTAACCATTGCTCTAAGGTGATGATCGCCACTTTATTCCCTGGATCGATTCCCTCTAAGCTTTCTGCTAACTGCCTACAGGTATTGTCATCCAATATTGTTGATTGTAGTAATTGCTCCAAGGTAGCAATCGCAAATTCATTGCCTGTACCGATTCTGTCTAAACTACATGCTACCTCCCAACGGGTATCCTCATTAAACGTTTTTGATGACATTAGTTGCACTAAGGTTGTGATCGCAAATTCATTACCTGGGTCGATTGTTCCTAAACTATCTGCTGCTCTCCAACGAGTTTCGTCATCCAATGTTGTGGATTGTAGTAGTTGTACTAAGGTAGCGATCGCAAATTCATTACCTGGGTCGATTCTCCCTAAACTATCTGCTGCTCCGTAACGAGTTTCGTCATCCAATGTTGTGGATTGTAGTAGTTGTACTAAGGCGGCGATCGCAAATTCATTACCTGGAGCAATTTCCCTTAAACTATTTGCTGCCGAGTAACGAGTGTGGTCATCAACAGTGGTTGATTGTAGAACTTGTAGTAAGGCGGTAATCACTATTGGATTACCTGGGTCGATACTCTCTAAACTACGTGCTGCCGAATAACGAGTGTGGTCATCAATAGTGGTTGATTGTAGAACTTGTAGTAAGGCGGTAATCACTATTGGATTACCTGGGTCGATACTCTCTAAGTTAATTGCTGCCAAGTAACGAGTGTCGTCATCAACAGTGGTTGATTGTAGAACTTGTAGTAAGGCGGTAATCACTATTGGATTACCTGGATCGATTTCCTTTAAGCTATTTGCTACCTGCCGACAAGCTTTATCATCCAAAGTCCTTGATTGCAGTGCTTCTACTAACAATGCGATCGCCGTCTTGTTCCCTAGACCAATTTTCCTCAAGCTTTCTGCTGCCCACCAACAGGTGTCTTCATCAACAGTTGTGGATTGCAGCAGTTGAACTAAAACGGGTATCAATGTTTCATTAACTGAGTTTAATCCCTCTAAACGATGTGCCAAATAATACTTTTTATTATTCACATCAGGTGATAGCGCCAGTTGTACTAAAGTGGCGATCACAACTTCATTACCTGGGTCGATGTTCGCCAAGCGTTCTGCCGCCCACCAACAGGTGTCTTCATCAACAGTTGTGGATTGCAGTAGTTGTAGTAAAGCAGTGATTACATTTTTATTGCCTGGATCGATTCGCTCTAAGCTATTTGCTGCCTCCAAACGGGTTTCATCATCCAGGATTGTGGATTGCAATAGTTGCACCAAAGCTGCGATCGCAGTTGCATCACCTGGAGCAATTTCCGCCAAGCTTTCTACTGTTTGCCTAAGTGTGGATTCGCTTACATCAGGCGATTGTAGTACTTGCACTAAAGCGGCGATCGCAACTTTATTACCCATACCGATTTTTTCTAAACAACGTCTTACGTTATAACGGGTGTTTTCATCCACTGTTGTGGATTGTAGTAATTGAGCCAAGGCTGCGATCGCAGTTTCATCACCTAGAGCAATTTCCCCCAAGCTTTGTACTGCCCGCCTAAGTATAGATTCGCTTACATCAGACGATTGTAGTACTTGCACCAAAGCTGCGATCGCTGTTGCATTGTCTATGCCAATTTCCCCTAAAATCTTTGCTGCTTCTGAACGAGTATCTTCATCCGCAGTTGTCGATTGTAGTACTTGCACCAAGGCAGCGATCACCGCTTCATTGTCTTTGCCAACTTCCACTAAGCTATGAGCGGCGGGAACACCATTGAGGATGTCGCCTCCTCTTTCTTTATCACGAGTGTGGCAATCCGCAGATGTGGCTTTTAGCATTTGTACTAAGGATGCGATCATTGTTTCATTGCTGGGGTCGATTTCCCCCAACCTATCTGCTGCGTCCAAACGAGTGTCATTATCCAGAATTGTTGATTGTAGCACTTGCTCCAAAGGCGCTATTGCTTTTGTGCGTTCTGTCTCTTGCAATACTGATCTAGCTTCGTACTGAATTGGTTTAAGAAATTTTACCCAATTCTGTTTTTTAGATGAATAACCAAAGTCCCATTTGATAATTTGCGCTACTATTTCATCTGCTTGAGAACAATCTTTAAACTCAACAATTCCCACAGCCGCTAAAAAGTAGGCGCGATATTCATAAAAACCCTTGTCTACATCTTTCCTATTCCACTGACCACATCCATCGTTAAAATTAATTAAAGCATTAATAAAATCTTGCTTTTGCTGTTTTAAATTTTCTTCTGGTCGTCCTAACCACAGCAATATTGTCTGCTTCCACTGCGGTTCAAAGATGCGATAAGTTCCCTTACTCGGATTTTTAGGAACGTGGTTGAGAAAGAAATGCCAGTTATTAATAGCTTTAGCAGCAAAATACTCTTGAAATGACGCATGAAAAAAAGCGTAAACTTTTTTATCATCTACTCCTATACAGTTCAACCAGCCACGATTTAGTGCCAATTTCAGCAGCACTTGATCTTCTTGTTCCTTAAAGACGGAATTAACAAAATCTTGCCGCAAGCGAAAACGGGTTGTTTCTTTGTCTATTGCTGTTTTAGCTAATTCTCCAAGTTTGAGATTGAGTTGTTGCTCTTGGTGAAATGTTGTAGGAAATTTGTCTTGTTTCCACTCATAAAATTTATCAACAAATCGCTGATAAAGTCCAGCTTGCGTATCTGGTAACTTGCCATCTCCAGATTGCCAATTAAAGCACAGCAGCGTCAACCGCAGAGGATTTTTTACTAAATCTTGAATCCGTTCTTTACCTGGTTCTTTCAACGCAGTACATAACTGCTTTCCAGTGTTGGGATTAGGCGCAAACCATTTATGAATAAATTGCTCTACTTGTTCTGGATAAGAAAAATTTAAAGTGCGATAAATATCAAAATCATCAAGTTCATTAATACCGCTATCCCACAAATTAACCCGACAAGTTAATACGATTCGCGCTTGAGGAATAAAACCCACTCCACCAAATTGTGGCGCAATTTTTTCTAGAGGATTAGACGCGGACATTTCATCTAATCCATCTAGCAGCAGCCACACGTTTTTTTGATAAAATAAAGCCATAAAATCTTCTTTTAATTGCTTGGTAGCTTCAGCTTTACCTAATTTCTCAGCAACCTGAGTCAACCAAGTTTCCAACAGATAAGCTTTTAGTTCTTTCCCTCGCAAATCTGCTAAAGATACCCAAATGACAATCGACTGTTGAATCTCACGATATACCCAATCTGCAATCTGCTGTAATAGTGTTGTCTTTCCTGCGCCTGGTTCACCAATAATCGCAATTCGCCTACCTTGACTTTTCGGCGTGTTCTTCTGTTTGAGAACTTCTTCTAAAAAAGCATCATGCTCATAAGTTTTGGTGATTTCTGTCTCCTTGTATTGTTCCGAACCCTGTTGTGGAGAAATATCACCTTGACGCTTCGACTGTTTTTCACGCTCAACTAATCCCAGTGGTACGTAAACATCATCAACTTTTAAGGCGACTCCTTCAGTTGATGTCAAAGGATTTGTTGTCAGCCTTCGCCGTTCTGCAATTATTTCACGACAGATTTCACGCCAGTCATCGGGAGTTAACTTTGTCCCATCCTCCCCTTGAGACGACTTTGGTCAGCCAAAGTTGACTTCCCCATGAAATACAGGGTTAACTAACAGATTTCTAATCTCTCCATTGTTAACAAGACTAACAACTGACGGCTCAGACTTGATTTCATCTGCTAACTTTTTAATTTCCTTAGCAGCCTCAGACTGATCATTTTTAACTGCTGCTTCCACATGCACGACAGCTTGAGCAATTTCGGGGTCTTGTGCGGCTTGTGTCAGTTCCAGCACTGCTTGACCATAATCTAATATTTGTGGTTCACCACTGGTAAGAGATGGTGCTTTATTCTTTTGGCGCAGTAATTCTAGCAACTTACCAGGAGCAGTCCATAAAACATCACCAATATTTTCGCCTGTTTTCTCCACAGCCTTGGTCAAAAGTGTGGTAACAACAGCAGAGATCGCAGTAGCTACAGCAGTCAAGCTCACAGTTATCATAAATCCACTATCAATAAGCCAAATAGCGGCAAAATTTTATGTGTCTATTCTACTCGTAAAACTACTGATGCGCTAAATCTGGAGGCGATCGCTCTTGGCGGCTGTTTAGTTAATTATTGGGTAAGATGAAGTGCGATCGCCATAACTCATCAAAAGTAATCTTACCTATATTTCTCCATAGATTCCACAGCAACATTAAATTGTTAAGCAATCTGTTCTATATTTTTTCTTCTGCTATTACCATCAAGCATTAAACAGTTTGTTCTGTGTTTTCTGTTTTGTCGGTTTCTGTAACTACCTGCTGTCCAATTTTGGGTTCAGTTCCAGCTAAAAGGCGCTCTATATTACTGATTCCTATGCAATTATAGATTTTGTGTACGCATTTGTTATTTCGGCGTACGCATTTGTTATTTTTGTGTACGCAATTGTTATTTCGGCGTACGCATTTGTTATTTTTGTGTATGCAATTGTTATTTCAGCGTACGCAATTGTTATTTTTGTGTATGCAATTATAGATTTTGTGTATGCAATTGTTATTTCGGCGTACGCATTTGTTATTTCTGCGATGATTTTTGCTGTTTATACTTATGCCAAAATTATAAATCGGCATCAAAAATGAGTAAAAACACAGGTTTTATAAACATTTCATGAAACCTTTAAATAAATAAATCCACAAACTTACTCATCTCAGGTAAAAGGTTACTCAATTATTTTGAAAACAGTTATCAGTTATCAGTTATCAGTTATCAATCACTGTTCACTGTTTACTGTTCACTGTTCACTGTTAAAAAAGGATGCCTCATGGCTTTAAAAACTCGTCGTTCTGCTGCTGTTGAAAAAGCCCAACTTCGTCTTGCTTTGCTGAAATCTATTGGTGAAAATTTAGATTTAGGACATGGATTAACAATAGAAGCTTACAATAATCTCATCAATAATACCCGTGCCATTCTAGAATCTCATAATACCCTGGTGTCCAATCTAGAAGAATCGCGCAAGACATTAACTCAAATGGACAAAGCCCTCTCAGAAATGTCTGAAAGAATGCTAAGTGGTGTTGCAACTGTCTACGGCAGAAATAGTATGGAGTATTCTAAAGCTGGTGGTTCTAATCGAAAACGCAGTAGACAATCTACTCCTAAAGTTACTCCAGTTGCGGCGGTTGTTGTTAATCAATCTACTCAAGCTGTGATGGAAAATGCGTCAACTAACGGTAACGGTACAACTCCTGTAAGAAAATGATTTAGATATAGTGATATATATCTTGCACGAGGCGACTGGAAGTCGCGGCTACACAGGCAAAACCCGCCTGCGCGGGTTAAAAAACTTGATTTTCTGTGAGTCCGCGCAGGCGGACTTTGTTTGTATAGCCACGAATTCTATTCGTTGGGGGTGGGTGACTGGAAGCGACTAGAAGTCGCGGCTACACAGGCAAAACCCGCCTGCGCGGGTTAAAAACGTTGATTTTTTTTAGTCCGCGCAGGCGGACTTTGTTTGTATAGCCACGAATTCTATTCGTTGGGGGTGGGTGCTTTCAATTCTCCAGTTGCCAACCAAGGGCTGTGGCGACTTGACTGGCTAATTCTAGGGGGTTGAATGGTTTAGCGATCGCTGTTACTATACCCATCTGAGCATAACGACGGCGATCGCTTGCTTGAATTTTAGCTGTTAATAAAATTACGGGAATTTCTTTTGTAGCAGCATTGGCTTGGAGTTGTTCAAAGGTAGTTATCCCATCCATATCCGGCATCATCACATCAAGTAAAATTGCATCTGGCTGATAAGTCTCGGCTTGGGTAATACCTTCTTTCCCAGAACTCGCTGTCACCACATCCCAACCAGCGACGGTTTCTAAACAAATTTTGGCAACTTCTTGAATATACTGTTCGTTATCTACAACAAGAATCCGTTTTACTGCCATAATTCATACCAATATATAAGTAGATGGGTGGGAAAATTTATCGTTAAGTTAAGGCAGGAGGGAAGAGGGTTTTAGGCTCATTAATTTTTCTTAATATATAGCGTTTCTTACTTGCTTGTAATACAGTCGGAACCCCACCCCGCATTTGCTAACGCAAACGCTCCCCTCCCCGCTTGCGGAGAGAAGTTGCGTGCGGGGGTTCCCCCCGTTGAGCAAACTTCGGGGGAGGGGTTGGGGGTGGGGTTGAAATGTACCTCATCCAACCGAGAACCGCTATAGTTTGGTTGTTTTCCACCGGCTTACTTAAGTCATCATCAAACTGTCTTTGATTCAGCTTGTACACTTCGACTTCGCTCAGTGTACAGCACTCATAACTCAGCACTCAGCACTCAGCGAGAAGTTGCGTGCGCGGGTTCCCCGCGTTGAGCAAACTTCGGTGACTCAAGACTCAGCACTCTCAACTGAATGATGAGTGATGCGCTGAAGTAAGTCCATTACTCTTTGTTCAAATTCTTGGGTGGTTACACGTCCTTTGGTTAAAAATTCGGTGTAGCCTAATTTCAGTCGTTGGCGTTCAGATTCATCTAAATCTTTGGCGGAGTAAACTACTACGGGCATGGTACATAAATGATTGTGTTGTCGTAACCAATCAATTACCATAAAGCCATCGCTTTCTGGCAAAATTAAGTCAAGAATTAATAAGTCAGGATTCAATTCTTGGCTGAGGTGAATGGCTTCTCTGCCTGTTTGCGCCAAGCAAGTTTCGATGTCATGGCGCTCAAATAAAGTAATTAGTAATTGTGCTAATTCGTTGTCATCTTCTACTATTAAAATTCGGGCGCGTTTCGATGGTTTGGCAACAACTTGTTTTAGGGATTGTAATAAATAACTTTCTTGTACTGGTTTACTGAGCCAGTCTGCAAAATCTGTGATTGGTTTGCCATTAGTATCTGATTGATACACACTACAAATGACGATGGGAATATGTTGCGTATCAGGACGTTCTTTTAAAATTGCCATTGTTTGCCAACCGTTCATTTCTGGCATGAGCAAATCGAGTAAAATCACGTCTGGTTGTTGCGATGATGCGGTGGCGATCGCTTCTTGCCCGGTAGCAACTGTTACAACTCGATAACCGCCTTTTTGTAATAAAGTTTGCAGTTCATTAGCAATATCTGGATCATCATCACAAACTAAAACCAAGGGAGAATAAGCAATTGGCAGTGGGCAGTGGTGGTTAGATTGGGTAGTTTCGGGAATTTGCGGAGCTTGGTAAATGGGGAGGGTAAAGTAAAATGTACTACCTTCACCTAAAGTACTTTCCACCCAGATGCGCCCGCCATGTTGCTGTACAATACTTTTACAAATTGCTAAACCCAACCCTGTGCCATCATGGTTACGCGAATCAGATGAATCTACTTGTTGAAATCGCTCAAAAATACTTTCTAATTTATCTTCTGGTATACCACGCCCGGTATCTTTAACTGAGAGCAAAACTTCATTTTGTTGCTGCTGAATTTCTAACCAGACTGTCGCCCCATTCACCGAGAATTTAATGGCATTGCTCAACAAATTTGTTAATGTTTGGACAATGCGATCGGGGTCAGCCCATAACATTACTGATAAGCTGGAAATGGCTAATTTTACTCCTTGTTTATTTGCCAATGTTTGAATAGTATTGACGGCTGATTGAATTAACTCATCAAGGTTGCAAATTTCCCGCGCCATCTTGACTTTGCCAGATTCAATGCGTTCGATGTCTAAAATATCATTAATTAATCGGACTAAGCGATCGCTACTATCTATGGCAATTTGTAACAGCCGTTTTCCCGGCTCGGAATCTGCTTTTAATAAACCACTGGTGAGCATTCCTAAAGAACCATGAATTGAGGTTAAAGGTGTGCGGAGTTCGTGACTGACAACAGATACAAATTCATCTTTCATTCGTTCAACTTGTTTGCGTTCTGTCACATCCCGCAAAATCACTGTATAGTAACTTTCCTCACCCATATTTAACTTAGAAATGGAAGCCTCAGCCGGAAATTCACTACCATCTCGGCGCTTACCAAATAACTCCCGTCTCTCTCCCATTCTTCGCGCTAAATTTGCCGATTTGCCAAAGTCAGATACGTGTTGACGATGAGCTTGGGTAAATCGCAGTGGTAAAAGTATATCTAACTTCTGTCCAATCACTTCTTGAGCCGTATAACCAAATATTTTTTCGGCTCCTTGGTTAAATAAAGTAATACTTTGGTTGCTATCTATAGAAATAATTGCATCATCAGCAATATCTAAAATTCTGGCTAATTTTACTTGAGAAACCCGCAATTCTTCTTCGATGCGTTGGCGTTTATCTAGTTCTGATTGTAATTGACGGTTGACAGTAATTAATTCGGCGGTGCGTTCGGCAACTCGTAATTCTAATTCATTATTGGCTTTTTGTAAGGCGGCTTGAGTTTGTTTTAATGCGGCTTCGGCTAAAGTGCGATCGCGCTGGTTGCGTAATGCGACAATACCATAAGTTAAATCTTCTGCCAGTTTTTTCAGCAACTGCACTTCATCATCATCAAAAGCGTTTGCTTCCGCCGCATAAATATTCAACGCGCCAAAAGTTTGATTCTCTGTTTTTAAAGGTAACGCGATCGCCGCCCCATAACCCCGTTCTTCTGCTTGACAGCGCCAAACTTCATATTTGGGGTCAGTTAAAATATTCTGAATAATGCAAGTTTTACCTGTACGAATGGCTGTACCCGTTGGCCCTTGACCACGCACAGTATTTGACCAAGTAAGCTGGAGAGTTTGTAAATAACCATCATCATAGCCAGCTTGTGCCACTGGTAGAATATTTTTTTCCCGATCATTTTCCGCAAACCCTACCCAAGCCAGCCGATAACCACCAACTTCCACAATAATTTGGCAAATTTTCTGAAGTAACTCTAGTTCGTTTGGCGTGCGGACAATAATTTGATTGCAACTACTTAATGTTTGGAGTGTCCGATTAATGCGGCGAATTTCGGTTTCGACTTGTTTATAGTGGGTAATATCGCGGGTAATTGCCAACTGAACAAATTTGCCATCAGTTTTATTTTGCAGAGGTACAGCATGAGTTTCCATCCAGCGACGCTGACCTTGATAGGTAATCATTTCAAACTGCAAAGCACCTTTATTACCTTGACAAACACTTTCATGCAGTTGGCGAAATGCAGCTTGATATTCTGGAGTAATCAAAGAGTAAACTGATTTACCAATTACCTTGGCTTTGCTTTTAGCTTCAATAACCGCCAGTCCCGCAGCATTAATTTCTAAAATTGTGCCATCAGCCCCTACTACTTTCACACATTCCGGTTCACCTTCAAAGATGGTACGCCAGTCAGCCGCAAAGTTAGATATGGGAGATGAAAGCGCCTCTGTTTCCTGAGATGGTTGTTGCTGAGTTTGTCCCATCCGCTTGAGTAATTGTATCCGTTCCAGGCGGTTGACAATGCGAGTTACCAGTTCTGGCCCGACAATGGGTTTGCTGACAAAATCATCAGCACCAACGCTATACACCTGATTTACAATGTCCGCCTCACTATGAACTGTGAGAAATAAAATCGGTAATTCACTCCAATGGGAGTCATTTCGCACCACTTGACACAACTCAATACCGTTGCTGTGGGGCATTTCTACATCCAGAATCAACATATCTGGTTTGACTGTTTCCAAAGTTTCCCAAAACCGACGCGGATCATCCAATCCAATTACTTGTAAACCCCAAGGTGTGAGTAAAGTTTGTAACAGCGCCAGAATTTTTGGGTCATCATCGACAGCCAGAATTTTGGCTTCACCGTGGGGTAATTGTTGTAGTAATTGAGCGATCTCATCTGCTACCTGTCCTGCCGTCATTGGCTTTTGTAAAAAGGTATGTCCCCCTTGCCTTGCCAACTGCAAGCGATTGGCTAAATCTGTTTGCTCAGTAAAAACTAACACTGGCACAGGTGGTTTTCTTTGTGCCAATTCTCCTAAAAAACTCAAACTATCTTCAGGATGATCAGAAAAATTAGGGTCAAGTAACACCGCGCTGGGATGGTCGCGGTAAAGTATAGTTCTGGCAGACTCTAGATTTGTAGCAACGCTGACTTGAAATTCTGCACCAGCCGTAGTTTGCCTCAGTTGTCCCCCAATAGTCTGGTCTTGATCAACCACCAAAACTAAAGGTAATTTACTATCAACTGCGGTTGAGTTTACCTCCTCACCTTGAGTTTGAATTTCCTGGCGCAAGGATTTCACCCAAGTTTGCAGCTGAGTCATTTCTTCCGGCGTTAACTTCTGACCAGACTTAAGTAACTGTTCAATTTGACGCGCCAGTTTTGAACCAGTCGGAAAACCAAATGTTCCTAACGAACCGGCTAAAGTATGGGCTTCTTTCGTTGCTTGGTTGAGCAATTCACTATTTAAACCTGACTCAGTAAAAACCGCTTGTTCGATAACTTTGATTTGCTCATCGACTCGCCCTTGAAATCTTTGCCAAACTCCGGCTATGGCTTGGAGTGTTTGTTGTTGTGATGATAATTCTGCTTTGGGTTTCTGGTTTTTAGACTTGGCTGATTTTGTAGCGGTTTTCTCTTCTTCCTGGGGTTTGAGCCGATAGCCAATTCCATACACAGTTTCAATTAAATCACCAGGCGCACCCACAGCTTTTAATCTCTGGCGTAACCCTTTAATATGAGTCCGCACAGCTTCTTCCCCTGGTGTATCTTCGTAAGACCACAAATGTTCTAAAATCATCCCGCAACTAAACACGCGGCGACTATTACGTAAAAATAATTCTAAAAGTGCATATTCTTTAGGAGTTAATGATAGTAAATCATTACTATAACTCACTTCACAACTACTAGGGTCAAGACGCAAATTTCCCCATTCTAAAACAGGTTGTGATGATGCACTCCCACGCCGCAATAAAGCCCGCACACGGGCGACTAATTCTTCCTCAGCAAATGGTTTCACGACATAATCATCCGCCCCTGCATCCAAGCCAATTGCTTTTTCATGACTACTATCACATCCCGTCAACAGTAGGATAGGCATTTGCAAATTATTGGCGCGAATTTGCCGACACAAACTAATTCCATCTAGTTTCGGCAAAATTACATCTAATAAAATTAAATCATAATTATAAGTTTGAATTAAATCCCAGGCAGATTCACCATCATTTGCTACTTCCACTGCATAGTTCTGGTTAGTCAGAACAGCCGTTAGTGCATAGGCATTTAACTCGTCATCCTCGACAACTAATATTTTCATATCTTAAGATTTCCTAAATGTTAGTATTAATAGATGATGAGTACAGCAGTCCTAAATCATTTGTAAATTTTCTATATCTTTTTCTTCTTTCTTACCTTTGCGTCCTTTGCGCCCTTTGCGGTTCGTTTCCATATATATGTTTTTCACGACTAATTTAGGATTGCTATAAAAAATTTATGACTTAATGCAAAAACTCTCTCATACTCTTATAACTTCGTCTCCTACCCTGCCGGAAGCCGCTTGCGCGTCTACGTTTTTTCATACTTTTGTGTAAGTACTAAAATTTAAAATTTAAATTGGCAATTTGCGCTTTAAAGCATAGTAAATTATTCATGCTCTAATGTTAAGTTTAATTCACAATTGTCAACATTTATCAATCTTTAGAAATAGTTGTCGAGAGCATTAAGCTCTAAAATTTACAACGTCTCTTCAAGCTTTTCTTGGCACATTGAAATTCTGAAATAACTATTAAGATAGTAGTCTCAACCTTGCCAAATTTGCATAGTACTTAAAAGCTGAAAATCCCCTCCCACAAACATCTTGAGTGCTGAGTCCGCGCGATCGCAACATCTAAACTCAGTCATCTCATGGGGAATCATCCTCACAAGTTCCTCAAATTCTTTCTTTATAAATTAAAGATAGATGTCACATACAGGGTTGCTCGATGATTACAGCTATTAAATAAATTATTTTTGCAATTTTTTGCCAAAAACAGATGCAGACTTCTCAATTATGGTGATTCTGCATTTACACACCAAAAACTTTCAAGTTATTCGCAATCACAGCCAGAGGTCTATATGCTGAAAAAGATTTTGGTTGCATTGGATCGTTCGGAAATGGGAACAGAGGTTTTTGAGCAAGCATTGACCTTAGCCAAAGCTATATCCGCCCAATTATTGCTGCTGCATGTTCTCTCCCCAGAGGAAGAAGGTAGCCCTTATATTCCCATGTTATCTAATGTGGACTACTATCCAGGTTTGAGCGCCCAAAGTTTAGATTTATACCAAAAACAATGGGATAAATTCAAAGATGAAGGCGTAGGGATGTTGCAATCTTTCTCGGCTCAAGCCAACACAGCCAATGTGACAGCAGAATTTAGCCAAATTTTAGGCAACCCTGGCAATACTATTTGTAAACTGGCTGCTCAATGGAATGCAGACTTAATTGTCATGGGACATCGGGGACGTTCGGGAATAACAGAATTTTTCTTGGGTAGTGTAAGTAACTACGTACTGCATCACGCCCAATGTTCAGTCTTTATCGTCAATCACCCCCCTGTCAAGAAAGAGGCTGACAAACCAGCCGTGACGGTGATTAGTCAGGCTTGACTTAGGGACAAGGGAGACAAGGGAGAGGGGGAAGGGTGGGAGGAGTGGGAGGATGGTGAAGAAATCTTTCCCCCCACACTCCCCTCTCTCCCCACACTCCCCACACTCCCCGCCCCTCCTATAACTCACGAATCTCTAGCAGTAACAATGACAACCGCATCAACCGTAGTTTTACCCCATCCTAGTGGTGATAAACGCCTGAAGATGCTAGACGCAACTATGAAGCGTCACCAGTATCAACAAGATGCCTTAATCGAAATTCTCCACAAAGCCCAAGAACTATACGGTTACTTAGAAAGCGACTTATTACTTTATATTGCTCATAAACTCAAACTGCCTCCCAGCCGAGTTTATGGTGTAGCGACTTTTTACCATTTATTTTCTTTAGCGCCCCAAGGAGTTCATAGTTGTGTGCTGTGTACAGGAACAGCTTGTTACGTCAAAGGCGCTCAAGCAATTTTGGCAAGTGTAGAAAAAATGGCTCATATTCGGGCTGGTGAAACTACAACCAACGGTCAATTATCACTACTGACAGCAAGATGTTTAGGGGCTTGCGGAATTGCGCCGGCTGTGGTGTTTGATGGCACAGTCTTAGGCAATCAAACCCCAGAATCAGTTTGCGATCGCATCCAAGGATGGCTGGAAAATGGAACTCAATGAATTATTAGCAATTGCCAAACAAGAACGCTCTCAAGCTAAACCAGTACAAATTCGTTGCTGTACGGCTGCTGGCTGTTTATCTGGTAACGCCGCCAGTGTTAAACATGAACTGGAAGCAGGAATCAAAGCCGAAGGTTTAGAAAAAGATGTACAAGTTTCTGGTGTGGGCTGTATGCGTTTATGTTGCCAAGGGCCACTAGTTCAAGTTGACACCCCAGCAGGCAGTAAACTTTACGAACAAGTCACCACTCAAGACGCATTTGCAATTATTGAAGCCTTGGATGGCGGCAAAACCCATATTTCCGAAATAGATTTATCCCAGCCATTCTTTAGTTATCAAAAACCCATCGTTTTAGAAAATAGCGGCAAAATTGACCCCGAAAAAATTCAAGCTTATATTGCCGCTAAAGGTTATCAAGCTCTTTACCATGTGTTGCGCGAAATGACACCAGGTGAAGTAGTCGAGACAATTAGCCGCAGTGGTTTGCGCGGACGGGGAGGCGCAGGTTATCCCACAGGAATTAAATGGGCGACTGTTGCTAAAGCCAAAAGCGGCCGCAAATTTGTCATCTGTAACGCCGATGAAGGTGATCCCGGTGCATTTATGGATCGGAGTGTCCTAGAGAGTGATCCCCATCGCGTTTTAGAAGGAATGGCGATCGCGGCTTATGCAGTTGGAGCAAATCAAGGTTATATTTATGTCCGGGCAGAATATCCCGTGGCAATTCATCGGCTGCAAACTGCCATCCATCAAGCCCAACGCCTTGGTTTATTGGGTAGCCAAATTTTTGAATCTCCCTTTGACTTCAAAATCGATATCCGCATTGGTGCTGGGGCTTATGTCTGCGGTGAAGAAACTGCCTTAATGGAGAGTATTGAAGGTAAACGTGGCCTACCTCATCCCCGCCCACCCTATCCGGCTGAATCGGGTTTGTGGGGTCATCCCACCTTAATTAACAACGTCGAAACCTTCGCTAACATCGCACCAATTATTCGTAACGGTGCTGACTGGTTTGCGAATATTGGGACGGAAAAAAGCAAAGGGACAAAAGTTTTCGCCCTCGCAGGCAAAATCCGCAACACAGGCTTAATCGAAGTCCCAATGGGAACCTCCTTACGACAAATTGTCGAAGAAATGGGAGGCGGTATTCCCGATGATGGTACAGCTAAAGCAGTACAAACAGGTGGCCCTTCTGGGGGATGTATCCCTGCTTCCGCCTTTGATACACCTGTAGATTATGAATCCCTGACAAACCTCGGCTCAATGATGGGTTCCGGCGGCATGATTGTCATGGACGATAGTACCAACATGGTAGACGTTGCCCGCTTCTTCATGGAATTTTGCATGGATGAATCCTGCGGTAAGTGTATTCCTTGCCGCGTCGGCACTGTGCAGATGCACAAATTATTAACCAAACTCATGCAAGGCAAAGCAACTCAAGCTGATATGACGCTCCTCGAAGAACTGTGCGATATGGTCAAACACACCAGCCTGTGCGGTTTAGGACAATCTGCACCCAACCCCGTCTTGAGTACATTACGTTACTTCCGCGAGGAATACGTTGAGTTGATTGAAGAGTACTTGGAGTTGATTAAGGAGGAGGAAGTAATGGTGTAAGGGTTTAGAGGTGTAAGGGTGTGAGGGTTAGAGATTAGTGACAAATATTACTAGTTTGCGCGATGTGCGACTTATTCTTGACACCCCTCTCCAAACCTCTCACGCCAGTCGCTACAACGGAGGGAACCTCCGCAACGCGCTGGCTCCCCGGAGCGGAGAGAGGCTTTGAATCTTGCTCCCCTTCCCTACGAGGGAAGGGGTTGGGGGTTAGGTTTTAGAGAAAGTTGCACACGGCGTTAGTTTCCTAAATGTTAAACCTGAATTTTTAAACCCTAACCCTCAACCTCTAACCCCTAATCCCTAGTCCCTCACCTGTAACCTATAACCTGTAACCTCTCACCTAATTATGACCGTAAAAACCTTAACAATTAATGGTCAACTGGTCAGCGCCAGCGAAGAAGAAACGTTGCTAGATGCAGCGCAAGCAGCCGGAATTCATATTCCCACACTGTGCCATGTAGAAGGTGTGGGAGATGTCGGTGCTTGTCGGCTGTGTTTAGTTGAGATTGCCGGCAGTAGTAAATTACAACCTGCTTGCGTGACAAAAGTTAACGAAGGAATGGAGGTTTACACCAATAGCGATCGCCTGCAAAAATACCGTCGCACAATTGTTGAAATGCTGTTTGCGGAAGGCAATCACATTTGTTCTGTGTGCGTAGCAAACGGTAATTGCGAATTACAAGACTTAGCGATTGAAATGGGTATGGATCATGTACGTTTAGATTATCACTTCCCCAATCGCAAAGTAGATGTTTCCCACGATCGCTTCGGTATTGACCATAACCGATGTGTGTTGTGTACTCGCTGTGTCCGTGTTTGTGACGAAATCGAAGGCGCTCACACTTGGGATATGGCAGGCAGGGGTACAAACTCCCACGTCATTACTGACTTGAGTCAGCCCTGGGGAACATCTCAAACTTGTACCTCTTGTGGTAAATGTGTCAACGCTTGCCCCACAGGTGCGATTTTCTACCAAGGTTCCAGTGTTGGGGAAATGAAACATCATCGGGACAAACTTGATTTCTTAGTTACCGCAAGAGAAAAACAGCAATGGAATTTTTAGCCGTTGATTTTGAGTCGAAGCCAGGAGATATATATGAAACTCCGTCGCATCCGAAACATATTTTGGTGGTTGCTAGTAGTCAGTATTTTGACAATATCTATATTCCTGGCTTTAGCAAGTCCCACATCACCAACGGCGATCGCATCTGTTACACATTTAGAAGCCGCCCCTGGCGAAATACTTTATCGCTCACAAACAAAATTAGATGATCAATCAGGACACGTCTGGCAAGTGGTTCTATTTAAGCAGATTTATCCTGGTCAAAATACCAGTGTAAATCTGCGGCTTGTGGGTTTTCCCAACTCCGCCGAATTAATTCATCCCCAACCCCTTAAAATCACCACCGCTTCCGGCAAAGTGTTCACAGCCTCTGACGTGTTCCTCGATGAAGCTCCAGCCCCAACTATCGGCCAGTACGACTTCCAAAATATCTTGCCCCAATTACCCAACGAACCCCTACAACTCGCCATTCCTTTACCTGGACAGAAGTCGATCAATATTTCAGTCCCTTACCCTGTCGTCCTGGAATGGCAGGAAGTTATGAGGGATGAGTAGGGAGTGTGGGAGTTTGGGAGGTGTGGGGAGTGTGGGAAGTGTGGGGGGAGTGGGGAGTGTGGGAAGTGTGGGGAGTGTGGGAAGAGAGGGGGGAAAGATTTCTTCACCATCCTTCCAAACCTCCCCCCTCGCCCTTGTCTCCCCCCTTGCCCTTGTCTCCCCCTTGCCCTTGTCTCCCCCTCGCCCTTGTCTCCCCCCTCGCCCTTGTCTCCCCCCTCACCCTTGTCTCCCCCCTCACCCTTGTCTCCCTCAACTCCCCACTCCCCACTCCCCACTCCCCACTCCCCACTCCCCACTCCCCAAAATCAACTATGACTCGCTTACGACTAGCAACAGTATGGTTAGGCGGCTGTTCTGGCTGTCACATGTCCTTTCTAGATTTAGATGAATGGCTGATAGATTTAGCCGGACTGGTGGATATTGTTTACAGCCCATTCGCTGATATTAAAGAATATCCCCAGGATGTAGATGTAGTTTTGGTGGAAGGTGCGATCGCTAATGAAGAACACTTAACCACAATCCGCACCGTTCGAGAACGTTCTAAACTCTTAATTTCCTTTGGTGATTGTGCTGTGACTGGCAATGTTACCGCCTTACGTAATCCATTAGGTAGCGCCGAACCAGTACTCCAGCGATGTTACGTCGAACTAGTGGATCTTCACCCCCAAATACCCCAAGAACCCGGCATAGTACCCCCGCTATTAGATCAAGTCACACCTGTACATTACGTAGTCCCCGTTGATATTTATTTACCCGGTTGTCCACCCTCAGCAACACGCATTCGCGCCGCATTAGAACCGCTTTTAAAAGGTGAAAAACCACAACTCGCAGGACGCGAATTAATCAAATTTGGTTAAAATTCCCCCTCATCCCCCTTGTCCACCTTGTCTCCCTTGTCCTCCTTGTCCCCTTATTCCCCACTCTATAGGAGATTAATTATGCTAAAAGCCGCAGACATTATGACAAAAGATGTAGCCACCATTCGCAGCTCTGCCACAGTTGCAGAAGCAGTACAGTTAATGCGGGCTAGAGATTGGCGGGCGTTAATTGTCGACCGTCGCCACGAACAAGATGCTTACGGCATTATTAGCGAGAGCGATATTGTCTATAAAGTTATTGCTTATGGTAAAGACCCTCATAAAACACGGGTATACGAGGTTATGACCAAGCCCTGCATCGCAATTAATCCCGACTTGGGTTTAGAATATGTCGCGCGGTTGTTTGCTCAACATCGTTTACACAGAGCGCCTGTTATCCAAGGTGAACTGGTAGGGATCATTTCGCTGACTGATATTTTGGCTTTAAGTGACTTTCTGGAACAACCCCGGTCGATTCTTTTAGAACAACAACTACAAGAAGAGATTAAAAAAGCTCGCGCCATCTGCATAGAAAAAGGTATCCACTCAGAAGAATGCGCCGCAGCTTGGGATGCAGTAGATGAAATGCAATCAGAAATCGCACATCAAACAGCCGTCAAAATCGACAGCACAGCTTTTGAAGATTACTCGGAAAGTGTGAAGTATGAAGTGTGAAGTGAGGGGACAAGGAAGACACGGGCGACACGGGAGACACGGGCGACAAGGGAGACAAGGAGGACAAGGGAGACACGGGCGACACACAAGCATCTTTCTACCTTGTCTTCCCCCTCTACCTTGTCTCCCCACACTCCCCACACTCCCCACTCAGCACTCTTAACCAGCAATGACTAAAAAAATCGTTATCGATCCCGTTACCCGCATTGAAGGACATGCCAAGATTAGTATTTTTTTGGATGATACTGGTCAAGTGAGTGATGCTCACTTTCATGTCACAGAATTTCGCGGGTTTGAGAAGTTTTGCGAAGGTCGGCCGTTGTGGGAAATGCCGGCAATTACCGCTAGGGTTTGTGGTATTTGTCCGGTGAGTCACTTGTTAGCTTCGGCTAAAGCAGGCGATCGCATTTTAGCTGTTACTATCCCACCCACAGCTGCTAAACTCAGAAAGTTGATGAATTTAGGGCAAATTCTCCAATCCCATGCACTGAGCTTCTTTCATCTCAGCGCCCCTGATTTTTTATTGGGAATGGATAGTAATCCCCAAACCCGCAATGTCTTTGGTTTAATTGCAGCAGAACCAGAATTTGCCCGTGGTGGAATTCGTTTACGTCAGTTTGGTCAAGAAATTATTGAGTTACTGGGAGGACAAAAGATTCACCCAGCTTGGGCGGTTCCTGGTGGTGTGCGCGAACCACTCACACAAGAAAATCGCAGCCATATCCAAAACCGCATTCCTGAAGCCCTCACCACGATTTTAAATGCGTTGGCGAGATTTAAAAACTTGCTCGACGATTATGCCGCCGAAGCCCAAACCTTTGGTAATTTCCCTAGTTTATTCATGGGGTTAGTCACTCCCAATGGTTTGTGGGAAACTTACGATGGACATCTCCGCTTTGTGGATAGTGCAGGTAACATCCTTGCCGACAAACTTGATCCCACGCGCTATCAAGAATTTATTGGGGAAGCAGTTCAACCAGACTCTTACTTAAAATCTCCCTACTATCGACCCTTGGGTTATCCTAACCAAAATGACCATTGTCGGATAGATAGTGGGATGTATCGGGTAGGGCCACTGGCAAGGTTGAATATTTGTAATCGAATTGGCACACCTTTAGCTGATCAAGAATTACAAGAATTCCGCGATCGCGGTCAAGGTACAGTCAAATCATCTTTCTTTTATCACTATGCCCGCTTAATCGAAATTATCGCTTGTATCGAACACATTGAAATTTTACTTAACGACCCAGACATTTTATCAACACGACTGCGTGCCGAAGCAGGCATTAACCAACTAGAAGGAGTTGGTGTCAGCGAAGCACCACGCGGCACATTATTTCATCATTATCGCGTTGATGAAAATGGGTTACTGCAAAAAGTCAACTTAATCATTGCCACAGGACAAAATAACCTAGCAATGAATCGTACAGTTGCTCAAATTGCCCGACATTTCATTCAAGGTAATGATATTCCTGAAGGAATGCTCAACCGTGTCGAAGCCGGGATTCGTGCCTTTGACCCCTGTTTAAGTTGTTCAACTCACGCCGCCGGACAAATGCCTTTACAAATTCAACTAATAGCAGCCGATGGCAAAATTATTAATCAAGTTTGGCGGCATTAAACTGTTCTAACAATGTCTCCACACTCGCATTATGATCTAAAAAAGAAAACAAATGGCGATAAAGTAATTTGCCATCTTTATCTAACACAAACTGCGCTGGTAAAGGCGCTCCCAAAGCTTGCCCAACTCGATATCTCCGAAATACTTGGCAACTGGGATCACTTAACAAAGGCATTTTTAAGCCCAAATCTTGGACAACTATTTGACTCTGCTTTTCATCAGTACTTGTAATCATTAATACTTCAATACCACGTTTTGTAAATTCCTCATAGTTTTCATTCAAAGCTTTAATATGGGGATAACAAAACGGGCAGTATTGCTTTTCGGTAAAGATACGAGTAAACGCCAGTAATACTGGTTGCTTACCACGATAATCTGATAATTTTACTAAATTACCGTTAGTAATATCCGGTAATTGAAAATCTGGTGTACCTATTTCCAAATTGAAGTAACTAATTGCAGGTATTGGCAAGAAGTTACGGAAAAATCGCTCATTAAATAAGCCTCTAAAATCAGTTGAAGTTAGCATAACAAGCCTCACAATAATAATTTCGTGTTTTTGTTTGAAATATTGATAATGGATATATCCATTTTATCTTCCTATCATTATCCTATCCTGCTTCCCGATGTAGCATACAGATGAGAAAAAATAGATAATAGACACCATTACCTACTCAACTTTTGGTGTTTCCTCAGAATTAGTTGTTTCTTGTTGATTGCTAGAATGTAAAGTATCACGAGTTGTTAAAAACTTTTTACCTAAATCTGTAACACAAAGATATTTAGTCAAATCGATTGGTTGTCTACCATAATCGCTTGCTTTCACCAAATCGCTAATATAACCAGAATTAGTCTGAATTAATTTCAAATCTCGCAAACGTCTTAATTCATCAGCGACCTTTTCTGACACATAAAAGTTATAGTTAGTATTTGCTTGTAAATGCTGATCAAGTTGAGCAATCTTTTCATAATCTTTATCTCCTAATAAAAAATTATACATAAACGCTTGCATTTCTTCTAAGTTTTTTTGTTGCTTTTCTAACTGTTCTAGTTGTTGTGCTTGCAGTTCATCGATTTCTTTTTTCTGTTTATTGACTTCTTGCTTTAGTTCCCTAAACTTAGCTGTAATCCCACCTTCTTTAGAAATACCAAAATCCTCTAATCTATTGAGCAAATTAGAGTTGAAAAATAAAATAATAGCAATAACTAAAATATCAGGAATTTCTATTTTTCTGGGCTGTTGTCCTTCTTTAAAAAAGATGGGACTAATTAAGCTAAATATCAGATATCCTAATGCTAATAGCGAGACAATTTCAATCCACCAATTTCTGCGAGCTTTATTCTGATCGTCCTGTGGTTTCTGCTTTGTTTGGTTTTGATTATTTTCTTGATTCATCAGTGACTACTTTTAATTTAATAAGACAGAAACACGGTATAAGGAAATTGCAACGTATTTTTTATACCAATTCCATGAGAGGCTACATATCAACGTAGGTTGTGCAATTCCCAAAAATTATAAATTAATAAGTCAGCAAATTTTTAGCATTGCCCACCTTACCTTAATAGGATTTACGCAACTCGCATATTTTTTCTGTAGGGTGTGTGACGCGACGAGAAGATTTGAACGGAGTCATCAGATTTATAGCGTCACGCACCAACCACCAATTATGACACTTACGTAAGTCTCGCTTAATCGCAATAAAGTAGCAGATGTAAGTTGATAAGATGTAACCGTATTTTTTTGTAATTTACAAACCCATGACAGTACGATAATGAGCTTCAATCTCCACGACAGTTGGCGAATAACGCTGAATATCCCACTGACTGCGTTGGAATAATTCTTGTCGCAACTCATCAACATTAATCTTAGTTACTTGATGATTATCTACTATTTGTTTGCCATTTACCCACACACTATCAACAGCGTTTGTCGGTCTACCTAAAACTAATAGACCGATGGGATCAGTCCGAGGTAATAATGATAAACTGGTCAAATCATAAAGGACTAAATCAGCTTGTTTACCAACATTTAAAGAACCAATTTTATCTGACATATTCAAACCTTTAGCACCACCCAAAGCTGCCATTTCTGTTGCTTGTCGGGGTGTAATCCAATATTGATAATCTCGTTCTGTGGTGTTGTGCAGAATTGAACCAATTTTAATCGCTTCTAATAAATCTTGGGAATCATTACTCGAAGCACCATCACAACCAAATGTGACATTTACTTGAGCTTGGCGATATTTTAAAATTGGCGCAATTCCACTGCCTAAACGCAAATTACTTAAGGGATTATGCACAACTGTAGATTGAGTTTCGGCGAGAATTTCAATATCCAATTCATTTAACCACACACAATGGGCGAGAGAAGTCCGATCGCCTAAATAACCCAGGCGTTTAAGATGTTCAACAGCACTACAACCGTATTTTTCCTGGGCGAGTTTTTCTTGGGCTTTGGTTTCCAACAAATGGGAGTGACGACATAAATTATAGCGATCGCTCAACTCAATACAACCAGTAAATAAAGCATCACTACACAACTGAATCCCCGTAGGCGCAACTAAAATACTCACCCCTTCATCCGGGCGATGAAATTGTCTAACGGCTTCCTCCACAAGTGCTAAAGTTTCCGCAGTCGAACGAAAATAAGGCTCGTGGTTACGTTCATTTTCCCCAGAAGGAATACCGGCGGTTAAAGATTCATCTTGAATTAACGGTGCAATAAAAGCCCGAATCCCAATTTCTCGGTAAGCGCGAACCGCCGCCGTGATGGTTTCTAACTCTTCCCCAGGAATCAATACCAAATGATCTACAACACTCGTACCCCCAGATAGTAAAGTTTCTACCGCCGTTCCCAAGGCGCTGAGATAGACTTTTTCTGTGTCGAGGGGGGGAAAATCATACAACTGCGCCAACCATAATTCTAAAGGCAAAGGCGGAATAATTCCCCGTTGCCACTTTTCCGAAGAATGGGTGTGGGCGTTAACAAAACCGGGTAGTAGTAGCTTATGTTCGCCGTTAACTGCCGTCCCCACAACATCAAGATGAGGTGCGATCGCTGCAATTTTACCATCTACAACCTGCACATCTGTGGTGGAGTACCCATCATCAGTAGAAATTAAGACATTTTTAATAGTAAAGTTCACGATTTAAACCTTGATTAAGTAATTGAACGCTCTACCTGTTTTCAAGTTACAAAATAGAAATAGGTGTTGGGTGTTGCAAATTTATGAATCAGCCTCTGCGGACTTTGGGAGTTGCGCCAAATGCTTGGATGGTAGATCATGCGATCGCAGATATTACCCGTTCTCCCAAAAACCCACAACCCGTTATCTTAACAACCGAAACTAAAACCCTGCGCCTTGACTTGGCAAAAGCCGCCATTCTTGTTATTGACATGCAAAACGACTTTTGTCATCCCGATGGCTGGTTAGCGCATATTGGCGTGGATGTGACTCCCGCACGTCAACCCATTGAACCGTTAAATAATTTACTGCCCAAACTGCGTCATGTTAACGTGCCGGTAATTTGGGTAAATTGGGGTAATCGTCCCGACTTACTCAATATCAGTGCGGCTTCCCGTCACGTCTATAACCCTAGCGGTGATGGTGTGGGCTTAGGCGACTGCTTACCCAAAAACGGTGCTAGGGTATTAATGGCAGGTAGTTGGGCAGCAGCCGTAGTTGATGAACTACCACAGTTACCCGAAGATATCCGCATCGACAAATACCGTATGAGTGGCTTTTGGGACACACCCTTAGATAGTATTCTGCGGAATTTGGGAATTACTACAATATTTTTTGCTGGTGTGAATGCTGATCAATGTGTATTAACTACACTCTGTGACGCTAATTTTTTAGGATATGACTGCATTTTAGTTAAAGATTGTACCGCGACAACTTCACCCGATTATTGTTGGTTAGCAACCTTATACAACGTTAAACAGTGCTTTGGTTTCGTCACCGATTCCCAAGCAATTTTCACCGCTTTAAGCCACCCCAAATTAACAGGAGAGGATGATTAAGATGCACTCTACTCGTTGCGTAATTCCTGTTATTAAATCTCCCAAAGATTATCAAGCATACCGCATCAGCCCTCATGATAGTAATCGATTAGCAATTATCTTTGATTCCACCAACGCCAATACTTCTTTAACTTGTTGTGTAGAAATATTTGATGTGGGTGGACAAACACCGCCAAATCGCCATCAATGGGCAGTAGAAATGTTTTTTATTCTCAAAGGTGAAGGAGTAGCTATTTGTGATGGTAAAAAAGTCGCTATTAAAGCCGGAGATAGTTTATTAGTACCGCCCACAGGCACACACTTAATTAAAAATACAGGCTCTAGCCGCCTGTATACCTTAACAATTATGGTTCCAAATGAAGACTTTGCTGAATTAATTCGCAGTGGCACACCTGTAGAATTAGATGCAGAAGATATGGCAGTATTTGGCAGGTTAGATACCTTTATGCCTTATTGAATAAAAATTCAGAGAATTTTAGAAAATTGTAGGGTGCGTTGAAGCAAAGCGTAACGCACCTTATTGGCATTACAAGTCTAACTATGTTGCTTTTTACGGGAATTTACGGCAATCTGGATGTAGTCACTGCCTATAGCGTCTATGTTTGATGCCTTCTTAGCTCACAATAGTCAGTTGTAGGTGGCTTTGGGTGGTCGCTTTCTCTTCTCTCGCGCAGAGACTTGTAAAGTGTATCACGCCCTAACGGGAAGTCAAAAATCAAAAGTCAAAAGATTATCTTTCCAGAAGTAGCGACTGTCTTAAAAATCAAGCTCATCATTTTATCTTTTTTCAATAAACCTCATCATGAGTGCCAATATCAACTAGCACGATCTCATCCTCATCAGATGTAAGGTTGGGTGTAGCGATAGCGATAGCGTAACCCAACCTTACTATTTTCTAAAGGAAAAAGACTCATCATCAAATCTGTTTCCTGTCACCTGTCACCTGTTTCCTATAATGTATCCATTGCCACCTGTGCCTGTGGATTTTATGCTTAGACTATATGGTTTGAAAAATTTTGTTACTACTATGTCCATAAAGTTATCAGGTCAGTTTAGTACATTGTCGATAATGCCTTTATTTTTGGGAAGTTCCTTGGCGATGATTTCCCAGATTTATCCAGCCCAAGCACAAATCAACAATCATCATCTTTTGTTGTCACAACAAACAGTCATTGAAACTTTACCACCACCGCCAGATACTTCCGTTACCCCAGATAATCAACAAACTTTGCCCCAAATACAACCAGGGCAAATTGAGCAATATGATTCTACTCCTTTTCCCTACCCATCTACAGATAATCAGTCTCAACAAAATCCTGTATTAATTCAACCGAGTCAGCCAAATCAATATAGCCAAAACTTTGAACGTTACTTTGTCTATGTTGACAGTGATAATTACCAAACACTGCAAAGAGTCCGGCAAATTGAACCAGAGGCTTACATCCGTCCATATCAAGGACGTTCGATTATTCAGTCAGGAGTGTTTAACAGGCGATCTAACGCTGAGGATCGGGTGAGACAACTAGAATTTTCTGGTATTCGTGGTGCAAGAATTGTCAGCTTTTCTAACGGGCAGGAAATACAAAATTTTAGCAGTAGTAATAGTAGCAGCAATTCTCAAAAGAGAAGTAATCGGTATTATGTTGTGATTCCTGGGAGAACTCAAGATTTACCTGTAATTGCTAATACAATCATCCGTAAAAGTGGCTATTCTAGCTTAGTGCAAGAAAGACAAAGACCCTTTGGCCCTCATGTAGCTGTAGGGCCATTTGTGGAACGGGGTGATGCAGATAGATGGAATAGATATGTCCGGGATTTAGGATTTGGCGATGCGAGGGTCTATTACGCTAGGTAAGTGCTGAGTGCCGAGTTCTGAGTTAAAAGTAAAGAGTAAACATCTGGAGATTTTTTGAATAATTCAGAATCTAGAAGCGATTCCCTGCGCTTGTCGAAGGGTCAGAATTGCTCAGAGTTTGTTAATCAGTAATAATCAATTTTTTAGCAGAAGATTGATGAATTAATAATTCTGGCTTCTGACTCCTGACTTCTGAATTCTCTTTCACTAACTTTTAACTCAACTCCTATCAGCAACTAAATCTGGAAATTTATAACAATGCCAAACCCGTCTCTTATTCAGATCAACCACGCGCAAAACAGACAAGAATATACTGCACAAGTTGTAGTCACGGCCGTGCAGATGCGGGACATTGAAGAACGGATTTTTGCCGCAGGGATGCCTGTAGCTGCTTTGATGGAAAAGGTCGCTGGACTGATTGCCCTGCGCGTGCAGCAGTTATTTCCTTTGTCTGATAATTTATGCCGTGTAGGTATTTTAGTTGGCCCTGGTCATAATGGTGGGGATGCTTTGGTTGTAGCCCGTGAATTACACTTTCGTGGGTATGAAGTTTGGATATATTCGCCTTTTTCTAAGTTAAAAGAATTAACTGCACAGCATTTACAATATGCTCAAAGTTTGGGTATTTCTTGTTATCAAAATATTGAACAATTACCGAATTGTGATTTTTTAATTGATGGTTTATTTGGATTTGGGTTAGAAAGACCGCTTACTGATGCGATCGCATCTACAATTAATCAATTCAATGAATGGCAAAAACCAATTATTAGTATTGATATCCCGTCTGGGTTGCATACCGATACTGGGGAAGTTTTAGGGACGGCAATTCGCGCTACTTACACATTATGCTTGGGTTTGTGGAAGTTGGGTTTATTGCAGGATCATGCTTTAGAGTATGTCGGCAAAGCAGAGTTAATTGATTTTGATATTTCCTTGGCAGATATAGAAGCGGTATTGGGAGATACACCAAGAATTAGACGAATTACTAGAAAAACAGCACTTTCTACTTTACCTCTGCCACGTCCAGCAGTAACCCACAAGTATAAAGAAGGACATTTATTATTAATTTGTGGTTCGCGGCGTTATGCTGGTGGGGCAATTTTAACAGCTTTGGGGGCGCGGGCTAGTGGTGTGGGAATGCTCTCTGTAGCGGTTCCTGAATCATTAAAATATCTTCTGGTGTCACATTTACCGGAAGCATTAATTATTGGTTGCCCAGAAACCGAGACGGGGGCAATTTTAGAATTAACATTACCAGAGAATACTAATTTAAATGCTTTTAGTGCGATCGCCTGTGGCCCTGGTTTAACCCGTGAAGCTACTCCCATTGTGCAGCAAGTTATTAAGAGCGATCGCACCTTGCTTCTGGATGCCGATGGTTTAAATATTCTGGCACAGCTAGATACCATCCCCACTTTACAAACACGACAAGCGACAACCGTCCTCACTCCCCACACAGGTGAATTTCACAGGTTATTTCCCAACGTATCAGATGCCAAACACGACAGAATCAAAGCCGTCAGAGAAGCCGCAGCCCAAAGTGGCGCAGTGGTATTGTTAAAAGGCGCGAGGACTGCCATTGCCAATTCTCAAGGTAACGTCTGGATTAATCCTGAAAGTACCCCAGCCTTAGCCCGTGGTGGTAGTGGTGACGTGTTAACTGGCTTACTGGGTGGTTTATTGGCACAAGCAACAAAAAAACAAATTCCTGTAGAAGATATCGTCGCTACTGCTGCTTGGTGGCATTCCCAAGCCGGAATTTTAGCAGCCCAAGAACGCACAGAACTAGGTGTAGATGCCCATACATTGACGCAATATTTAATGCCGAGTGTGAAGTATGAAGTATGAAGTATGAAGTATGAAGTATGAAGTATGAAGTATGAAATTTTACTTCGGGTATTTATGAGGAATTGTTGAGTAAAAAAACTAGCCTCTAGCCCCTCACCCCACATCATTCCTAAACTTTACACTTCAGTCGGGCATCGCTACTCCAGCATGATCGGGGTTCACTGCTTCAGTTTCGGGCGAAATGATAGTATTAATAGAGTTTCAATATCAAACGTAAAATAAAAGCAAATCTTTTAGTAGATTTATTTCATCTACGTTTTTGTGTTTTTGAGTGAATTTTCATTTCCTACCCATCTCCTACTAAAAAAGCTGGGTTAGGTTAAATTCTTATAATCAATACCAAAGCTATATTTCCCATCCCCCTTGATTTAGTTCCATAACCGCCATGTTAAAACTCCTGTTGGGCGATCCCAACGCTCGTAAACTGAAAAAATACCAACCTTACATCACGGAAATTAATCTCTTAGAGGAAGAAATTAAAGCTCTCTCTGATGAGGAATTAAAAGGTAAAACCGGAGAATTCAAACAGCGTCTTGCGAAAGGCGAAACTCTGGATGATATTTTGCCCGAAGCATTTGCCGTGGTTAGAGAAGCAGGACGGCGAGTCTTAGGGTTGCGACACTTTGATGTCCAGATGTTGGGCGGTATCATCCTGCACTCTGGGCAAATTGCGGAAATGAAAACTGGGGAAGGCAAAACCCTGGTAGCAACCTTACCTAGCTATTTAAATGCTCTCACGGGTAAGGGTGTCCACGTCGTGACTGTCAACGACTACCTAGCTCGTCGGGACGCGGAGTGGATGGGACAGGTGCATCGCTTCCTCGGCTTGAGTGTGGGACTCATTCAGGCGACCATGAACCCCAGCGAGCGCCAAAAGAACTACGAATGTGATATTACTTACGTTACCAATAGTGAAGTCGGCTTTGACTACCTGCGCGACAACATGGCCACTTCAATGGCTGATGTGGTGCAACGTCCGTTTAACTATTGTGTCATTGATGAAGTAGACTCAATTTTAATTGATGAAGCTCGCACACCATTGATTATTTCTGGTCAGGTAGAAAGACCGACAGAAAAATATTTACAAGCGGCGGAAATCGCCCTGACACTGAGAAAAGATGACCATTACGAGGTAGATGAAAAAGCTCGTAACGTGTTGCTGACTGATGAAGGCTTTGCGGAAGCAGAAGAGCTTTTAGGTGTCACAGATTTATTTGACCCGGAAGATCCTTGGGCGCACTTTGTATTTAACGCGATTAAAGCCAAAGAATTGTTCTTAAAGGATGTCAATTACATCGTTCGTAATGGTGAGGTCGTCATTGTAGACGAATTTACCGGACGGGTATTACCGGGACGGCGCTGGAGTGATGGTCTACACCAAGCCATTGAAGCCAAAGAACACGTAGAAATTCAGCCGGAAACTCAAACTCTAGCCACAATTACCTATCAAAACTTGTTCTTGCTGTATCCCAAATTAGGCGGGATGACCGGAACAGCCAAGACTGAAGAAGCTGAGTTTGAAAAAATTTACAAACTAGAAGTCAGTATCATTCCGACTAACCGCATCAGAAAACGGCAAGATTTGTCGGATTTGGTGTTTAAGACAGAGGCGGGTAAATGGACAGCGATCGCCAGAGAATGTGCCGAAATGCACGAACTTGGTCGCCCGGTACTCGTAGGAACCACTAGTGTCGAAAAATCAGAATATCTCAGCCAACTCCTCAAACAAGCAGGTATTCCCCACGAATTACTCAACGCCCGCCCCGAAAACGTGGAACGGGAAGCGGAAATTGTCGCCCAGGCAGGACGGAGAGGTGCTGTTACCATTGCGACCAACATGGCGGGTCGAGGTACAGACATCATCCTCGGTGGTAACTCCGAATACATGGCGCGGTTGAAATTGCGGGAATATTTTATGCCACGCATTGTCCAACCAGAAGACGAAGATGTCTTTGGTGTACAGAGGGCGAGTGGTAGTTTACCTGGTGGACATGGTGGCGGCCAAGGTTTTGCCCCAGGGAAAAAAGTCAAAACTTGGAAAGCTTCACCAGAAATCTTCCCCACCCAACTTTCTAAAGAAACCGAAAAACTACTGAAAGAAGCGGTAGATGTTGCAGTCAGGGAATATGGCGATCGCAGTTTACCAGAACTAGAAGCGGAAGATAAGGTGGCAGTGGCAGCCGAAAAAGCACCCACCACAGACCCAGTAATTCAGAAGTTACGCGAAGCATACAACCGCATTAAGCACGAGTACGAACAGTTCACAGACAGCGAACACAATAACGTCGTCGAAATCGGTGGTCTGCACGTAATAGGTACAGAACGCCACGAGTCACGCCGCATTGACAACCAGTTGCGGGGACGCGCCGGACGACAAGGAGACCCTGGTTCCACCAGATTTTTCCTCAGTTTAGAAGATAACTTATTGCGGATCTTTGGTGGCGATCGCGTTGCTGGTTTAATGAACGCCTTCCAAGTCGAAGAAGATATGCCTATTGAGTCGGGAATGCTGACTCGCAGCTTAGAAGGCGCACAGAAAAAAGTCGAAACCTACTACTACGACATCCGTAAACAAGTATTTGAATACGACGAGGTAATGAACAACCAACGTCGCGCCATCTACGCCGAACGCCGTCGGGTATTAGAAGGGCAAGACTTAAAAGAACAAGTCATCAAATACGCCGAAAAAACGATGGACGACATCGTTGACTACTACATCAACCCAGATTTGCCCTCAGAAGAATGGGAATTAGAAAAACTGGTTGAGAAAGTCAAAGAATTCGTCTACTTGCTATCAGATATGCAGGCAAATCAACTAGAGGATATGTCTGTCAGCGAGATTAAAGCATTCCTCCACGAACAGGTGCGAATTGCCTACGACATGAAAGAAGCGCAAATTGACCAAGTGCAACCAGGACTGATGCGTCAAGCCGAACGCTTCTTCATCTTGCAGCGTATTGATACCTTGTGGCGCGAACACCTGCAACAAATGGATGCTTTACGCGAGTCTGTAGGTTTGCGTGGTTACGGTCAAAAAGACCCGCTAATTGAATATAAGAGCGAAGGTTATGAACTATTCCTCGATATGATGGTCAACATCCGCCGAGATGTAGTTTACTCCTTGTTCATGTTCCAACCCCAGCCTCAGCCAGTGGTGCAAACATCATCGGAAATGGTGTAGCAGAGTTATTAAATATCTCACGCAAAGGCGGCAGCGCGTTACGGGGTTTTCTCCCGTTGTAGCGACTGCCGCACAAAGTTTTTTGAATGATAAAAATTAATAATCCTTAATAGCCTGCACTACTAAGGATTCCTTAAAAATAAAAATACTCACAATCCAAACCGTCTCTTAAAAATCATCCAGAAACTGACTGAGACGACTAATCACAGGGTCAACATCTTCAGAAGGTGCAGCAGCGTAGGTAGTGTTAACCATTTCCATTGCGGGGACTGTTGACACTACAGGCGCTGGCGCTGGTGAAGTTGGAGGCTGATGGTGAATAATCTGCGGTCGCTCTGTCACCAAAATTGCGAGATGCGCCATCTGTTGCGTGAGTTGCACAATATGGCGTTCCATCGCCTCCAAACGATTCGATTCTTTAGCGAAAAAACGTTCCTCTAGGTCAGCCACTTGGCGTTGCAGTTCATCGATTTTCTGTTCAACCGACTCTGCGGCTATTGGTTTGGAAGCAGGTTTAACAGCTTCCGGGACACATAAAAATTGCCATAGGGCTTCTTTACAGAGGTCGCTAAAAGTCTTGTCTGGTTGAGGCTCTAAATGGCTTTCTACCAGCGACAACAAGCTTTCATCTGCAACTTCTGGGTTGAACGTCACCGATTTAACTACTTTTTTTGACCATTGGAACATTGACTTTAAGACCTAGCAGCACGAACGGCGGATAATTGCGCCTCTCCATAAATATACTGCCCCAAGGCGTTAGCTTGGCGAGATGGTGCAGCTAGATGGGCGTTGATTTGAGCATCTTTTAACAGACGTTGCACATCTTCCCAGAAGAATTCGCCGCCGCCGCCTGTGATAATCACATCAGTCACACGCTCAGGTAGCCAAGCAAGGACACGGCTGCAAATATCACGGGAAAACATCTCAATCAAGTTGGGGAGAAAATCATCCAGGTTGGCAGGCTTGCTAGAGCCTTTGGGACGATAGAAACGTTCTCCTCTAGGTTTGTTCACCGCAGAAATGAGTGCTAGAGATTGGCTGTCTGCGCCTTCAATTTCTTTCGCTACCATTTCATAGAATTTGCTCATCCCAAAATCTTCACTCTTAGAAGCACCACGAGCGAAGCGGAAATTATCTACCATCAACAAATCGATGGTTTGATGTCCAATATCGACAATAGCGGCTGATACTTTGGTAAAGTCGGGGCTGCCTGCACCTTTTTTGGGTTGAGCTTCACACCAAAGAAGACTACCGTAACCTTCAGGCATTACCCAAACTTTATTGATGTTGAGAGAGACACTTTCGCCTCTAAAATTCATCACGTGAGGGCCAGTCAGCTGACTGATGATCTGGGCTTTTTCTTTTTCAAACTGCTCCAAAGAGAGGAAGGGTAGACCCAGGACGATGGAAATTTCGTCTTTTAGCTTGAAGTAGCCAGCACAAGCTAAAACTTTAGCCAATGCGTCTTCTACCTTAGATTTACCAACTCCAAGGTTTGCGCCAAAATCGGCGGCGAGTTGACCGACTGCATAGCCACTGCCTTGATACTCCAGCCACAAGTCCATTAAAGGATCTGTCGCACGGGCTTCAAAAATACCTCCCCGGACTTCTTCCATTGACATTTGTTTGACATTGGCGGGGATGAAAACCACATTACCGGGTTCGCGGCTGACAGAAGTCTTGGTTGATGTTCTGCCTAAGTCCACACTGAGAATAGCCTTGCCAGAACTGCCATTTGTTTTAACAGGAGTAGCAGTATTAATTGGGGTAGCGGCTGAAACCCGGTTGAGTGGGATAGCAGCAGCATTCATTGGGGTAGCGGCGGAAGGTTGGTCTGTCATGAAAGCTCCTAGTCCTTTCTTAACTGTCAAAATTTAACTTGCTCATCTTACATACAAACATGCGAGATACCAAAAATTCTAGGTTTCGTCAAGTGTAGCTAAAAATACGCCTAATGCTGATTTAGGCGATCGCAAATTCAGCATTATTTGGCATAGTGTAGGCGAATTTTTACCAGATGTAACCCCCCAACTTTAAATAAACTTTAAATCAGGGTGGTGTATTTTAGTGTCTAGTCCGTTTCTGCCTACGCTTGAGTATCCAGACCACAAATGCCAAAACCAAAGTCCCAAGCACAATTTTTGATACTGGGGCAAGGTACTTGTCCACAAGTTCATACTGGCTACCCAAAATATACCCTGAGTATGTTAACAAACCTACCCAGGCAGCACTACCCAAGGTTGTATAAAATAAAAATGGTAGCAGAGGCATATCGCTAATGCCTGCTGGCACGGAAATCAATGTACGGATTCCCGGTACAAGACGACCAATTAACACTGCTTTGCTACCTTGAGAATCAAACCAATGCTTTGCTTTGGTAATATCTTTGCTGGATATGGTTAACCACTTACCGTACTGATCCGCCCATCGTTTTAGGCGCTGTTCGCCCAAAAACTTACCAGGATAGTACCACACAAGTGCGCCAGCTACAGAACCTACAAGTCCAGCAAAAAATACTCCCAGAATATTTAATCGGTCTGGTGTTGCCCTAGCGGTAAATCCTGCCAGTGGCATAATCAATTCTGAAGGAATTGGGGGAAACAGGTTCTCTACAAACATTAACAGTGCAATTCCTACGTATCCCAAGGAATTGATCGTATTAGTAATCCATTCAAGCATTGAGTATATTCCTAAAACTGCGGCACAAGTTTGTTTGCCTAATCTAGCCTTAATCTTCTTAAAACTTTACTGATAATCCGTCATCTCTGGGGTAATGATTAGCCAAATTTTAGGGGCGCAATAATTACGCCCCTAAGTATTTTATGTATTCAATTGAACAAAACTATTAGATTGTGGAAGTTAAGGATTGAACTCTCGATTCTGACTGCCAGTCTAATGGGTTGAACACTCTATCTTCCAAAGCCATTTGCTCAATTAAACTAGCTAGTCTCAGAGCTTTTAGCGCCTGCTCACCACCAACGGAAGGTTGATTACCACCGTGAACACAGTTGACAAAATGTTCTAGTTCTGCACTCAAAGGCTGAATATTGGTGGTAGAGACTTTTTCGATCAAACCATCTTGTTTGTAAAGTAACTGACGATTGTCAGTTAAATTGGTGGTTGTTTGGCGATGAACCAGAATTTCGTTCTTGAGAAAATCTGCTTCCGTAAAGGAGTTTTTGCAATGAGCAACAATACGCCGAATCTTTTTGTGCGTGACTTTACTGGCTGTCAGCGTAGCAACAATACCATTGGCAAATCCCAAGGTGGCTGTGACGTAATCTAAATAACCAGAATCTAAAGCACGAGTACCACTGGCTGTCAGTTTGACAACTGGAGAGGCGGCTAGTTCTAGCATTAAGTCAATGTCGTGGATCATTAAATCCAGCACGACTGAAACATCATTGGCACGATGGGAGTAAGGACTCATCCGGTGAGCTTCCAGCGCCAGCAATTCTTCGGTTTTCAGGACTTTGCTGAGTTCTTGAAATGCAGGATTGAATCGCTCAATATGACCTACTTGTAAAATGCACCCTGATTCTGCGGCTGCATTGACGAGGGATTCTGCTTCCGAAATACTAGCAGCGATCGGCTTTTCAATTAAAACGTGAATTCCCGCTAATAGGCAATTAATCCCCACGGCATAATGCAGGCGAGTCGGTACGGCGATGCACACTGCTTCCACATGGGGTAGCAAGTCGCAATAATCTTCAAAAAAACGCACCTTGTATTTGCTGGCGGTTTCTAAGCCTCGTTCAACATTGATATCTGCCACACCGACTAGTTCAACATCTTTCATTGAACTCAAGACGCGGGTATGATGTTGTCCCATGTTACCCACCCCGACTACACCCACGCGAATCGGTCGTGGCTGATTGCGCTGTGTGTATGAATTTGATTCTGCCACTGACATGCTATTTTGCACTATTGTTCTCTCCTCAACCACCAAATTTAGAGACGCTGCGGCCGTTGGCAATTATACTGAACAGCCAGTTATGATCCGTCTAAAACCATCCAGATGGTAACATAGAGGCTCTGTTTATGAAGAATTTCAAAGTTTGCGATAGTTCCCGCAATCTGGCTGTCTTTTTTCTGTTCAGTTCTAAATCAATCAGGTTTTTGCTCTTAACACAATAGCTAATGTGTTTTTTTATTAACTTTAAACACAAAATCAATTTTTAGTGAAAGTTTCTCAATCTTAGTCAGAGTATTGGATACCAGGAAATTTACCATCTTAATAACGTTGTAAATAAATAATTTTCCTGTCAGTAAAATTACAAAAATAGCTACCATAACACTTCAAGAATAGTCCAGTTTATAAACTGGTACAGTATGGAAAAAAAATCGAGTGGTCAGGCTGGCTGACAGTTTTTTTAATTATGATGTTTTGGCAATGAGAAATCTAAAAATTGGCAGCCAAGATGAAAGCCGTAATTTTGTTGTCTGGGGGATTAGACTCTTCTACTGTACTTTATCAAGCCAAAGCAGATGGTTGTGAGTGCTACGCCATTTCTTTTGATTATCAGCAGCGACATCGCCGAGAGTTAAACTCAGCGATGCTGGTGGCGCAAACTGCTGGTGTAGAAGAACATCAGGTGGTGAATTTTGACTTACGCAAATGGGGTGGTTCAGCACTGACAGATGAAAAAATCGATGTTCCCCAAGCCCGTTCCTTGGAGGAGATGTCAGAAAATATTCCTATAACCTACGTACCTGCACGGAACACGATATTTTTAAGTTTTGCCTTGGGCTATGCGGAAGCGATCGCAGCTGAACGTGTGTACATTGGTGTGAATGCCTTGGATTATTCCGGCTATCCTGATTGTCGTCCTGACTACATCCAGGCAATGCAAGAAGTTTTTCGCCTGGGAACCAAACAAGGACGAGAAGGTGATGCAACTGCGATCGTTGCCCCTTTGATTCATCTCAAAAAAACCGAAATCATCCAACTTGGTAACAAATTAGGCGTTCCTTGGCACTTAACTTGGTCTTGCTATAGCGGTGGTGATATTGCCTGTGGAGTCTGTGATTCTTGCCGCTTGCGACTAGCAGCTTTTGAAGAACTGGGATTACAAGATCCACTGGCTTATGTGGAGGGAGTGGGGAGTGGGGAGTAGGGAGTAGGGAGTAGGGAGTGGGAAAGGGGGTGGACAAGGGTGAGGGGGTAGACAAGGTTGAGAGGTAAGGTATAAATCTTACTTCCTTGTCCCCCTTGTCCCCCTTGTCCTCCTTGTCTCCCTTGCCCCCCTTGTCCCCCTTGTCCCCCTTGTCCCCCTTGTCCTCCTTGTCTCCCTTGCCCCCTTCCCCCCTTCCCCCCTACAACAAGCGTTGCACTTGAATCTGATGCAGCCTTGGCCCGACAATTGAGACTATGGTGAACTGAAGATTTTCGTATAAAAAGATTTCACCTTTAGTCGGCATTTTCTGTAATTGATAAAGCACAAAACCGCCTAAAGTTTGATATTCCCTAGCTAGAGGCAAACTGAGATTTAAGACTTCGTTGAGGTCTTCGAGATTAATTTGTGCTTGTACTAAAAATGTGTCTTGATCGACAATTTCAATTAACAAGTCTTCGTTGTTTTCCCGTTCCCCTGTATTGCCAATAATTTCACCAATCACGTCTTGAATGGTCACTAGCCCTACAGTCCCACCAAACTCATCGACGACAATGACCATAGCTGGTTTTTCTTGCTGCATCATGGGCAAGAGTTCACTCAAGGGTGTGTTTTCTGGGACAAATCGGGCGGGACGCATCCACGGTTGGAGATGGGATGTTAAAGTGAGTTTCTCTATTGCCAAGGGTTGGGCTAAATCTCGAAAGTAAACAATCCCGCGAATGTCATCTAAAGATTCGCCAATAATGGGGTAGCGGGAGTGACCAGTAGTGGTCATTTCCTGGAGTAAATGCTGGAAGGTTGCATCTTTGGGTAAAGCAATAATGCCATTGCGAGGAATCATTACATCTTGGGCGGTAACATCACCAAATTCAAAGACATTATTCAGCAGTTGGCGTTCAGAATGTTCTAAACCTGTAGATTCTCGTTCTGTGGCAATGATCATCTGTAATTCTTCCGATGTTACAGGTGGTCTCCAACTTTGGCCTGTGTATTCAATGCCAAAAATGCGTAACAAACAAAAAGTTGATTGGTTGAGAATCCAGATAAAGGGACTGAAAAAACGAACGATCGCTTTAACTGAAGGGCCTAAAAATCGTGCTAATTGTTCAGAATAGAGTAGAGCTAGTGATTTTGGGCATAATTCCCCCAAGACAATTTGCAGATAAGCTACCAAAAAAAAGGCCAGGGGAATTGATAGCGAATGGGAAATGAACTTAGTGGTCGTTGCTGGTAACGGCCAAGATTGTAGCCATGTGTTTACCAGCACCACAATTGTACTTTCACCAATCCACCCCAGTGCCAAACTCGAAAGGGTAATGCCTAACTGTGTTGTTGATAGCAGCCTATCAATACTGCGTTGTAATGTTTCAACTGCGATCGCTTGTATGTCACCAGCCTTGACTAACTGATGAATCCGCGATCGCCGCACTGTCACCATCGAAAACTCTGCCGTCACAAAAAAGGCATTGATGGCAATCAGTAGTAGTACTGATAATAATCGCAACCCTACATCTGCCCAAGTTAAACCAGGAAAACCAATCACTGCCTAAACTCGTGTAAACTCTCTTAAAGTAAAAAGGTAAAAGGTAAAAGTAAAAAGATTCTTTTGCCTTTTTACTTTTGACTTTTTACTTTCCCGTCTTTACCTTGCTACAGGGATGTCAGCGACATCTAACTTGAGTTTTTGTGCAGGATAATCTGTCAAAGACAAAGAGACTTTGTTCACATCATCCAGTAAAGCTGTAGGAATAATCACTGTACCGGAAAATGTCGGCCCATTTGCGGGTAATTCTGCGGGTAAACCTTCTGTACTAGCACTCAAGGTTCTGCCTTTGTCGTCGGTCACATCTAAGAAACTATACAAAAAGCGCACAGAATCCTTACCTTTGTTCTGCATTTTCACTTTTAGAAGTAAATCGCCTCCAGAGTAACGCGCCGATTGCACCGCAAACGTCACACCTTCACTTTCCGCACTCACCGGAAATCCTGGTTGGGGTTTTTCTTCAACTGCTTCCTGTGGCTTTTCTTGAGGCTTCTGTTTTTTATTGATTTCTTCGTCTTCGTCGTCTAATTTTTCTGATTGGTTAGCTTTCGCCTTACCGTCAATCCGAGATTTAACAATTTTTAATATTTCTTCTTCTTTTAATAAAGTTACGCCTGGCTGTTGGGAGTTATTGGTCTTAGCACTGGCGAATTTGGTTGTCGGGCGACCATCTGGAGTTGATACTCCTTTGAGAGCTAGACTGCCCAAATTGAAACCTAAAAACGCGCTGACAGACCCTGCGCCCAACATCAGGATTAACAAAACCAAAGTCAGTATTACAGTAGAATTTATTTTCATCGCTGACAAGCTGTTGCTGAAGAATGCTGGTCTATATTAAGAGCATTGAAGTTATGTACCTCAATCCTTAAACGAACTTCATCAATCATAGTGTGCATAATTTCATAATTAAATTATGTAGTATAAAAATCTGATAAACTGTGGTAAAAAGGTAGACAATTGGCAAACTTGAGATAAAATTGATATTCGACCAGGGTTGGCCGAGCGGTTGAGGCAGCGAACTCATAATTCGCCCAAGGCAGGTTCAACTCCTGCACCCTGGATTTTTTTAAGTGCTGAGTGCTGAGTTGAAAGTGCTGAGTAATAAGTTCTTTTAAGTGATGACTCTAGCCGTTGTATGCCAAAGTTAATTTAACTCCATAACCCCCTTTAACTACTCAGCACTCAGCACTCAGCACTCAGCACTCAGCACTCAGCACTCTAAAAGCGGAATTCTGTACCGACTTTGAGTTTGTCACTATTTAAGCGAGGAGATGACAGTAAGGAACTATCATAAGGGTTGGGTAAATCTGGTGTGCGTAGATAAGGGTCATTACCGGCTTGCTGAGTCATAACATCTCGATAGAGGGTGTTCATTAACTCAGCATCACGGGCTATTTCATTTTCTGGGAAAGTATTGCGAAAACCGGAACCATTACCGAGAAAATTGTGTAACTGACGTTTGGCTGTGTTATTTTCATAAAAATTGCGATCGTGACGGAAATAAGCTCGCTCAAAAGCTTCATTAGCTGTTTCATAATTAGGTGTATCTGCTTCAGCAGAAGCCACAGCCGGAAAAATTAAACCAGTAGCTAAAAGTACCACAAGACCACCAAAGGATTTAAATTTTATACCCATTCCCTTAACTCCTCAATTTTGAGCGAATCTTAACTTATGCTTAATTGCAGAACTCTGATGAGTTCAACCTTTGGTGTAGCACAACTGATTATCATTTGTAATGACGCATTCTACTGAAACCCTTACTCCGGCTGATATTTGGGCCACCACTGCTGACTTAGCTACTTTGCGCCACAAGCTACTAGACTTGTTTTGCCAACTCGCCTATCAAGAAGGTGATTTTGTGCTGGCTTCAGGACTACGTAGCACCTATTACATTAATAAAACCCAGGTAACACTCCATCCCCAAGGCGCTTTAGCCGTTGGACGTTTACTATTTCCCTTACTACCTGCGGATACTGAAGCTGTGGCAGGTTTAACACTAGGGGCTGATCCTATTGTGACAGCAGTGAGTGTGGTTTCTGTTTATGAAAACCGACCCATACCAGCACTAATTATTCGCAAAGAAGCCAAAGGTTACGGAACGAAAGCTTATATTGAAGGGCCGACTTTGCCTGAAGGTGCAAAAATCGTCGTTTTGGAAGATGTGGTGACAACTGGTCAGTCTGCTTTAAAAGCGGTAAATCGGCTGAAAGATGCAGGATATACTGTTGAGCAAGTAATTGGACTGGTAGACCGCAAGCAAGGAGGCGCAGAACTTTACCAATCTGTTGGTCTAAAGTTTGAAGCGTTGTTTGGAATTGAAGAAGTTCAACAACGCTATCGGGAATTAGCTGGTTAAAGCGTAGGTTGGGTTGCGCGATCGCCGCAATGACATTGTGCAATTAATTTTGTCTACCTACTTATCAACTACGAAACCATCCTCCCTCACTGAGGATGGTTTGGTTTAAAGTATAGATTATTGCCGAAGGCTGGGTTAGCATTTCTTGAAATACAGAGACATGAGATAAAAACTTAGTTAATACTAATTCTCTTAACTATCATAATCAGCACAAATAGCTGCTATCCCTCCCTTGGCAATAACCACAGCCAGCCAACCAAAGAAAATAGGATTTAGAGGAATTACTAAAGTTCCCGCTAACACGGCTCCAACTAGGACGGGTGTAATTGCGTTAGCAATATTTGAAGCTTCATTTGTAATACTTTTTAAAACAGGACAAATTATTTTCTTGACATCTTTTTTCTTTAATGCTTCTTCAATTTCTTGTTTTGATTTTTCATCGCCATTTGTTGCAAATGCCACAGGAATGTCAGGAGGGAGATTTTCTGAATATAAAATCACATCAACTGCTTTTAAAACTTTGTCTTGAAATTCCTGGATATTAAATTCTTCTTGTTCGGACATTTCCCACTCTCCTATTGAATTATAATTCGAGCTTTGCTTTGCGTCCTTGATTGTATTCCTTACTATATTTTTTGAGTAAGGTTTTTACCTTTGTAAGAACTCTATATTTAACTCTTGGACAACTGTTTCAATTGGGTTAGCATAGGTAATACCATTTCCTGTACCAGCAACTAATAGAGCGCATGGATTGCCTTCTTGGTCTATTATAATTGAGCCACTGTCTCCTGTCTTACTAAATGGATTATTTTGATACCCTTGTATGGTAAATCCTTCTATTGCAATCAAATTGTTGAATTTCATGTTTAAAATATCATGATTATGATGATCTCTATATATTACTTCTATATTATCCATCTCAAAGGCATTCATTTTTCCAATGGTTAGATTAGTTGAACGCCCGATTTTTGCAAATAATGGGTTGCTGCTTTCATTCCTGAGCCTATAAAAATTTTGAAATAAATTATTATGATAGAAAGGGCATAAATTTTCTATTTCATTAATATTGTTCACTTTAGCTATAGCTGCATCAACTAAATTATAATTTAGTTGATGTTGATTATCATCATATTTTATTAAAGGAATGAATTCATATAGTTCAGCAATGCAGTCTGTCTCAGGCTTACCCTCATCTTCCACTGCTGGTTGTATTATAGAATCACCAATATTTGCATTATTTATATTTGCCAAAACATGATTACAACTTAAAATAAAAATTTCTTCTTTATGACGCTTTTTTACAAAGCACCCAAGAGTTCCTGTCCCTCTATCATTTGCTGCATCTCTTCGGGATATTGATAGACCAATAGATAAAGGACGCTGGAAATAAGGTCTTGCACCATGTGTTTGTGCGTAAACTTTACCTGTAACCGTAATATTTACTTCTCCCTTTGAAAGATACTTAATTTTTTCTTCAATGATTCCAAGTTGACGCTTATCATTCACATGAATTGCTAGTCTGTAATCATTATTTTTGCATGTTGAATGAATTCCTACACCTGGTAAATCAAACAAATCATGCTTCTTGAAGGATGAATATGAGATAGCTAATTCTCCCATAATTTCCTCAATTTGTTGTTTAACTTTTATCTTTAACTCTCTCACACTGTCTAAGTGCATAACCAAGATTTACCTTTTGCTTCTCTATTTTCTTCGTCAGAAGACCATCAGCACCTGTTTAGAAAAAATTAGATTTTGAATAAATCCTAAATAGCTAACTTAGTAGAAAACAGCAAAATTTTGATTGCTTTAGTTTTACCTAATCTGAATCTACAGTAGCAGGGCTGTGATTTTCTGTGAAACTAAAAAAACTGTAGATAGAAAGTTGTAATAGCTTTCTATCTACAGTTTTCAGTATAAAACAACGTGAGTGCCTTTTATATTTATCTGTTAAAGCGCGTAACCTTCTCCAACGATTTCTGTGTTTACAGGCACTTCTAGAGATTCTCCAACAACTTCTGTGTTTATAGACACAGTTTTAGGAAGGCTAAAATCTTTTGGCAGAGAGCTTGACAAGTGAATTTTGACAGCATAACCAGAAACAGTCGAAGCTAAACCTACTCCAGCATGTAGGTTTGGTTGGTTTTCTAAGATGCTGATTACTTTTTGTTTTGCTTGACGAGCTTGTTCTAGTGTGATGATTTTTTTAGCCATTAAATATATTTATCCTTTTCAAACTGGCCAATTTGCTGGTTGCAAAGGATTTTGTGCAGAATCACATTTAGATAATGTAACTTTGGGGTAGTACCTGGAAGCAAAAGCAGTTGTCTGTTGTCTGTAATGCTTGAATGTGTGGAAGTTTGAGTTTAGGGATGTTAAATTAAGTTTGAGGATTCCCCAAACTTTGTTGCAAATTTGGTCAAGAATAACCTATGGCGCGTGTTAGCTACGGTGATGAAGTCGAAGCGCGGGTAAGGAAACTTTTAGAAAAGTTTTTGGCTTATGCCAATGATGAGTTAGAAGACTGTGAACTTTATAAAATTGCTCTCAATTGGGAAACAAAGCAGCAAGTAATAGTCAGAACACAGCTAAGAGTTCTGGCGGAACTCGGCGGTTTAACTAAAGAAGAAGTCAGGGAAGCATTAAAACGACTTGAGGATTTTCTAGGTATTCTCGAAGACTTGCGCGAACACAAACGAGGCTCCGAGGATTGGTACTTTCGCCTGAACCTTTGGTATGACAAAAGCGACAAAGACGGGAATTTGCAGAAATTTGATGCAGAATGGCAACGCCGACGAGAAGAATTACCAGGCGTGCAGCGTGAGAAAGGTAAAAAAACTCAATCATCGCCTACCCGTTACGAAAATCTTCCCTTCAGTGGCGTGGTGGAATTTGTCGGGCGAGAAAGGGAATTGCAAAACCTCCATCGTTTTTTGCGGGATAATCAACAGGTAGCTATTGCGGCTATTTTGGGGATGGGTGGAGTCGGGAAAACAGAACTTGCTTTACAATATGCCAATTCGCACCGTGTCACTTATCAAGGCGGAATCTGCTGGTTGTCTGCATCGCAGGATGTGGGAGTGCAACTGGTGGATTTTGCTCGTAATAAGCTGCTATTGAACATCCCAGATGATTTAGATTTAGCTGCGCGAGTACAATTCTGTCTTTCAAAATGGCATGAGGGTGAGGTTTTATTGGTAATTGATAACGTCACTAACTATCGAGAAGAAGTTAGATGTTATTTAGATTCTGTTCCGGCGCGGTTTAAGCAGTTAATTACCACGCGGGAGAAATTACAACCGCCAATAGTGCGTTTAGATTTAGATTTGCTGACACCACTCGCGGCAATGCAGTTATTAAAATCCATAATTGGTAGGGAAAGGCTGCGGCGTGAACCGTTAGTTGCGCGAAGACTTTGTAAGTGGTTGGGATATTGGCCTTTGGGTTTAGAATTAGTCGGGCGTTATTTGTTAGGTGATGAGGAGTTATCCCTAGCAGAAATGCTGCAAGACTTGGAAAATGAGCGTTTGAAAAATCCGGCTTTAGATGAAGCTCAACCGGAAATGACTGCTAAGTTGGGTGTTACTGCTGCGTTTGAGTTGAGTTGGCGACGGTTGCGAGAAAATGCCCAACGTTTAGGCTGTGTTTTGAGTTTATTTGCTTTAGCTCCGATTCCTTGGGATTTAGTGGAGGGTGTAATAATAAATAATGAGGTTCAAGATTGGAAACAAGCTAGACGTGAGTTGTTACATTTACATTTACTTCAGTCTAAAGGTGAGGGAATTTATCAACTCCATCCCCTGCTGCGGGAGTTTTTTAAAGATAAGCTGGAAAATTTAGAGCAGAAAGAGGAATTTAAGCGATCATTTTGTGGGGTAATGGTAGCAGTTGCTAAGGATATTCCTGACACCGCCACACTTCAGCAAATTAAGAATATCGCCCCAGTAATACCTCATTTAGCTGAAGTAGCAAACAATCTCATTCAGTTTGTCAGTAATAATGATTTAATTCAGCCATTTATTGGCAATGCTTCGTTTTACAAATGCCAAGGACTATATGATAAAGCAGCACCTTGGTATGAGCAGTGTCTGGAAATAACTAAGAAACGCTTGGGAGAAGAACACCCTAATGTTGCACTTAGCCTCAATAACCTCGCGGAACTCTACCGTTACCAAGGCAGATACAGTGAAGCCGAACCTTTGCTCATCCAAGCTTTGGCAATGAGGCGTAAACTGCTAGGAAAAGAACATCCAGATGTCGCACAAACCCTAAACAACCTAGCAGAACTCTACAGTTCCCAAGGAAAATACAGCAAAGCCGAAGCCCTTCATATTCAAGCTTTGGCACTCAGGCACAAGCTGCTGGGAAATGAACATCCAGATGTCGCACAAACCCTAAATAACCTAGCGGTACTCTATCGTTTCCAAAGCAGATACAGCGAAGCCGAACCCCTTTACATCCAAGCTTTGGCACTCAGGCGCAAGCTGCTGGGAGATGAACATCCAGATGTCGCCACTAGCCTCAACAATCTGGCGTTACTCTACAACTACCAAGGCAGACATAGCGAAGCTGAACTCCTTTACATCCAAGCTTTGGAACTCAGGCGCAAGTTGCTGGGAGATGAACATCCAGATGTCGCCAATAGCCTCCACAACTTAGCGTATCTCTACCGTTTCCAAGGCAGATACAGCGAAGCCGAACCCCTTTGCATTCAAGCTTTGGCACTTACGCGCAAGCTGCTGGGAGATGAACATCCATTTGTTGCACAAATCCTCAACAACTTAGCAGCAGTCTACGACTCCCAAAACAGATACAGCGAAGCTGAACCCCTTTACATCCAAGCTTTAGCACTCACGCGCAAGCTGCTGGGAGATGAACATCGAGATGTCGCACAAAGCCTCAACAACCTAGCGTTACTCTACAATTACCAAGGCAGATACAGCGAAGCCGAACTCCTTTACATCGAAGCTTTGGCACTCACGCGCAAGCTGCTGGGAGATGAACATTCAGAAGTTGCTGCTTGTCTCAACAACCTAGCGTATCTCTACCGTGACCAAGGCAGATACAGCGAAGCTGAACGCCTTAACATTCAAGCTTTGGCACTCAGGCGCAAACTGCTGGGAGATGAACATCGAGATGTCGCACAAAGCCTCAACAACCTGGCGGGAATCTACTGTGACCAAGGCAGATACAGCGAGGCTGAAGCCTTGTACATACAAGCATTAGATATTTTTGAGCGTCGATTAGGCGCAAATCATCCTGATACTGTTGCTGTGCGTCAAAGTTTAGAAGATTTGCGCGACTCTTGAAAACCACAACAGTAATTTTGAGTCTCAGATCATGATTTTATCTCGCGCAAAGGCGCAAAGGAAGGCGCAAGGGCGTTGTTTTAAATGAGAATGTTCTTGTTCTGAACTCGGAGTTTTATGTTCGTAAGTAAAATGATGGTGTTGTGAAGGCGATCGCTCTACCTTTTTACTCAAAGTTTCGTGTTCGTAAGTAAAATGATGGTGTTGTGAAGGCGATCGCTCTACTTATTTACTTGAAGTTTCGTGTTCGCAAGTACAATGATGGTGTTGTAAAGGCGATCGCTCGACCTTTTTACTTGAAGTTTCGTGTTCGCAAGTACAATGATGGTGTTGTAAAGGCGATCGCTCGACCTTTTTACTTGAAGTTTCGTGTTCGCAAGTACAATGATGGTGTTGTAAAGGCGATCGCTCGACCTTTTTACTTGAAGTTTCGTGTTCGCAAGTACAATGATGGTGTTGTAAAGGCGATCGCTCGACCTTTTTACTTGAAGTTTCGTGTTCGCAAGTACAATGATGGTGTTGTAAAGGCGATCGCTCGACCTTTTTACTTGAAGTTTCGTGTTCGCAAGTACAATGATGGTGTTGTAAAGGCGATCGCTCCACTTATTTACTTGAAGTTTCGTGTTCGCAAGTACAATGATGGTGTTGTAAAGGTGATCGCTCCACTTATTTACTCGAAGTTTCGTGTTCGCAGGTGCAATGATGGTGTTATGAGGGCGATGTCTGACGACAAGCCGCCAGCGTCTACGCTCCTGTTCAAAGTATAAAACGAGAGGCGATCGCTTACAAGGGTCATGGTGGAGAGTAAAATTAGCTTACTTCAATGGTGCGATCGCTCTCACTTTTCATCTCATCAATGGCTTTCTTGAGTTCATCTTTGGTCAATCTGTAATTAAATGTCATACAGTAGATTCGATGTTTATAAGGTACAGCAACTGATTGAAAAAAGTAATGAGTAATGAATAATGAGTCAGAAATTTACTTATTACTCATGGTGTACCGCACTTACTTCAAAAGTGCGGTAAATTCTAATGCAATGCAATTATGCTTGAGCTTTACTGTATTGATCCTATGTAGTTAATTGAGGGTTGGACTCTACCAGAAGTTGAAATGAATTAACCTTTTTTCGTTAAGAATGTTCACAATTTTCATTTCAGCTTAATTCTTCTAGTAGAGGATAGAGCTAATGAGAAATGCTTATACTGCAATTACCAAGCAATGAATTAATCAGCCCATAGTTTCACAGCAGCTATGGGCTGTTTCTTCTGTTTTTACCTATCTTTATTTCGGCATACACCAAAAGAAATGGCAACGATGGAACTACCACTTCAGGCTATGAATAATTAATGCTGATGATAGATTGGTTGTACATATTGAACTTGTTAATCTGTAATTGTCAGAAAAAACATTAATACAAACAAAAAACATTATGAACATTCTTGCTTGGATTATCTTAGGCTTAATTGCTGGTGCTATTGCTAAAGCTATCTACCCTGGGCATCAAGGCGGCGGTATTTTGGGAACAATTTTGTTAGGTATTATCGGTGCGTTTATTGGTGGTAGCTTAGGAGTATTTTTCAGTACGGGAAATTTTGCCCTCGCGGCTCCAACTCTTAGTATACCTGGTATTTTAGTGGCAGTTTTGGGTGCAATTATCGCTGTCTTTTTGTGGAATTTGTTAACTCGTCGCAGTGCTGTTTAATTGATGTAATTGACTGTAATTTATATTAAATTTCAGGAAGTTGATTTTACTATTTTTCCTGAATTTATTTGAAAAATAATAGCGTTAGTTTATTTAAAACTAACGCTATTTTAGCTTGTATTATCTTTTTTTGTTACTCAGGATTTTCATCTGTATTTGAGCGATACAATTCCCTAAGAATTACGAGGACGTTCGGGAATTTTCAGACCATATAAAAATAAGTTAAGAATTTCTAAAGGTGACATTGGAGGACTAGGAACCATCAAGTCATCACTACTCGGATGCAAATGAAATCTTATTCCTCTTTCCTGGTTATCATGTCCAGGAAGATTCAGGTCAAAGCGCAGAAATTTAATTGGTTTATTTTCTACAAATCTTATTTCAAAGTCGAATGCAATAATTTCAGCAGGTTTGTAATTTTCGCTAACTGTAATTGCAAAATCAAACCAGGAACCGTCAGTTTTCTCAAAATGAGGGATTTCTTTAATTCTCTTAAAGTTTCGTTCTCCTCCAGTAATTTCAATAATACCTTGGGTTGATGGAGTTATTTTGAGTAGCTTCTAAATTTCATGAAGCTTGGTTTTTAATAGACCATTATTGTATGCTTTAGTTAAACACTGAAAAATCTCACTTCGCAAGACTTTAGCACTTTTTACAGTCATGGGAGCATTTTTCAAGAGTCGTTCTTGCACCTGATCACAAATTTGCTCCCAATCACTTTTACTGCTCAATTAAATCTCCTCTATCAAGAAGTACAAGCCATTCAGCATATTCAGGTTCAGGTGGTAGAGTTTGCGCTTCAGCCATATCAATTACTTGAGAGTCAGTTAAACCTGACCATTCTCGAAGTGCTTCTAGTCTTTCCTGACGTTCTTCTATACTGAGTAATTCTGTATCTTTTAAAAAGGAATATACTCTAGAACCCAACCAGCTAACAATATTCGGAGCATAAGAAAACATAGTTTTTGCTGATTCTGGAGATAAAATCAGAACTACCCCGTATTTTCTCATCAGTTTACTTCTCTGGCAATCTAATTGATACCAGTTATGATTATCCCATTGCTCAAAGTCCCAAAGAATTAAATAATCTTCATTTGTATGGGAAATTCTTTCTACTAGATTACTAGTATTAATATTTGCAGAAAGACAGCCAACTTCACATTCTGCAAAAATGCTAAGTGAGTCTTTTAAATCATCTACTAATTGTTGAGCATCTGAATTAGAAACAATCAGTGCTGACCAAGTATTTGCTTCTGGTTGTGAACCAACTCGCTGTAAAAACTCATCAATGGAAACTGATTTACTCATCTAAATATACATTAAGCGGCAATCTTATCAATTAGTACTTGAATAGCTGGGTGAACAACATGACGTATTTTGGGATATCTATACTCTAGAATTATTCGCCTTACCAACAAGCGTAAATCTTCATCTGTTCTAGGAATAAATTTTGCTGTATCAAGAGTTTGTTTAATAATTTTTACTTCATTGTCTGAAATTCCCAATAACTGATATCTGCCAAAAGAATCAACAGCATGAAAAACATGATTAAAATTTACCTTATCTTCTCCTGATAAATATGTTTCTTCAATAGATGATTGTATCAAACTAATAAAATCTCTTAAAACTCCACCAGAAAACTGAATAAGTAGTTTAATTGCTGATTGTTCTATAAAATCTTCAGATGAGCGAACTTGAATAATTTTAGAAAAGAAATTATATGCTTCTGTATCATTATCTACATCAAAAAACGGCTGGTAGTAGAAGTAATCTAAAGTTTTGTCAACTGTATCACGGGATTGACCGTAAATAGCAGTTAATGGGCCTACTAATACTAAACCAATACCCATAGATGATATGGCTTGTGCGTCTGAAGATACAATTTGCATAAAGGTTTTAGCATCATCTAGCCTATCTAGTCCATCAAATAGAAAAACAATATTTCCATATTTTGCAGATGTGGCTTTGGTTAATTCATAAACGGTTATTACTAGGTGAGAACTTATACCATATCCCTCTGTTTTCTTGGGAATAATACCTTTTATGTAGATCGTATTTGGCTCATAGTTATAGTCATAGTCATAGTTATCATCGTAATATCCATCATAACCATGTGCCAAGTTACGAATTATGCGAATATTAGATAGGATATTTGGATCATCACTATCCTGCATAAGTTTCGCAAGTTCTAATCCAGCGATCGCCGTCAGAACGCCACTAGAAATTTGAGAAATATCGGTGTATAGACTTACATCAACGTAAATTGCATAAATGTCTTCTATCTCATTAATTTTTTCGCAAGCAACCAACAATTGAGTGGTTTTGCCTGAACCAATACCGCCTATCAAAAGATGGGAAGAAGATGGACGTAGAGCTATTCGTCCTGAGATATGATCTACCAGTAACTTAACAGGTGCGTGGACATAATAACCACTTTCAATTGCTTTTGATGGATCTGCTGCGCCTTCAAAAGCAGCCATCCTTTCTCTAAAAAGCTTGAGTCGATTTGACATATAATTTTAGCTCTCGGTTTATCAAGTTTTGCCTAGTAGGAGAAGTGAAGAATTAGTATTTAATTACGATTGTAAATGTAGAACAACTCGTAACGTTTAAAACCTACCATTCCCTTGAATAATATGCTTGACGGTGGTCAAGGTTTCCAAGCTAATAAATCCGCGACGGTGGCCTTTTTGGTTAGACATCCCTAAGAATATTGAGTCACCCCGTGAAGGGTTGCGTGAAAATCTAGGGGAAGTGTTGATGTAGGTGGAGGCGCTATTCACGCCGAGGGCAAACTGTCGGCTTTCTTGATAAGATTCAGTCACAATACAATCAGCATGACCGCTACTGTATTGGTTAATCCAGGCGATCGCAGCTTCTAAGCTATCCACTAGTTTAAAGGCCACAGTCTTCGTTAAGTAGGGACTACCCCATTCGCTGTCTTTGGCTAGTTGCAGTTGGGGAAAGGCTTCGACTAACTCTGCATCACCTTTGATTTCAAAGCCTTTCTCTTTCAAACTATTCCACAGTACCGACAGCGATGATGGCATGGCTTGGCGGTGAATTAAGACTTTTTCGATCGCATTTACCGGGTCTGGTTCGCTTTGATGGCTATCGAGAATCATCCAGCGTACCATCTCTAAGCTGCCATTGAGCGACCAGTACAGGTAACAGTTACCCATTGCGGATTTTAGCACTGGACAAGTGGCTTGTCGCATGACCTGCTGCACTAAGCTGGAGCGTCCGTAGGGGATGACTAAATTGAGGTACTGGTCTTGGGTAACTAAATCCCGCACAGAAGCACCATGTTCTGTGGTGACTAGTTCGACGCAACCAGGTGGTAGCCCCACTTCTTCCACGGCATTTTGCAGTACTTCAGCGATCGCAGCGTTAGAATGACTGGCTTCTGTACTACCTTTAAGGATGATACTATTGCCAGTTTTAATGCACAAACCTGCGGCGATCGCACCTAAATCGGGAAATGCCTCATAAACAAAAGCAATTACTCCCAAAGCCATCAATTGCGAGTAACTTTGAGAGTCTTCTGGTTGATAGTCAGCATTCCTCACCCGCCGCAGAGGATCTGATAGTTCACCCAAGCGCCGCAGTATTTCGACGGTGGTTTCTAGACGTGTGGGGGTGAGTTTTAGCCAATCTAAAATCAACTCTGGGACAGCCATTTCTTTACTAGCTTCTAAATCCAGAGTATTGGCTTCTAAAATATCATCAAAAGACCTTTCTAGCGCCTGCGCCATTGCCAACACAGCCCGACTGCGGTCTACTCCCTTGGTCAAACCCAACTTCAGGGAAGCCTGAAAAGCGCGTTTGGCGCTTTTCATTGGTTCAGGGTAATCTTGTACAACTTCAACGGTCATTGGGTTAACGTCGGTAGGTAAGCCAGACCATGAGTGCTGGCAGAATAGCTAATATCACTGCCACTATTGCCCAAGCAACAATGCTGGAACCTTTGGCTAATTTCAATGCTAATGGTAGCCAAATAATCACTAGCACAAAAATAATGCCGAGGGCGATGGGCAGATAGCTTTCTCCCAAGCGGGGATGAACAACATGCCAAGCATTTCCCGTCCAGCGCCAAGACCGCTTGTAGGGATAAGTGGTCGAAAGTTGTTCGAGGATATGCCCATTATCTTGGACAACAAAGATTTGCTGACAGCGATCGCAGCCAAATGCTTCTGTAAGGGTAATCGGAACTAACCGTCCCCGACGGCGACAGGGACAGGGATATTCCTGGTTAAAGTCAATTTTTTCTGGTTTTTGATGATGCACAAGCGTTCTACTAACTTGAGCGTGTTTTTCATAAGTTGGAGATTTCCTTTCCCGGCTAAATGCCTTGGGAATTGGTTCATCTCACAAGCAACTGTTTATATAAATAGCGAAGTCAGGTAAATACTGCCATCATTAACAACAGCGTTGATTCCCAATTTTAAAAAAATAGGTATATGTATCTGTTGTCTGGTGCTGTAGCTGGCAATCTTGTTGCAAAATTTCCGGCTGTGCATCTGTGGCTTTCAAAGTAATATCGTCCAACTTGTGGGGCATTTATTGTGCTTACATATCTAATACAATTCTAAGCTTACGCCGCAACCACTAGGAAAACCAACTGTTGCCCAAGGCTACGTTGACAACCTAGTAATTTTTCTGGGAACACTTTTTAAATTCTACCGAGCATGAAACAGAAAGCAGGATATTTTTTTCCTGATTTTCGTTCACTTAATCAAAAACATCATCGGCTAAAGCTTATTACCTTCAACCAATTGATAACTTATAATTTAACTTTTTTTAGAGCGGGTAACGCGATTCGAACGCGCGACATCAACCTTGGCAAGGTTGCGCTCTACCACTGAGCTATACCCGCAAACTTCACATTTACTATACTGTCAGATATTTTTTGATTTGTCAACCCCTAAGTTTTAGTCAATGGTTATTTGTCATTTGTCATTTGTGCTTTATTATTAGACGATTGACTGTTGACCATTGACCATTGACCATTGACTACTGACTGTTAACGATGGACTCTTGACCTGGAGCAGCAGGTAAAGGCTGGGGATTTAAAGTGTACGTCTCTGTGAGGTTAGAGCGTAACTTCCGCATCAGGCTGGCCATTTCTAGAGCGTTCATGGCATAATCCCAGCCATGATTCGCTTTAATTCCTGCCCTTTCTAGGGCTTGCTGCATTGTATCTACTGTCAAAATGCCAAAAATTACCGGAACTCCGGTTTGAAAGCTGGCGGCGGCAATGCCTTTGGCTACTTCCGAAGACACATAATCAAAGTGGGGCGTTTGTCCGCGAATAACTGCACCCAAACAAATGATCGCATCATAACGCTGGGAAAGTGCTAGTTGACGGGCAACAATTGGCACTTCAAAACTTCCCGGAACCCAAACATAATCGACTTGATTACCGTGGGGGTTGGGGTCTACACCATGACGTTTTAAGCAATCTTGACATCCTTCCACCAGCTTTGCAGTAACCAGGTCATTAAATCGACCAATCACCACCGCAAAACGCAAGGGTTCAGTTTGAGTAAAAGTTCCCTCAAAAACTGCCATGACTGCCTCTTAATCAACTATACTCTTGTCAATATACATTTCTTCTCTGCCGATGGTTGAGATGAAGCGCACAATTATTAGGAAAGTGCTAAGTTTTGAGTGCTGAGTGCTGAGTTTATTTCTGCGATATCTACCAGAAATGAGAAAAAAGGTAAATAAAACCATTTACCTTTTTCTTTTGCTATTAGCTATATCTTAATTTTCTGAGACTGTTGTCAAGAGCCTAGACTACAAAAAAGTTTAATATACCAACCACCACTACTAGGGCAATCCAAACTCCAGAACCTAGCCACAATAATCTTTTCGATTCCACCCAACTTTGTGGGGTAGCATAGGCAACAGGAACACCAACAACCAGTACAAAAGACATCAAAACAAGAGCTACTAAAGCGAACTGGAATATTATGGTCATTTTTGCTTCTCCCAAGACAGCGTAATACTAAAGATAGAATATCGTGAAGTACCTACACTTCTGCAAGCAGTAAGTGTAGGCTTCCTGTCTCACTTGCCACTGCTCTGTTAGGAACATTGTTAAACAATGTGCGTTACCAAAAACGCTCTGAGTCTTATGTAGCATCTCTGGGGTTCTCCCCTTTATCTGGTCAAATCCAGAACCCAGGCAGCCGCCCGCCTCCCGCAGGCAGTTTAACCATTCGGCTACGTTCAGCTTTAACCCTGAGCGTAGCCGAAGCTTTAATTGTTTTACGTACAACATCACATGGAATTACAGCAATGGCTTACCAGTTGGCAATGTTCCTTCCCCCTTACTCACGCTAGTTACATCCGCAAGCGTCGTACCGCTACTTTGTGTTGTTTACAGCCGTGTGGGTGGGTCAACGACCATTTATATATTACTATAAGTATGTACATAATGCGAACATACTTATGAGTAAAAAAGATTTACATATTCGTATATCTTCTAGAAGGCACGACAAGCTCAAGACTTATGCACAGGACAGAGAAAAAACGGTCACGCAACTTATTGAAGATTGGATTGATAGGTTGCCTAGTCAAAAAACTGGTGACTCCTCCCCGACCCCTCTCTCTGATCAACCTAACGGTTGATAACAGTCGGGGGTCAACTCGTCGTCACCCTGCCATTCACGAGGACACTTGCGTGGGCGGGTTTCCCGACTTGAGCAAAGTGTCCGTGCCACGCTGCCCTATCGGTTCAGGCGTGGGGCTTCTGTCGGCTTCAGCTAAAGGGCGACACTGACAGTTTTTCCTTATTTTTTAACCTAGCAGAAATTGATACACTTTGGTTATTTGTCCTTTGTTCTTTGTTTAGGTACTAATGACTTATGACCAATGACTAAGGATTATGGATTTAATTCTTTGCCACACAACGGCTGATTTTGATGCTTTAGGGGCGGCGGTTGGGCTGACTTGCTTGCTACCGGGAAGTAAGATTGTGTTAACAGGCGGCGCACATCCACCTGTGAGAGATTTTTTGGCGTTACATCGAGATGAGTATCCGTTAATTGAGCGACGTTCAGTGAATCCGCAAAGCATTCGTTCGATTACTGTGGTGGATACACAACACCGCGATCGCCTGGGTAAAGCAGCTGAATGGTTAGATTTACCCAGTGTGAAAGAAATTGTAGTTTATGACCATCACTTAGGGCAAGAGGGCGATATTCCGGCGACGCAATTGCATATTGCCCCGGTGGGTGCTTGTACAACTCTTATGGTGGAGCAATTACAACAACAGCAAATTTCTCTCACCCCATCCCAAGCTACTGTGATGGCTTTGGGTATCCATGTAGATACGGGTTCATTAACTTATGACTTATCAACCGCCAGGGATGCTTTAGCTTTGGCTTGGTTGATGCAGCAAGGCGCAAGTTTACCTGTGATTTCAACTTACCGCGACCCTGGTTTATCACCGCAGTTGCAACAGCTATTAACCACAGCCTTACAGGAATTAGAATATCTTTGCTTACGGGGTTATACGATCGCTTGGGTTACTTTAAAAACTGCTGCTTTTGTGCCTGGGTTATCGAGTTTAGCATCGCAGTTAGTCGAGTTAACCGAAATTGATGCTTTATTGTTAGTCAATGAATATCCATTGGGGGAAGATGAATCAAGATTAACTGTAATTGGGCGATCGCAAATTCCTGGTGTCAATCTTAACTTGTTATTTCAACCCTTGGGCGGGGGTGGACACTCCCAAGCTGCATCACTCAACTTGCGGGGAGTCGATACACAAGCCACCTTAGAACAACTTTTAGAAGGTTTAAAAGCCTCCATTCCCCATCCCCTCACCGCCAGAGATTTGATGTCTTCCCCAGTCCGCACTATTCGCCCAGAAACTACTATTGCCGAAGCACAGCGAATTTTATTACGTTATGGGCATTCTGGTTTATCTGTAGTTGATGCCCAAGGACAGTTAGTCGGCATTATTTCCCGGCGAGATTTGGATATTGCCTTTCACCACGGCTTTAGTCATGCGCCAGTCAAAGGTTACATGACTATCAATCTCAAAACCATCACCCCAGATACCACCCTGCCACAAATCGAGTCGCTGATGGTGACTTATGATATTGGGCGTTTACCAGTGTTAGCAGATGGGCAATTAGTTGGTATCGTCACCCGTACCGATGTCCTACGGGAGTTACATCAAGCTGATGACGAGTTTCAAACTTTCAATCCTCTTCACTCCCCACTCCCCACTCCCCACTCCCTACTCACCACTAACTTACAATCACGTCTTGCACCCCAACTGTGGCAATTACTCACCAAAGCCTCCCAAGCAGCAGAAAAACGCGGTTGGCATCTTTACCTAGTTGGTGGTGCTGTGCGGGACTTGCTGTTAGCCGAAACAGCAGACCAATTAATGATTAAAGATATTGATTTGGTTGTTGATGGCTTTCATAAATCAGCAGATGTTGGTGCTGGAGTGGAATTAGCAAAGGCATTACAAGAACTCTACCCAGCCGCGCGGTTAGAAATTCATGGTGCGTTTCAAACTGCGGCTTTGTTGTGGCATAAAGATGCAGAATTAGATTCCTTGTGGGTGGATATTGCCACCGCTAGAACAGAATTTTATCCTTACCCAGCCGCAAACCCTGAAGTTGAGGCGAGTTCCATTCGTCAAGATTTGTACCGCCGGGATTTTACTATCAATGCACTGGCATTGCGGCTAACTTCTCCCCGTGCGGGTGAATTACTCGATTTTTTTGGTGGTTTATTAGATTTACAAGCCAAGGAAATTCGGGTTCTGCACGCCAATAGCTTTATTGAAGATCCTACCCGGATTTATCGCGGTGTGCGCTTTGCTGTGCGCTTTGGCTTTGATTTTGAACCGCGAACAGAAGAATATATTCGCTATGCAATTAACAGTGGTGTTTACGATCGCACTGCTCAACACAATAGCAGAACTCCCGCTTTGCAAACTCGGCTGAAAACTGAACTTAAACATATCTTGGAAGCGCCGTACTGGAAATCAGCTTTACAATTACTCGATAACTTACAAGCTTTACAGTGTATCCATTCCACCCTCACCTTAGATGCGGAACTTTTACGTCAACTGCGGTTATTAGAACGCTGTCTGCACAGATTTGATCCCCAACTCACCCTTGTTCACTGGCAAATGCGCCTAGAAGCTTTAATTGCCCACCTCAAACCAAAATATCGGGAAAAAGTCGCCAAAAATCTGCAATTACAAGACGATAGCATTCATCGCTTGCAAAATTTAGCCCAAGCCCAAGCAGAAGTTAGGGAGTTGTTACCGCAGTTGCAGCGTCCTAGTCAAATTGTGCAGCTATTGAAAAAGTATGACTTACCAATGCTGATTTTAATCGCCTTACAAAGCCCGCGATCGCTCAGAAAACAAATTTGGCATTACTTAACAGTATTGACTCACATCCAACCCATTCTAAATGGTAACGACCTGAAGCAATTAGGCTACAAGCCAGGCCCTCAATATCGTCAAATTCTTGATGATATTCTTGCCGCTACGTTAGATAGAGTAATTACAAATCAACCTGAAGCCGAACAATTTTTAGCCAATAATTATCCTCAATAAACTCTGTTCTCATCTCAGCGACTCTGCGACTCTGCGTGAAAAATTTATGCAAATTCCAACACCAAAAAAATCCTATACCCCCAAAGAGTATCTCCAACTAGAAGAGACATCGGAATTTAAACATGAATACTACGATGGGGAAATTGTAGCAAAGGCAAGTTGCACTACAAGCCACAATGAAATAGTGGGAAACTTCTGCACTAATTTCAAATTTAAGATGCGGGGTAAAAATTACAAGATTTATATGGTCGATGTAAGATTGTGGATATCTCGTTACCGTATCTATACTTATCCCGACGCTATGGTGATTGAAGGAGAACCAATATATGAAGGAAATAGCACTACTACAGTCACAAATCCTCAAGTCATTATAGAAGTATTATCTAAATCAACACAGAGCCATGATAAAACTGATAAATTTAGATTTTACCGTTCTATACCCACCTTCAAAGAATATATTATCGTTAATCAATATGAATATTTAGTTGAGCATTACGCTAAAAATGCTAATAATCAATGGGTATTAACAGAATATGAGTCACTAGATGCAGTTTTATCACTCCAAACAGTAGATTTTGAAATTCCCTTGAGGGATATTTATGAAGGTGTGAGTTTGCAACCAGCAGGAGAAGAGATTTAATTTTTGTGACACCAACTACATCTTTGTGAATATTCTTCGCTTTCCGTAATGCTTTTGTGCTACACTGTAGTGTATATCAAACCTCATCACATATCATCGAGATAGCTGAAATGAAGTAGTACCAGACAAAAATTGTCAAAACCGAATAAATACGCCAAGTTTGACAGGTTTACTTCAAATAATCATGAGCTAGAGTTTTTGTTTTTATCTTCAATATTGTGAATTTAACCGCATTTATCTGTGGTTGATTCTTGATGCAGATGTGATTGCATCTGAATATTTTATCTGTTCAATTCACCCGTAATCTTTGTGCATATATAAGTTAGAAATTACGCAGTGAGATGAACAACCAAGGGGTTAGATGTATAGGGGTGTACTTATTCAAAACCCTGACACCCCATATCCTTTCACTCTTACACTCATTTTCACAGACACTATTTATGCGTAAGTTATATGGGTGAAAATTGATAATTTGAGGTTTGGTAATAATGCAGAAAAAATCAATATTAATCGCTGAGAACTTAAGTTATGAACTCAGTGATATGCAGCCATTGTTTCAAGGGATTCAAGCTAGTATTACAATAGGCGATCGCATTGCTTTAGTTGGTCGCAATGGTGTTGGAAAATCAACGCTATTAAAGATAATTTCAGGACAGATTCAGGCTAAATCCGGTTCTGTTTTTCGGCATGGTAGCGTTTACTATTTACCCCAAATTAGTACTATTCAAGAATCAATTAATGCAGATACGGTATTGAATTATTTAATTTCCATTGCTGATGAATGGTGGAATATTGAAGAGATTTTACAAACCCAATTCAATACAACCATTGATTTATCATTACCAATGGCTAATTTAAGCGGTGGAGAATTGACAAAATTATTTTTAGCAATTGGTTCAGCACAACAGCCAAACTTATTGTTGCTAGATGAACCAACAAATCATATAGATTTACCTACATTAGAAAACTTGAGACAGTTTCTGATAAATTTTGCTGGTGCTTATGTCATTGTCTCCCACAAACCTTTTTTCTTAGATCAAGTAACTAATGTGACTTGGGAACTTACCCCCAATCAATTAAAAGTATATGGAGGCAATTTTTCTGATTATCGACGACAAAAGCAAATAGAATTAGAAGTGGCAATGCGATCGCACGAAGTAGCTAGAAAGGAACTGAAACGCACCCAAGCTACAGCAATGCAAGAACAGCAACGCGCCGCCCAAGCACAACGTCAAGGTCGAGCCAAGCTTCTGAATGGTAGTATTGATAGAATGGCGGCTGGATTAATTAAAACTAAAGCCGAAGTCGCAGCAGGAACAGCTAAAACAAAACATGAAGCGGCTGTAACCAAAGCAACCCAAAAAGTTGCAGAGACAAAAATTAAAACTACCAAAGTCACCAGCATTAATTTAGAGGAAACAAACTATAAACACAGAAATTTAATTGCTATTCAAGGTGCAAATCTTTGGGTGGCTAATCGGCTACTAATCCAAAATATTCAGTTACATATTTCTTCTGGTGAACGTATTGCTATTATTGGGGCAAATGGTTCAGGTAAATCGACTTTTGCTAAAGCTATTTTGGGAATGGAGAAGGAAACAGTGTTATTAGAATCAGGTGAGATTTTAATTACACCTGTCATGAAAGCTGTTTATCTCGACCAAACTTATCAACTCGTAAATCGTCAGCAGACAATTCTCGAAAATATGCAATCTGCTAATTCCAATTTGAGTTATCAGTTATTGCGTCAACAACTAGGACACTTTTTATTTAAATATGATGATGTGCATAAATCAGCATCTGTGTTAAGTGGTGGCGAGTTGGCTAGACTAGCGATCGCTATGATTAGCATATCCGAAATTGACTTGCTAATTCTCGATGAGCCAACTAATAATCTTGATATTGAAACTGTAGAACAAATGGTCATCGGCATCAATGAATATCAAGGCGCTTTATTAGTCATTTCTCATGATATTGATTTTTTAAGTCGCATCAATATTAACCACAGTTGGCAAGTGAAACAGCAAAGTTTACAAATGACAAACTACTTACCCAATCAGCTTGAGCAATATTATCAAGAAATTGGTCAGTGTTAAAGTTTTAATTCAGCGCGATTGCATGATGGCGAATGTGATCAGAAATAAAACTAGCAATAAAATAGTAACTATGGTCATAGCCGGGTTGGTAACGTAAGTTGAGGGGTTGATTTACAGAAGCACAGGCTTTTTCAAATATTTCTGATTTTAGTTGTTCAGTTAAAAATTTATCTGCCGTGCCTTGGTCAATTAAAATGAGACTATGATAGCCTAATTGTTTGATTAATTCACTGGCATCATAAGCACGCCAACTATCTTGATGATTGCCTAAATAACCATTAAAAGCCTTTTGTCCCCAAGGACAATTCATTGGTGTAGCGATGGGTGCAAAAGCAGATACTGATTTATATTGTTGGGGATTACGTATAGCACAAACTAACGCCCCGTGTCCCCCCATAGAGTGACCAAAAATACCTTGTTTGTCTGCTTGGATGGGGAAGTTAGCTGCAATGATAGCAGGTAATTCTTGGACAATGTAACTATACATTTGATAGTGCGATCGCCACGGTTCTGCGGTAGCATCAACATAAAATCCTGCACCTGTGCCGAAATCCCAAGCATCATTTTCACCTGGAATACCTGTATTGCGGGGGCTAGTATCAGGTGCTACCAACATTAAACCATGCTCGGCGGCGTAGCGTTGCGCCCCAGCTTTGACCATGAAATTTTCTTCTGTACAAGTCAAACCAGAGAGGAAGTAGAGGACTGGGACTGATTTTTGTGCTGCTTGGGGAGGCTGATAAACAGCAAAGCGCATTTCACTGTGACAAGTTGCAGAAGTATGAGAGTAAAAGCCGAGTTTCCCGTCAAAGCATTTATATTCGGAGAGAATTTGCAGATGCGTCATGATTTGTGTAGCGAATTTGTGGCGATCGCTATTATTCCATTAAATCATCGCTTGCAGGTTCACCAGGATAAAAGCTTGGGTTAAAAATGTCAGCGAAGATATAGGAACATTGGTGAGGAAATGTTGAAAGTGGAAGGTTTGTTTCTGCTGATGCTAAATCTCTAGCATTTTCATAAGCTTCCTGAATTGCGATTTCTAAATAAGAGTTTAAACTTGGATTTTCCTCTAGCAATTTGAGAATATTCCGCCGTTGAATGCGAATTGTCGCTAACCAACTGCGGCTGCGTTTTGTCGGTTGATATTCCCATTTTAATAAATGTGCAATTAAAATGCTGAGGCGATTTCGCAGTTCTTGGCGTTCCTTTCTCCCCAATGATTCAATTTCCTCGATTAAATTGGATAAGTCAAGTTGATGCCATTGTTGATGACGTAGTAAATTAGCTTGTTGCTGACTCCAAGCATAAAAATCAGTTTCATAGAGATTTGTTTGTTTACTTTGTGGTGTTTGCATGGCTTAATAAAAGTCAATTTCTATGACATCAAATCATCGCTTGATGGTTCGCCAGGATAAAAGCGATCGCTTAAAATATTTTCTAAGGAATAAGGGCAATTTTGGGGGAAAGTTTTCATCGGGAGGTTAGTTTCTCCAGCAGCTAAAGCAATCGCTTTTATATAAGCTTTATCCACAATTTCTAGTAAATAGGATTGTAAACTAGGATTTTCTGCGACTATTTCCGCAGTATCTAACCGTTGAATGCGAATTGTTGATAACCAACTGCGGCTGCGTTTTGTCGGTTGATATTCCCATTTTAATAAATGTGCAATTAAAATGCTGAGGCGATTTCGCAATTCTTGGCGTTCCTTTCTTTCCAATGATTCAATTTCCTCGATCAAATTGGATAAGTCAAGTTGATGCCATTGTTGATGACGCAGTAAATCAGCTTGTTGCTGACTCCAAGCATAAAAATCAGTTTCATAGAGATTTGTTTGTTTGCTTTGTGGGGTTTGCATAATTAAAACTTATTCAATTTTTATGTCATTAAATAATCACCAATAGCTAAACTATTGCTGAATCTGGTCTTGCAGCATTTTCCGAAAAGCGCGTTTAGTTTGAGTTTCGCCTTGGATTTTGCATTGGGCTAAAAAATCATAAACCATTGTTTTAGTTAATATCGCAAATGTATTACTAGTTTCTGATTCTCTGTATTCGCCTTGTTCTAAAAGGTAAATAGTTAATTTTGTCCCGTTGTAACGCCAAAATTCAGGAACTTTTATATCCTGATACATTTGTTTTTTATTGATATCTGTATGGGTGATATCTACTTCTAAGATTAAATCTGGAGGTGGATCTACGGATAAATTGACTGTTTTACCTCTCACAGCAGGCTCGTTTTGAATGTAGTAACATTTATCCGGTTCTGGACTAGACTTGAGAATTGGAATCTTGAGTGTAGTTGAACCCATACTTTTGAGATTAAAGTTGAGTTCTTCTGCTAGTAGCTCAATCAATTGACCAACTAAACAATTAGCATTTTCATGTTCTTCTAAAGGTGTCATAATTTCCAACATTCCCTGATAATATGTCAGTCGGGCTGCGCGATTATCACCCAAAGCATCAAGAATTTGCTCATAAGCAGACCAACTAATGTTATTCAGTGTGACGCGCTTTTCTGCAAGTTGTGTTTCTTGAGGATTGCTTATCACTTCACTGGTAGTAATCATTGGCATCTCCCAAGTTTGATAGTAGTTAAATTAATTAGTAGATATGGGGCGTGCTTTCCCCACCCTTAACCAAAATTCCTGAATCTAAAAAGTTACAACACATCACGGCTACCTAGGAATTTCTCAATACCAAGTCTTCGATATAGCCTTTCCATGTTTTCGTACCAGCTTACTAAATTCTCTTCACGTTTTCTCTGTTTATCTGGTGAAGGAACGGGTAGTCCTGTTGCTCGACTATATCGATTACAAAATGCAGGGAGTCCTTGGAAGTAACGTGTCCCGTCATTAGGGTAAATACGATTTTGTGTTCTCAGCAATTTTTCAGCATAATATTGCCATAGGTAAACATGATCATGAATCTTTCCTCCGAAACGAAGAAGACGGCGAATCTCTATGATAGACAACTCTCTAGATTCAAATAAAGTTTTTTCAAAATCGGGAGATTGATCTCGCTTAAACAGAAGCATTTCACTTCCAGGCCCCCGAAAGAACTCAACAATAAACAAATCCCCAAAGTCAAAGATACAAACTTCTGTCGGACTACTTTCGTCAATATCGATATCTCGCGTTAGTTCCTGACTTATCCATCTGGTTGATTCTGGTATTAAGATGCGGAGACGTTCAAAGCGATCGCTATAATTTGACCAAAAACCCTTGCGACTTTCAAGCTGACTTTTCTCACGTTCTGGGTAACGATATTGATCTTGTAAAAGCAGGTTAATCAGTTTTTCAAAATCTCCCCAAGTAGCCGCACCAATCCATTGACGGAGTGCTGACTGAGCTTTTTGCGATAATTCATACCATCTTGAATTAATGGTACGCGGCCCATAATTCTGACGCAACCATTCTACTACTGATACAAAACGACTTCCTTGTTCAGCACTTACTGTTATTAGTAAATTATTGACTTGCTGACATTGTTGTTCTTGGGACATTTGTTCAAAGCAACGCAGTAACCATTCTGACTGTTTATTTTTTACAAAGATTCTGACAACATGATTTAAAGCTTGATGAACTGTAGGAATTGTAGAGGGAAGATTGGCGTTATTCAGTAATTCTTGAGGTGTGAGGTTGTGTTTACCTGCAAGTAGAGCTAATTGTTGATAATTTCCTTTGGTGATAGCTTGTATAATTTGTATGATTTGAGAGTTATCTTGTTTGGCTTGACTAACAAAAATGGAAAAAGTTTCTACTAAAGATTTACTAATAATCTGCTGTGATTCGCTAGAATTTATCACTACAAGCCATAACAAAGTTTTTTGAAGCCATAAATTAGTCAGTGCTGCTTGCCAAATCAACGCTGAAGTTTCCCGGCTGATTTCCGGGTTTTCCAAGTCCCATTGAGCTTTATTGTATAGGCAATACACCCATTCTAGGCGTGTAATTTGGTTAGTATTTCCCAATTGGATGGAGTCGATAATTTCATCTAAAGAACGCCAAGCATCTATTTCTATTGTTGGGAGATTGTACAGTTGCGTAAATTGTTGAGTATTCCTGAGATTATTGGCTAATTTAAGTAAATTTGCTGGTTGTTTTGACTCTGGCTGTTCTAAAGATAAAATCCGAAAACTCATCATTTTTATTGCTCTCTTGCAAAAGTCACTTTTTTATATAAATTTGAGACAAATCATCGCCTTTGAACTGTAAACGAAAAGTTACCTTTCTATCCTTTGGCTCATCAATATCTTGACGAGACTCAATTTCTCCTCTCCCAGATGCAGTAGTTATTTGACGTATTTGAGATTGAGTTTTAAACTTCATCTCTGGAGAAAAGATATATTTAGCAACTGAAAAAGACCTCAACAAACTCAGTTGTAGATTTGCGTCATCGGTTCCTTTAGAACTGGTGTGTCCTTCAATCACTACTCCTGTTATTACTTCTTTAAATGAAGATTGTGAGAAGATAATATCACTATAAACAGGGATAAATGAACGAAGAAATTTTTTACCATTATCAGTTAATTCTGCACTATTTTCTGCAAATAGAATGCTTTCCCCTAAGTTAATCTCACCATTTTTAGGATTTACTTCTACATTAATATCATTCTTTTTTAATTCATAAATTACTGCCTCAATTAAACCTTGTCGAGAAGCTTGAGTTTTACTTAACTGTAATAAAACTGTAATGAACAGGATAGCGAATATCATTAACAATCCAGACATCATATCTCCAATGGAGAGTAAGACACTGGAATTATAGTCGTCTGTGTCCGCTTCATATTCCCAGTCGCTAAAATTATCCATAATTATTGACCATTAGATTGATGACGACGATTAGCTTCAGCCGCTACTAAATAATTAGCAGCTTGTAGTAATTGATTAGAAATTTTTGCAGTTGCAACGTCAGCTTGAGTGAAAAATTGCATCTCAGATTCAGATGCTTTTTGTAAATAACTAACTAAATGTTGATTGCTGCTTTCCAATGCTTGATTCAACTGTTGAATCATACCTGCGTATGTCTTTTCAATTCTAGTAGCTTCTTGACCTAGCACTCTGGTAATCTCTTGGATTTGTATTAGCCTTTCTCCTGACATCAACCCTATTTTCTCAGCAAAATTACTAACAATGCGAGTAGTTTCTTCAATTCTTGTGAGGTTTTGTTCCATCTCTGTAGCTAAACTTGAGCGTCTTTGGTATTCTTCTTGAAAGGCACTCTGTAAATCATTGACAACCTGAGCTAGTCCTTGACGTTGTTCACCTAAAGTTTCTTCTAGTAACTGATTTTGGCTAACGAAAAATTCTTGTAGAGCTTCTTGATAACTGAGACGAAATTGCTCTAATTGTTCTTGTACAGTGATGCGAGTATTTTGCAGCATCATATCAATATTTGAAAGCGTTGCTGTCAAGTTTTCTCTAGCTCCATCCATTAACCGAGATGCTTCATTTCCCACTGTAGTAATAGTTTCAGTTTGTGTAGTGATAATTGCTAAGGTTCTGTCTTGAAACTCCTGTAGCATTTGACGTTCTGTTTCTGCTTGCGTGTGTAATGCTGCTTGTAAATCTTCTCGAATTCCTCTAAAAGTATTGGCTGCTTGATTTGCACTACTTTCAAAAGCAGTTCTTTGAGAATCTATAGCGTGAATACTCGCAGCAACAGCTGACTGAATTTCAGTAGAAACACGTTCCATCACTCCTTGAGTATCAGTGCGAAACTCATTAAATATAGACTGTAAATTAACAGCAAATTCTCGAAGCTGAACCAAAGTCTCTTGTTGAAATTGTTGGATAGTAATAATAGATTGGCTGAGACTTTGGGAAATTCCCCCAAGTTGTTCTCTAAGTTCTCTAACGGCTTGAGAAGCTTCTTGAGTTAATTGTGCGCTTTGGCGTAATTCAGCTATGATTGGTTTTATTAATTCTTCTCTTTGTTGTTCAATAAGATTTTTTAGAATTTCCTGACCTTGGTCATTTTTAATCTCTCTCAACACTGATAATTCTTGTCGAATATCCTCAAAGATGGGAGACATGACTGCTCCAACTTCTCTACCAATAGCATCAGGTCTTAATTGACGCTGCACTTCAATTAATTCTGTAAAAGAAGTCCTCATACTGTTAGCAGCATTACTAAGATTTTCTGCTGCTCTTTCAGTAGCATCAGAGTTCAAACGAGATAAAAGTCTTCCAGGGCTTTCTAGAAAAGCAATTTCATCTAGCCGACTACGTAATTTTTGAGAAGGTTGGCGTTTTACTACTTCCATAACTGCCAGAATTATGGTGAATACACTGCTAGAACCTAATCCCATTAATGAGGTAGAAAAAGCAGTTTTCATCCCTTCAAGAAGCTGGACGCTGGCGTTGAGTAAATTGGAAGTGTCTTGATCAATATTGCTGATGTTTATTTTTGATAATCCTTCTTGAATTCCATAGAAAGTTCCTAAAACACCAATGGCAATGAGAATGGTAGGTACAAAACGCAAAGAGCTACTAGGAATAGAACGAGTTAAAATCGCCGGATATTGTACTAATACAAATCTTCCTCCTTCAATTCTTGCTTGAAAACCATCTTCTGTAGATGTTCCAACCATATACTTTTTGAACCAAGATAACCCGCGATTGGGAATTTGGTTTAATTCATATAGTCCTTGATTTTGACTTTCATGTTCTGCAATTCTCTGCTTTTGTCCCTCTAAGTAAGAAATAATTTTTTTATTTAGGTCAATCTGTCTAGCTATAGAATGCTTATATTTAAAGATAGATATAACTTCGAGGATTGCCGCTATAATTAACAAACTCACAGTAGCCCAATGAAAAATAGTATTCTGCCAAAAAATGTTCAGCAAAGCTTGAATCATATTTCTTTTAAACTTCTTACTCGATTGTGAATTGTTCAAGTTCTTGAGGAGACAATAATTCCAGAGCTACACGCACCGGAAGATGTGCTGCGTTCCAATAGTTTCCTATTGGTTCACGCAGAATTAGCCCATAGAGTTCTTCCATTTGTGTGCTGACAGTGCTATCGATTTGCAAATAAACTTTTTCGGGAGCATAGCTACGTAAAAGTTTTACTTGTAAACGGTTTTTTAAATCAGCTAGTGAATATGCTATGGCTGAGACATTGTTATCCATGTCTCCAGCTAATTTCCAGGCCTGATTAACGGCTATAATTTCTTCGACTAATTCTCGAAAAGATGGTGTCAATCTTTCAAGAATTTTTGATTGCTGAATCATGAAAGTTTCTGGACAAAACTTGGATACAGATATACCACGAAAAAAACATAAATTTCAATACTTTAAAGCACATTCACTTTGGTGACATGACTGTTTATGCTTTCTTGAAAAAATATTGATGTTACTGCTTTGGGTGTCCACCCTGCCTCAATACTGATTTAGCCTAAGACCTATAAGGTGTTGCGAACTGCAATCATTTAGCCGAGAAAAATGTTTTCACACTTCTATTAAATGAATTTGAGGAAATGCAAAATATATTAATTGCAAGTGACTTGAAAGTGCTGAGTAAAAATACTAGTCACACTTTCATGCTTGGCTATGAAATAAGTTTCATTGGGACTACCTTCTGCCTTACCCCAACCAAAATCACCAAAATTTGCCAAGCCAAGATCCGCGCTTTTCTGCAAGCGGTGTTTCTTGAGGATTGCTTATCACTTCACTGGTAGTAATCATTGGCATCTCCCAAGTTTGGTAGCAATTAAATTAATTAGGTTGAGGAACGGAACCCAACATTATCAAGACTTTGTTGGGTTACGCGATCGCTACACCCAAATTACTATTCTCTTAACTGAATCTAAAAAGTTACAACACTGCGAATAGATTCACCTTTGTGCATTAATTCTAAAGCATGATTAATTTCTTCGATTGGCATTACATGGGTAATTAAATCATCAATATTAATTTTGCCATCCATATACCAATCAACAATTTTCGGTACATCTGTGCGTCCTCTTGCACCACCGAAAGCTGAACCTTTCCAGACTCTACCTGTAACTAATTGAAACGGACGTGTGCTGATTTCTTGTCCTGCGCCAGCTACCCCAATAATGACACTCACACCCCAACCTTTATGGCAGCATTCTAAAGCTTGACGCATCACGTTAACATTGCCAATACATTCAAAGGTGTAGTCTGCACCGCCTTTAGTTAAATCAACTAAATAACTAACTAAATCACCTTCCACTTCTTTAGGGTTAACAAAGTGCGTCATCCCAAATTTTTCGGCTAAGGCGCGTTTGCTGGGATTAATATCTACTCCCACAATCATATCGGCTCCTACCATCCGCGCTCCTTGGATGACGTTTAAGCCAATACCACCCAAACCGAAGACTACAACTTTTGCACCCGGTTCTACCTTGGCGGTATAAATCACTGCACCTATACCTGTGGTGACACCACAGCCAATGTAACAAACCTTGTCAAAGGGTGCATCTTCTCGAATTTTGGCAACAGCGATTTCTGGCAATACTGTGTAATTAGCAAAGGTGGATGTACCCATATAATGGTGAATCATTTCCCCACCAATGCTAAAACGACTCGTACCGTTGGGCATTACACCGCGTCCTTGGGTAGAGCGAATTGCTTGACAGAGATTGGTTTTGAGGCTGAGACAATATTCACACTGGCGGCATTCTGGGGTGTAGAGTGGGATGACATGATCTCCTGGTTTGACGCTGGTGACACCAGCCCCCACCTCGACGACTACACCCGCGCCTTCATGACCTAAAATTGCCGGAAATAAACCTTCAGGATCAGCACCAGACAGCGTATAAGCATCGGTGTGACAAACTCCCGAAGCTTTAATTTCTACTAAAACTTCCCCTGCTTGTGGCCCTGATAATTGCACAGTTTCAATAGTTAGCGGCTTCCCCGCGCCATAAGCTACTGCGGCTTTTACTTCCACGAGTTAGCCCTCCTAGATATAAGTTGTATTAATAAAATCTTATGGGTTTATCTCGATTGATGTTGAGAAGAATCTTTTTTATCTAAAATTGCATTTTCTTGTGAGATTGGTACATTAGTTACAGGCGGCAAACTTGGAAGATGATATCTATCCGCCGCATGAATTTTATAATTTTGTCAACATCTCAGTTAATTCTAATTCTACAAAGCTTATGAACCCTGCCCTAACGAAAATTGGCGCTCAAATGTCCAACCTCACTGGTGTACGAGCGATTATGAAGGACATTGTAGAAACGTTGCAGGCGAGTCAGGGGCAGGAATTAATTAATTTAAGTGCGGGAAACCCGTTGATTTTGCCAGAGGTGGAACAGTTGTGGCGGGATGCAACGGCAGAACTGTTGGCGAGTTCGGAATATGGGGAAGTGGTTTGTCGCTATGGTGCAAGTCAAGGTTATGCGCCGTTAATTGAAGCGATCGCTAATGACTTCAACAAACGCTATGGTTTAAACTTAACTTCTCGCAATATCTTAATTACTCCCGGTAGCCAAAGCCTTTATTTCTACGCGGCAAATTCCTTTGGTGGTTCCGCCAGCAACGGTGAACTGCGCCAAATTGTTTTACCACTCAGTCCCGACTACACAGGCTATGGCGGCGTGTGTTTGCAACCAGAGGCGTTAATTGCTTACAAACCAACTCTAGATATAGACGCAGCTAACCACAAATTTAAATATCGCCCCGACTTTAGCCAATTGGCGGTGTCAGAACAAACTGGTTGTATTATCTTCTCTCGTCCTTGTAACCCCACAGGTAACGTCCTCACAGCCGATGAAGTGCATAAAATTACTGCCCTCGCTGCAACTCACAATGTACCTGTGTTGATTGATTCTGCTTACGCGCCTCCCTTCCCAGCGTTAAATTTCACAGAGATGGAGCCGATATTTGGGGAAAATATTATTCACTGCATGAGTTTATCTAAAGCCGGTTTACCAGGAGAACGCATTGGTGTAGCAATTGGTGATGAAAAGTTTATTCAAGTACTTGAGTCCTTCCAGACAAACTTGTGTATTCATGCTTCTCGTTATGGACAGGCGATCGCCTCTCGTGCGATCAACTCCGGTAAACTAGTAGACATTGCTGCAACAGTCATTCGGCCTTTTTACCAAAACAAATTTGCAGTTCTAGAAACTACTCTAGATGCTGCTATGCCTAAAGATTTACCTTGGTTCCTCCACCGTGGTGAAGGCGCAATCTTTGCATGGTTATGGTTGAAAGATTTACCCATCACTGATTGGGAATTTTACCAAGAACTCAAAAAAGTCGGGGTAATTGTGGTTCCTGGTAGTACCTTCTTCCCTGGTTTACAAGAAGAATGGTCACACAAACACCAATGTTTACGCATTAGCTTAACAGGCAGTGATGCTGAGATTGTAGCTGCTATGCAACGTCTCGCCAAAGTCGCCGAGCAAGTTTATCAGCAGGCGGCGGTGAGTGCGTGAAAATTAGGGAGTTGGGAGTCGGGAAGAGGGCTACAGTGTATACACAAGGAGCAATTTGTGTATTGAAACCATATCCCGCCTAGAACTAAAGTTCCAGGCTCATAGCAAAAGTCCACGCTTCGTGGACTGGATTTTTCCTTGAGTCCTCTTGAGAGGACTTGCGCTAAGAGACTCGGAATTTATTCCGAGGCGGGATAGGCTTACCACACGAAGATTTTTTTGTACACGGTAGACACTAGGAGAAGAATAATCACCAATGACCAAAAAACCGAAGAATCAAAAAACTGAAAAAAAATCCCAACTCCCAACTCCCAACTCCCCACTCCCCAATTTAGATGATTGGTTGGCAATTGGGAAAATTGTTGCGCCTCAAGGGTTGGCTGGGGAATTACGAGTTTATCCAGAAACGGATTTTCCTGAACGCTTTGAAGAACCGGGAACACGTTGGTTATTGCGTCCTGGCCAAACAGAACCGCAACCAATAGAATTATTGGATGGGCGTTATTTGGAAGGAAAAAACTTGTATGTGATTAGCATAGCTGGTGTAGACAATCGTAACCAAGCTGAGGAATTGCGTGATTGTCGGTTATTTGTGCCGGCAAGCGATCGCCCCGAATTAGGCGAAGATGAATATCATGTTGTGGATTTAATTGGTTTGGAAGTTTTCTTACAAACATCCGGTGAATTGTTGGGGAAAGTGGTAGATGTCATCCCTGCTGGTAATGATTTACTGGAAGTCGAATTACTCAATCATGAAAAAGCCAACAAAAAAGTTTTAATTCCCTTTGTCAAAGAAATCACACCAGTTGTAGATATCCCATCTCGGCGCGTGGAAATTTTACCACCACCGGGTTTACTGGAAATCAATTAAAGATTGGCTTTCTTCTAACTGCTGGGTTGCGCCGCCTGGTTGCGAAAAAACTAACGTTGTTAGTCCGACTGCTAACATTCCCAACCCAGCTAAGGCTAACATCGCTGTACGTTTTTTCAACTTGATTGCAGCCAGTAAAATTTCAATGACAGAAGCCTTACCTGTCACGGGAATTGATTTGAGTGCAGCTAAAGCTGTTGCTGCATTTGAATAACGGTTTTTCCAGTTAGGTTGTACCATCGTCCACAACCAAGACCGAAAACTAGGATGGAGATAATTTGCTAATTTGGGAAATTGTAAACCACCATAACCAATATTCACTGTTTGGGTATTGGTGAGTAAGCAAATCAATGTTGCGCCAACACTATATAAATCTGAAGCTGTTGTCAAAGCATCACCAAACTGTTCTTCTGGGGGAAGAAAACCAGGAGTACCAGCAGATAAGGTAGTGAAAGCGATTTTGGCATTTTGTTGGCGAGCCAAACCAAAATCAACTAAATAAGCATTGAGTTGTTCGTCAACTAAAACATTTTCTGGTTTAATATCCCGATGAATAATTGGGTCAATTTGTTGTTGCAAATAAACCAAAATTTCTAAAAGTGAGATGGCTATCTGCTTAACTTCCGTCGGAGAAAAGTTATATTTTGCCCCCAAAGGTACAGCATTTTTATACTCTAGAATTAGATAAAAATTCTTTGAGGTTGCAAAAGAATTTATGTAGCGGGGAATGCGGGGATGCTGGAGTTTTTGCAGGATAGCAATTTCACGTTCGTAAGCTTTTGAACCTGACCAATCAGTAGTTTCATGGGCAAGATTGAACTCTTTGATGACTACTGGTTGTTGAGATTTACAGTCAGTTGCAAGATAAGTAATACGTTTATCTGCGTGATTACGTCCCAATTCTCGAATCACTCGATAGCCTTGTACAGAAAAATAGGGATGGTGAATTACGGGAATTGTCCCTTTATTACGCACATCAAGCTCCATTACACACCACCTGAGTTTGATTTGGTCAAAGTGCAATCAAAATAAAAGGTACTCACCCGGCAAATAAAGTATGAAGTATGAAGGATGAAGTCTGAAATTAACACTTTAGACTTCACACTTCATACTTCACACTTCAGATTTGTGTTAACCAATTGATCATTTGGGTGTTGACAATATCTGGAACTTCATCGTGGGGACAATGACCGGCGTTAGGAATGGGAACAATTTTGATATCTTTGCCATTCTCACGCGCCTCTTCGTAAATCTTTGCCCCTGTAATGGGTGTCCAAGGGTCATCAGCGCCCCAAATCACTAATAAAGGACGTTCAACTTTGGGTAAAAGTTCCTCTGGGCTAGGGCCTGGCGGCGCTGTCAGGATGGAAGCAAACACTTGTTGCGCTCCTGGGTCGCAAGAAGGTGTATAAAGTAAATCAACTAATTCATCAGTAACAGCAGCCCGGTTGCGGTAAACCTGATATAAAGTGCGGCGAATTTGAGATTTTTGGCGGATGCGATTAAACACAAATTTACCAGTTAAAGGCGATCGCACCACACGATTAAAAGTCGCCATCACAATACGTAGTGGTGGGTTCAATTCGTGGGGACGATGACTCAAACCACCTGCTGAGTTAATTAACACCCCAGCCGCACTAATTTCAGGATGTTCTGTTAATACTATCAAGCTGATCAGTGCGCCAATGGAGTTCCCGATAAATACCGCAGGTTCTTGAATATGCGCCGTCCAAAAATCTTTGAGTAATTCTACCCAGATTTCTACACAGTAATTTAATGGTGGTTTATCAGAACCGCCAAAACCCAACAAATCTACAGCATATACCCGATAACCAGCCTCGGCTAACACCGGGATATTTTTCCGCCAATGTCCAATAGAAGCCCCAAAGCCATGCACTAATACTAAGGGCTTGCCTGTACCCATGACGGTATATTGAATTTTATGCCCCTGCCAAGTCCAAATAAATTTTTCTAAATCGACTGATGGTAGTTGCTGGGTGGTTAAGGTCATTATTAAGATTCCTAAACTATTACTTTATATAGTAAAGTCTAGAGAACTTTGGGCAATGCGATCGCTTGTGCGTTACTTCACTCACTAGGCGATCGCACTAATACGCGAGGAATTGATAGCTAAGGGGCAATGCCAAAAAAAATCAGAGAATTAAAAGCAATGGTGGCAAAAGCTGGGTATAAGTAGTTAAACATAATTAATTACACAAAGTCATTGCGAATGGAGCGAAGCGAAATGAAGCAATCGCAAGGGCTGGGATTGCTTCGCTTCGCTCGCAATGACTGTAATTAATTTTGCGTGTTTACTTATCCTTCAGCCAGGACGAGGCAAAGGAAGTCATACATTTTGGAAACATCCAATGCTACCGGAAGAACCTCTTACTATTCCTGGCAAAGATGGTGATGATGCTCCACTATATTTAGAAAGAGGTATTCAACGAGTACTGAAAAAGTTGGAAGAACTCGAAAAACTTGCAAACGAGGAAGATGAGGAATGATCTATCACTACAGCATGGTGATTCAATGGTCACAAGAAGATCAACTTTTCTTGGTTCACTTGCCTGAGTTTCCCTGGCAACAATTTCATACTCATGGTAGGACTTACGAGGAAGCTGCCAAAAATGGTCAGGAAGTAATTGAAGCTTTTGTAGAAATGCTGATGGAAGATAATATCCCACTGCCAGAACCCCGAATGCTGCCTACAAAACCGTTGCAAGTAGCTTAATTAAGCGATCGCTCGTGTATTACTTCTAGGACTTACGCAAAAACTCTCTCAAACTCTCATTCCTCCGTGTCCTCTGCGTCTCTGTGGTTCTATTTTAAAATCAAGGGTTTGGGAAAGGTGAAGCGGTAAACTGACAAGTTTAGGTTTTTAACAAAGTGATGAGTAATAACTATCAAAATCACTGTTTAATCAAAGTTCCATCACCCCTAAACCCTCACACCCTCACACCCATTCTGAACAGACAACCTTTATGGCTCAGTTCTGAAAGAGCAGGCGATCGCACTATTGTTAAGTAATCCAAATTATTTGTAGAAGTGTTAATTTCATCTGCACAACGGGATTAATAAGTCAAGGGAATTTACATTCTCTTCACTTACTCACCGATTGGTATGGTGTGAGATGAAACACAAAAAAAATCGTTCTTTTGCTCATTTGAGCCAAGTTATCGTTGCTGCTACTTCAGTGGCAATGTTTTCGCCCATCTTTTCAGCTTCTGCAACTCCTCGGTTCTCTACCACCATCGCGCAAACACCTGTTAACTCTACAATGCAACAACTGTTAGCAGATGAGTTAGGTAGTAAAGAGTCAGATTTACCAGAATCAGTCAAAGATGCTGTTTTAGAAGATATTTCCAGTCGCACAGGTTCACAAGCTTCAACTTTACGTGTAATTAAAGCCCAACAGCAAACTTGGTCGAATGGCTGTTTGGGTTTAAAAGCCGAAGATAACTGTTCTCAAGCAGTAGTCCCTGGTTGGCATGTAGTAGTTGCCAACGCCAAGCAAGTTTGGGTATATCGTACTGATGAGTCGGGAAGTGTTGCCAAACTTGATGAAGAGTCTACCCAGAGTTTGACAACTTTAATTGAGCGTCGAGAAACTAGCACTCGTCAAATTAGTCGTACTAGGATTCAACGAAATGTCATAGCTCAACGCAATACCCAAGTGAGTGCGGCGAGTACAGCAGTTAAAGCCAAAAAGACGGGTTTTAATTTGGCTATTTTGCAACCATCTGGGGAATTTTCGGAAATCATTGCCCGTGTTTCCTTGAAATCTAAACGCCACAACAATTTCTTAAAAGAAAGATTTCTCGGTGACTACAAATATAAACTCAAGCACAGAGCAAAATTTGTTAAAGGTATTAAAGCAGGCGATCGCATAGTTGTTCGATTATACGATACTCAAAACCGCTTTATTGGCTACAGCGAATTTGAATGTTTATCAGCATTCAGCACTGTGAACTTAATTTTGGCGGCTAATCCCAGCGAATATCAAGTTGTTCGCACTGTCTACGGAGTTGATGCCGATGAAGACGGCACAATTGATTCTGATAGCGCCACTTACGACTACTTTACCCAAGTTAGCGACCAACGGGTAACTTTTCTCAGCAGTTCCCAAACTGTGAAAGTCAACCAGTTTGAAGCAGAAAATGTCTCCTCCGTTGCAGCAAATAGCATTTATCCGACATCCTTGAGTAGTGGTAAATTTGCCTTAATACGCCAAACAATCAGCACTTTCAGTTACAGCTTGGCAGAAGCTTTAAAAGCTGAACCCGGCCGTTTAGTAGAACTTAACGAAGTTAGTGATGATGATAGTTCTACTTATGACATCGGTCAAATGATGATGAGTTACCGGGAAATTGGTGTAGCTCAAGGTATCCAGTTTAAGTTTAGCGATGTTTCGAGTAACTATTGGGCTAGTGATTTTATTGCCGAGTTAGCAGCTTTGCAAGTTATTCAAGGTTTTCCTGATGGAACTTTCCGCCCCGATGAACAGGTAACTCGCGCCCAATTTGCCGCGATGATTAGCCAAGCCTTTCAAAAAGCTAACATTCGTGAGACTGTGAGCATTAGAGATGTATCGGCCAATTATTGGGCTTACACTGCTATCCGTAAGGCATATTCTACAGGCTTTCTCGAAATTTCGGGGAATAAATTTAACCCTACACAAGCCTTATCTCGTTTAGAAGTCTTGCTATCGTTAGCCAGAGGCTTAAACTACACCTTTAGTGGTTCCACAGAATCAATTTTGGCGGCTTACTCCGACGCTGCAACTATTCGCAGTGATGTGCGAAATGCGATCGCTGCTCTCACAGAACGCGGTATTGTTATTAATTATCCCAATGTTCAAACTTTGAATGCTGACAAGGTAGCCACAAGAGCCGAAGTTGCAGCCTTGATATATAAAGCGTTAGTCAGCACTGGTGAAGCTGTCGAGATTAACTCTCAGTACGCTGTAGAACAAACAGAAATAAAATCATCTGTTGATAATGATGACGACGATGATGATGACGATGATAAAAAACGCCGCCGTCATTGTAACCAAGGAATTGGTAACGGTTCTGAAGGTTGTGACCCAGGAAATTCTCGCCCCCACGGTGGTAGCAATGATGAAGGTGGGAGAACTCCAGGTAGAAGATAATATTCAAGTTTTGTAGAAACGCTATTCATATAGTAGGAGGCAGTGGTTCGGCTTCGCTCACCAACCAGGCAGAAGGCAGGAGAAAACGTCTTGCTATTCCTGGCATTCAAGCTTTTCAATTGTCTTACCATATCTGACTACCGCTATAGTTTCTACCAATGCACAGTAGGATACAACTCAAAGGTAAAAGATGAAAATCATTTTTGATGGTCTATCTTTTACCTTCTTTTTTATCTCTATGACTCAATACGGTTCAGTTAAGAGAATAGTAGGTTGGGTGTAGCGATCGCGTAACCCAACAAAGTCTGCGGTTTTTATGATAAGTCTTTTATCGGACATGATATTACATATACTCTAGTACAGGTCGGCGGAAATAAACAGACCACACTTCGGCTACGCTCAGTGACCATAAGGAATTGCTAAAAGGCTTGTGTTATCGTTATTATTTCTTTTTCCTTTTGCCTTGTTGTACTAGCCCCTAGATTCAATTATTATTCTGAACATAAATCTCTCTAATGGGAAATGGAATTGAAATCCCTAATTCTTGATAACGTTTGTGTAATCTTTTGACAAACAAATGTTTACCCATACGCTGATCAAAATATTCACTGACTCGCATATACAAAGTAAAATCGATACTAAAATCGTTGAATGTATGAAATCTAATATAAGGTTCATTGGCAATTAATTCTGGGGCAATTTCTCGCATGACATCTTTAGCAACTTCAACAGTAACTTTTTCTACTTGTTCTAAATCGCTGTCATAACTAACTCCCACATTCATTGTTAAAGTAATTTCCTTGGCGGGGAGATGGTAATTGGTGAAAATTGCTGAGGCTAATTTTGAGTTAGGGACAATCACCACATTATTGGAAAGCTCTCTAATTGTAGTATTGCGCCAAGTAATATCTGTAACGTAACCTTCATGTCCAGCATCAAGTTTGACATAATCACCAGTTCTTACCTGTTTAGAAATAATTAAGTAAAAACCAGAAAATAAATTTGCTAATGTATCTTGCAGCGCCAAACCAACTGCTATACCACCAATTCCTAAAGTCGTGACTAGCGGTGTAACTGCTACTCCCAATGTTTGTAAGATAATTAATATCCCTAAGATAAAAACTGCCGTTTTCGCCAAATTAGAAATTAGTGAGGCTGAAACTCCTTCTGCTTTCCGTGTCCAGGAATTGACAAAACCAGCAGTCAGCCTTGCTAAAACTAAAGTAAGGGAACAAAGAAAAATAATTGTGATGATTTTTTGGCAGACAATTTTTAATTCTGGGCTGAGGTTGGGAGAAGCAGCGACTAAGGCTGATGAAAAACCAGCTAATAGAAACCAAATAAAAGTTACCCGATGTAAAGCATGAAAAATTATCCGACTGCCAGGAATATGTTTTTGGATAATGATTTTTTTGAACTTATGAAATAAGACTTTCTCGCAAACTATACCAATTAACAAGCTAAATAAAATTAGGGCGGCCGGTAAAATCCACTGGGTCATAATTAATGTGATTTCTCAAATTTAACGACAAAAATTAAAGCAACATTATAAAACAATTATTGCTAAAACTCATCTTGCAAAGACAGGATTATTTTAATCTTCAGGTATATTTAGTATCAGAATATGGTAAAAAATACATAATATGGACTTGCCAATAATTTATCATTCAGACTATGTTGCACCTTTGCCAGAAGGACATCGTTTCCCGATGGCTAAGTTTAGGAAATTGTATGAATTACTACTACATGATGGTGTGGCGCAAATAGAACAGTTTCACACTCCGCAGCGTCCATCACCAGAGTTGATTGAGTTGGTGCATACACCAAATTATGTGCAAGCATATTGTGATGGAACCCTAGATTATAAAGCCCAACGCCGCATCGGGTTGCCTTGGAGTCCGGCTTTAGTCAATCGTACCTGTGTGGCGGTTGGTGGTACGATACTCACGGCTCAGATGGCCTTAAGTCAGGGTTTAGCTTGCAATACGGCTGGGGGAACTCATCACGCCTTCCCCAGTTATGGATCTGGTTTTTGTATTTTCAACGATTTAGCGATCGCATCTCGCGTTTTACAAAAACTCGGACTGGTGCAGAAAATTCTGATAGTCGATTTGGATGTACATCAAGGCGACGGTACGGCTTTTATATTTGAGGATGATGCCAGTGTATTTACTTTTTCAATGCACTGTGAAATTAATTTTCCCGGTACAAAACAAAAAAGTGATTTAGATGTGCCTCTTCCTATAGGAATGGAAGATGATGCTTATTTGCAAACCTTGGCTGAATATTTGCCAGATTTGTTATCAGAGATTCGTCCTGATTTAGTATTTTACGATGCGGGGGTGGATACTCATATAGGCGATCGCTTGGGCAAATTAGCTTTAACTGACACAGGACTATTTCGCCGAGAAATGCAAGTTTTACATACCTGTGTCAGCGCAGGTTATCCCGTCGCCTGTGTAATTGGCGGTGGATACGCCGATGATATGCAATCTCTAGTGTGGCGACATTCTCTCATTCATCGCGCGGCGAGTGAGGTTTATCGTCAGTATGGGCTTTAGAGGTGACAGGTTAGAGGTTAGAGGTGACAGGTTAGAGGGAAGGGAGACAAGGGGGACAAGGGAGATAAGGGAGACAAGGGGGACAAGGGGGACAAGGGAGCAATCTTTCTACCTTGTCTACCCTCTCTACCTTGTCTACCCCCTCTCCCTTGTCTACCCCCTCTCAGCACTCCGCACAGTGGAATCCGATATAATCACCTCAATAACTGTGATACATCGAATATTGTGATTGCTATCTATCCCGGCAGTTTTGATCCCATTACTTTAGGACACCTTGATATTATTCAACGTGGTAGTCGGCTGTTTGACAAGGTAATTGTCGCTGTATTGCGGAATCCTCATAAAGTACCGTTGTTTACTGTGCAGCAACGATTAGAACAAATTCGGATAGCTACACAACACTTACCAAATGTTGAAGCAGATAGTTTTGATGGGTTGACTGTAAATTATGCCCAACAGCGCCAAGCACAAGTGTTGTTACGCGGTTTACGAGCAATTTCTGACTTTGAAGTAGAATTACAGATGGCGCACACGAATAAAACTCTCTCTACTCAAATTGAAACAGTTTTTCTCGCAACATCAAATGAGTATAGTTTTTTAAGTAGTAGTGTGATAAAAGAGATCGCAAGATTTGGTGGTTCTGTCGATCATCTTGTTCCCCCGCACATTGCTTTAGATATACACAAATGTTACAACCACAACTATCCAATAGCGAACCCAACCACAACGGCAGTTATCCCGCCCCTCCAGAGTATCCCAATGGAGTCGGCAACGGGGACAACTCCCGAACAGGAGTAGATATTCAGCAAGAACTCAACCGTTTAGAAGATTTGATTTTGTCGAGTTGGCGAGTTCCCCTAACGGGGCGCACATTAATAGACGAAGACAAACTTTTTGAACAGCTTGATTTTATTCGCGTTTCTTTACCTTCGGTGTTCCAAGAAGCAACGGAAATTTTGCAACACAAGCAAGATGTCATGTTAGAAGCCGAAGAATATGGACAGCAAATTGTCGAAGCTGCCCAAGCCAAAAGAGCGCAAATTTTGGCAGAAAGTGATATTCTCAGGCAGGCGGAACACGAAGCAGAACAGCTACGGCGCAAAACCCAGCAAGAATGCGAGGCGATGATGCAAGAAACCCTTGCGGAAATTGAACGCAGGCGGCAAGTTTGTATGGAAGAATTAGAACAAATGCGTCAAACTGCGATCGCACAAGCCCAAGAAATTGAAGATGGTGCTGATCAATATGCCGATACTGTCCTCGAAAATATCGAGCAAGACCTCAAAGATATGTTAAGAATTATCACCAATGGCAGACAACAATTACGCCAAGAAAATCAATCTCAGAATTATTCTTCAAAAAAGAAATGAGGTTAGAGGTTAGAGGTTAGAGGTTAGAGGTTAGAGGTTAGAGGTTAGAGGTTAGAGGTTAGTATATTTTCTTGACTCAGCACTCAGCACTCAGCACTCAGCACTTAATATTGTAAGATTTTCCTAAACCTATCTTGCTTATAGGTCGAAAATCGCAGGTTATTTCCAGTGCATTGCCATGCCTTACTATCAGGATCAGTTAAGCATTTCCACAGTTGATGAGGCTTTACAACAATTATCTGTTGATCAACTAAAAAAGCTGGCAGCGTTACTAAATACTAATAGCAAACCCACACGCAAAGCGGAAATCATTACAGTGATTCACCGTTATCTTGTGGGGGAAAATCTGCAACAATTGTGGCGAGAACTAGATCATCTGCAACAAAAGGCAGTAGCGGAAACAATTTACAACACAGATGGTTTGTTTAACGCTACAAGTTTCTATGCTAAATATCTGGAAGAACCCAATTGGGGAACTTCTGACGCATTCGGTTACAAGCGTCAACCATCGTTGTTGTGTTTATTTATCTACGGACAGATTATTCCTCAAGATTTACAAACACGCTTGAAAGCATTTGTTTTGCCACCAGCAGAATTTTCGATTACTAGTTTAGATAAATGTCCAGAGGTTTTTCGTTTGCAGTGGCGAGAATGGAACTGGAAAACCCGCGAACGAGAAACCCATGAAAAAGAAATTGTCGTCAAGCAGTGTGAAATGGAAACTGCTGCACAACAAGATTTACTCGCGGTACTGCGATTAATTAATGCCGGAAAACTCAGTGTTAGCGATAAAACCGGATATCCAAATAATAGTGGTATGAGTGCGATCGCCTCTGTACTAACTGGTGGCGATTATTACAACGACGACCCATCTACACCATCATACGAAAAAATCGGTTTTATTAAGCCCTTCGCCTGGGCAATGTTAGTCCAAGCCGCAGGTTTAGCCGAACTTTCTAGCAAACGTCTAGTCTTAACCAAAACTGGACAAAAAGCCCTGACAAACCCACCCGCAACCACCATCCGCAATATTTGGAAAAAATGGCTAAAAAATAAAGTATTAGACGAACTACGCCGCATAGATGCTATTAAAGGGCAAACAGGCAAAGGTAAGCAAGGTTTAACCGCCCCAGACAAACGCCGCGAAGCCATTACCAAAGCCTTAGCCGAGTGTCCTGTGGGGCGTTGGATGGGCGTTAATGAACTGTTTCGCTGCATTCTCGCCAAAGGCTACAATTTTGAAGTTACCCGCAATCCTGGGAATTTGTATATTAGTGACTCCCATTACGGTAGCTTAGGTAATGGTGGCGATGATTGGGAGATTTTGCAAGGCAGATATGCTTTATGTCTGTTATTTGAATATGTTGCCACTTTGGGAATGATTAATATCGGCTATGTTAACCCCGGCGGCGTTCGTCCTGATTATACAGACTTATGGGGAACCGATGACTTACCATTTCTCAGCCGTTACGATGGTTTGATGTGTATGCAGTTAACACCCTTGGGTGCATACTGCTTGGGTTTGCAAAACGACTATACACCGCCACCGTTAGAAGTACGGGCGGTATTTCGCGTATTACCAAACTTAGAAATAGCCGCGACTGGCGAACCACTTACCCCTGCTGATACTCTGGTACTGGATGTCTACGCCCAAAAAATTTCGGATGCGGTGTGGCGGTTAGAGACGGCTAAGTTATTGGGTGCGATAGAAGAAGGACAAAGCATCACCCAATTACGAGAATTTCTGCAAGCCCGGAGTGGTCATGAAATACCAGAGACAGTCAATCAATTTTTAGCAGATATTGAAGCGCGGGGCAATAGTTTGCGCGATCGCGGTCAAGCCCGGTTGATAGAATGCACTGATGCTGCTTTAGCTGTATTAATCGCCAACGATTCCCGCACCAAAAAGCTATGTTTCTTAGCTGGAGAAAAGCATTTAGTTGTGCCTAGCGAATCAGAAACTAAATTCCGTAACGCCGTGAAAAAGTTGGGTTATAGTATTGCGTTGAGTGGTTAAAATTCCTCATGAATGAATTAATTTTAATGCAAGTAAATTTCGGTTTCAATGTAGCCAGTTTGATTGGTTTTGTGCAGATTATTTTTGCTGTAGCTTATATACTGGCTATGATAATTCTGCTGATTCAACGTGCGAGAAGATTAGAAACTTTATCTTTAATTATTTATGTTTTCCAAACTATAATTATCCCTATTTTTCTGCTAACTTCTGGGATGATTCTGATTTTTCAAGGTTGGCGATTAGACCCTATTTTACAATTCATGCAGTTCTTACAAACTGTGTTGATTATTTATTTATGTATTAAAGATATTGTAATTAATGGTGGTTATAGAAATCGGTAATTTAAAGTGAGTCGCACTCAAGCAGATTTCATTACAAATGCAATGATCAAGCTTTAGCAATTTTAATTGCTGGTTGCAAGCAGTTTCATATTTGACTTTGTGAAACAAAATAAAGCAAATGCGAAAAAACCGGATTAAATGTTGTAACTTAATTGCATAGGTATATTTTAACAATTAGTAGTTAGTATATGCAGCGAAGGTTAGTGGCTCAATTATTACCAGGATTAGCAGCAACATCCGTGGCTTCGCTTGTAGTTTTGGGGATTTCTGTAACTGAACCGAGTTACGCTAGTAGGCAAGACAAGTTCTCCTGTAAACAAGAAGGAAATGTACCTGTCACTAAAGTACGCACTCCACGGGGGCCTCAAACGCTGATTCGTTGGGTTGCTAACGACTTTTTTAAAGTCTCCCCTTTACAACGTTGTCGGATAGTTTCTGCCAGATTTCAACGCTACTACGATAACGGCGCACTTTTCATTACCAGCCGAGATAACTTGAACGGCTATCCAGTGTTGTGTATTTCTAACCGCCGAGGCGCACCTTGCACAGCAGACAATGTATTAGTCACCCTCAAACCTGGAACTGACACCAGTAGAGTTTTACAGCAAATGCTGAGTTTGCGCCGGGATGTAGGGGAATCAGTGATTAATTTAAGTGGATGTCAAGCTTTTACTTATGACGATGGTGATGTGTATGTTGATGTTAAGGAATTTCTAGACGGTAAAGAGTGTAGTTCACCGACTCCTTAATATTGCATGAACTGGCGGCTCAAACACAAAATTATTTATCTGGTGTGCTTGCTGATTTGTCTTGGTGGTGTTTCCTTGGCACTCTCAAAACAGCAGGGCATTTCTAGCGAGTCTACCAGAGTAGAGCGACCTAATCGCCTTTCTGTCGAGCAATTGCAAAAGTTAGCTCAGACTATCACCGTCAAAATTACCGCACCAGAGTTACTGGGTTCAGGAACTCTATTACAACGCCAAGGTCAAACTTATACAGTCCTCACCAATGCTCACGTTTTGAGAGCCGCTAAACCACCCTATAAAATTCAAACACCAGATGGGCGTGTATATCAAGCTACTGTATTACAGATTGCCGATTTGCAGCAGGATGATTTAGCTGTGTTGCAATTTCGTAGTCCCGATATAGTTTATCCAGTCGCTAACCTCCCTAATGCGTCTGGTTTGCGAGTCGGGGATGAGGTGTTTGTGGGTGGATTTATCGCCAATTTAGCAACTCAAAAGCAGTCTACCCCAACTAAAACTCAGTTTGTCTTTACCTCTGGGAAAGTCACCCTATTGTTAGACAAAGCATTAGAGCAAGGCTACCAGATTGGCTACACCAATGATGTGCGTAAAGGGATGAGTGGCGCACCATTGCTGAATATACATGGTGAAGTGGTGGGGATTAATAGCTTACATAAAGATCCCCTGTGGGAGACACCGGCAGTTTATCAAGATGGTTCGCAACCCGAAACCCACTTGCAGGAACTAATTACCCGTTCTAGTATGGCTGTACCGATTAAATCAGTGAACAGTGAACAGTGAACAGTGAACAGTTATCAATGTTGATGTATCAGGGGAATCAATCATGAGGGTTACTGGTGGGCTTGCGGCATTATTATTAGGTACAGGAATTGTCATAGTGCAGCCAGTCGCTACAGCTTTGACACCCTCAGAAATTGCTGAAATTGCTCGAAAAATTACAGTCCGCATTGATGGCGCAAATACTGGCTCAGGGGTAATTATTGAGCAACAAGGTAATGTTTATACTGTGGTGACAAATTTCCACGTAGTCCAACCCGAAGGTAACTACACAGTACAGACACCAGATGGTCAAAGATATACATTCAATCACAGCCAAGTAAAACGATTTGACGGTGTTGATTTGGCGGTGTTTCAGTTTACTAGTAATACAAATTACCGTGTGGCGCAAAAGGGTAATTCTGACAAAATAAAATTAAATACAAATATCTCTGTAGCGGGGTATCCTGTGGGAATACCTGGTGTACCAGGACGTAACTTCACTGTTTTACCTACGTCACTTTCTAGTTATGTAGAACAGCCAAAAAATGGTTATGCTTTGGTTTATACAGTAGAGGCTTTTGATGGCATGAGTGGAGGAGCGATATTAGATGAACAAGGGAAATTAGTCGGTATTCACGGACGTGCGGGAACGGCAAGTAGCGGTGGAACTGCTACATTGGGCATTCCGTTGAAGACTTATATAAGTCTTGTACCATCTGTAAAGCCTGTTGCAACTGCGCCAGCACCAAAGCCAGCAAAATCCAGTACAACACCAACAATAGTAACTGTTTTAGCATCCAGAAATACTTCTTTCAGCAATTTTAATAGAGCTTTGCAAGCAGCTGGTTTAATAGCAATATTGGAACGTCCAAGTTCATTTACTATATTTGCGCCAACTGATGCAGCATTTGCCAAAATACCACCAGATGCTGTGAGAGACTTATTAAAGCCGGAGAATAAAGAAGTTTTAGTCAAGATAATGGCTTACCATATAGTGACCGGTAAGCTATTATCTAGGGATTTGAAATCTGGAAACCTCAAAAGTATTGAAGGTGGTTCCATCAGCGTCAAAGTTGATCCTGTCACTGGAGTGAAGATAAATGATGCTTCTATAACTCAGGCGGATATTACAGTATCTAATGGAGTGATTCATGGGATTGATAATATCATCTTACCACCTGACTTATAAGCAATTATTGAATTATCTATATGATCAAAACACCTAGTAAACCTTAAAATCGCTTTTCAAGTTAAGGTACAAGTTAATATTATTATATTTGCACACCTTAACTCTCAGGTAGAATGAGAATATTCCCAGATGAATCAATTAAGTTATGTCAGCAAAGGATAAATTTCACGATATTGTGAGATTAGCTTTGGAAAAAGATGGTTGGAATATTACCAACGACCCTCTGTATATTGATTTTGGTCAAGTTCAGATGCGGATTGATTTGGGAGCAGAGAAGTTACTCGCAGCAGAAAAGGAAGGAGAAAAAATCGCTGTTGAAATCAAAAGTTTTCTAAATCCATCAGCTATTACTGATTTTCATCTTGCTCTCGGACAATTCCTGAATTATCGTACTGCTCTGAAAGCAAAAGAACCAGATCGTCACCTATATTTAGCTGTTGATATAGAGACTTACAATGATTTTTTTGCGCTTCAATTTATACAACTTCAAATTCAAGAATTTCAATTAAAGCTAGTGATTTACGATACTGAAACTGAGGAGATCGTAAGATGGATAAGTTAGCAAAATATAGGGAATACATTCAAAAACTTTTGACAAAATATGGTAGTTATAAACCTTCTTATGGAGATGTAGAAGTAGAACAAATATTTGATACTGTACGTGACCATTATCAAATTGTTCATGTGGGTTGGGAAAATAAACATCGTGTATATGGTTGTTCAATACACATTGATATCAAAAATGAAAAAATTTGGATTCAATGGAATGGAACTGAGATAAATATTGCAGAAGAATTAGTTTCGATGGGTGTTCCCAAACAAGATATTGTCATAGGATTTCATTCACCTTATAAAAGAAAATTTACAGATTTTGCGGTGGGTTAAGAAGTAAATTAGACTGAGTTTTAATTTCAAATGAATTAATCATGGCTTCCACCAATGGTAAATATCGATTATATTCTTTTTGTTCTGCTGTATAAGTAATATAATAAGCATTACCTTCTCTAACTGTGCCAATTTCTAGAACTTGGGATTGACATTGATATTCTTTATGAGAATAAGTTAATTTGTAGGCATTGTATTGAGATAATGTAGTCGTTGGTTGGGTTGCATCGGTAATTTTTGCTTGGGGATAATTCTGCTTAATTTGTTCTAAAATTGTATTTTTATATTCATTAAGAGATAAAACTTGAGTTAATGCGGTTTTATTGACAGTAATTTCTGGAATGCAAGAATTTTCTTGTTGTATATTTTGAGGGAGAAATTGAATTGATTCACCACCAAAATCACCTGTTATTTTGGTTTTCCAGTTGTCTGGATATTTAATTTTGATATCAGATTGAGAATATTCCTTCGTTAAAGGCTGAGGCTGGGGGCGAATAGCTGAAAATCCTAGCCATAGAATAACGGGGGTGATAGTTGCAAATATTCCCACACCCAGCCATTGTTTCTGGGTAATTTTTCTGCTTGGTGGCGGAGACTGTATTATGTCGGGAGGTAAAATAAGTGCATTCACCGCTTGTAATGCTTCTGCTGCTGATGGATAACGCTGGTTGTAGTCACGACGCACCATTTTATCGATGATGTTAGCTAATTCTGGGCTAACTTGAGCGCGATCGCGCCAAATAATTTCCCCATTGTGTGGAGTAAAAATTGCTGAATTAGGGGGAAAAATCCCTGTCAAAGCTTGAATAGCAATTACACCAACTGCATATATATCACTGCTTAATGCTGGACGACCATAACACTGTTCAATAGGTGCATAACCAGCACTACCAATAATAGTGACAGAATTTAGCTGTCCTTGAGGATTAGCTATTTGAGTAGTAATTTCTTTAACTGCACCAAAATCAATCAAGAAAATTTTATTATCAGATGCACGTCTTAAGATATTTGAAGGTTTGATATCCCGATGAATCAAATAACGTTTGTGAACAAAACTTAATACTTCTAAAATATCGCGTAAAAGTTGAATTACATCAGTTTCACTCAGTTGTTTACCATATACTAATTCCTGAGAGAGATCATGACCTTGAATATATTCTTGTACCAAATAAAATTCTTGATTTTCTGTCAAGTAAGCAAGAATGCGAGGAATTTGTTGATGATTTATTAACTCTTGTAGCTTTTGTAACTGTTCTGCTTCCCGTTCAAATAATCGTTTGCCAATTTCCCAATTATTTGGATTTTGAGGTTTAAACTGCTTGACAACACATAAAGGATTACCAGGTAATTGTGTGTCAACGGCTTTGAAAGTAATTCCAAATCCTCCTTGACCAAGTTTTTCAACAATTTGGTAACGTCCACCAATCAGATTTTGCGATGTCATACCAGTTGCTTATTTATCCTGTGTTCTCTTTATACTATTGCTTAACAGCATTACTATTGAGATTATCAAAAATTACTAAATTATATTTCGTAGGATTTAGCTAGATAAAATTATGTCTTACATCCCAGAAAATGCGCTGATTGTGCAGAGCGATCGCACTATTCTTTTAGAAGTACATTCTCCCACAGCAGCTAAAGCTAGAGAAGCGATCGCACCTTTCGCTGAACTAATCAAAAGTCCCGAACATATCCACACTTATCAAATTACACCCCTAAGTATTTGGAATGCACGAGCGGCGGGGTTGCAGGTGGAGGCGATGGTAGCAGCGTTACGGGAATATGCCAAATATCCCATCCCGGAAGCAGTCGCCCAAGAAATCAGCACTTTGGGTAGTCGCTATGGCTTGACGGTAATTGAACGGGATGGGGATAATCTACTGCTGCGGATGAGTGACCAGCCATTAGCGGAGTTGCTGTCACGGGATAAGCAAGTTGCACCATTATTAGGTGCGCGTCTTTCTGAAGTTTGCTTTCAAGTCGCGGCGAGTTTACGCGGTGTACTTAAACAGGCTTTGTTAGCGGCTGGTTATCCGGCGGAAGATATTGCAGGTTATGTCACAGGCGATGCTTTAGCCATACAATTGCGCGAAGAGACACGTACAGGCAAAAAATTTCTGCTGCGGGACTACCAAAGTCAAGCAGCAGAAGCATTTTATCAGTCGGGAAGAGTACAAGGTGGCAGTGGCGTAATTGTGCTACCCTGCGGTGCAGGTAAGACAATTGTCGGTATGACTGCGATCGCTGCCGTGCAAGAGAGTACACTTGTACTAACAACTAGTTTAACATCTGTGCGACAGTGGCGGCGGGAATTGTTGGATAAAACAGATTTACCAGAAGATGCGATCGCAGAATATAGTGGTGAAGTCAAAAATACAGGGCCAATTACCCTATCAACTTATCAAATCCTGACCTATCGCCATCAACGCGACGGTGACTTTCCCCACTTTGATTTATTTAGCGCCCGTTCTTGGGGTTTAATCATTTACGACGAAGTTCATCTCCTCCCCGCGCCAGTTTTCCGCATCACTGCTGAACTGCAAGCCCGTCGCCGCTTGGGACTCACCGCCACCTTGATTCGGGAAGATGGTAGAGAAGGTGATGTTTTCGCCCTGATTGGGCCGAAACGGTATGATGTTCCGTGGCGCGAATTAGAAGGTGAAGGTTTTATCGCCACGGCGAGTTGTACAGAAATTCGTGTATCTCAAGATAAAGAACGCCAAATGGAATATGCTTTAGCACCCAGGCGCAATCAGTTTCGTGTCGCTGCCGAAAATCCGCGCAAGCTGCAAGTTATCAAAGACTTGTTAGCAAAAGAATCAGGACACCGCATTTTAATTATTGGCGAATTTCTGTCGCAATTGGAAGCGATCGCCCAAGTTACCCAACTACCTTTAATTACTGGTAAAACCCCGGAAAAAGAGCGAGAAAAACTATATCAAAGTTTTCGAGAAGGGGAATTAGGCGGACTCGTTTTATCCAGAGTTGGTAACTTTGCCATTGATTTACCAGATGCAGATATTCTCATTCAAGTATCTGGTAAATATGGTTCTCGCCAAGAAGAAGCCCAACGCTTGGGTAGAGTTTTACGCCCTAAATCTGATGGTCGTCCCGCGCAATTTTACACTTTAGTTTCGCTACGTACTTGTGAAGAAGATTTTGCCCGTCATCGTCAGTTATTTTTAACTGAGCAAGGTTATAGTTATCAAATTGAAATTATAGATTAAGTGGAAATTGCTATAGGACTCATATTTGATTTGGGAAAAAAATCAGTACACTCAGATCAGGCTTCTTTCCTACTCCCGACTCCCTATTCCCTATTCCCTACCTACACAAATAAATTCAGAAATCAAACCGGATTCCTATATATGATAGTATCAATTAATGAAAAAAATATTATTTATCTGTAGCCAAAATAGATTACGGAGTCCTACGGCTGAGGTAGTATTTGCAGAATATGAAGGACTAGAAACTGACTCAGCAGGATTAGACCATTACGCTGAAGTTCCAGTTTCAACAGAAGCAATTGAATGGGCTGATATTATTTTTGTGATGGAACAGTCCCATAAACGCAAGTTAACAAAAAACTTTCAACCTTTTCTTAAAAATAAGAAAATCATCTGTTTAGATATTCCAGATGATTTTGAATATATGGAACCAGCTTTAATTGAGATATTAAAGAAAAAGGTACTTCCCCTTTTAGGAACCTATTAAATCAAGAGGTGTAAAGGTGAATGACCGAACAAAGCAAAAGTTAAAAGTTAAAAAGCAAAAGAAGTTAAGGATAATTTTAGCTTAGGTAAGGCGATAGCTAAACCCAACCTACGCCAAATCCGGTTTTTGACGTTACTTCCCAGAACAGTAGCTATTAATTTCAGTTACTATTGCACTTTCATCACTACCACTCTTTTTTAAGGATGCTAGAGAAGTGTTTGCGGCTTTGAGATTTTTTTTATCAAAAGCAGCAGCAGTATCACGGAAACCTTTGCTGGTATCTTGATATAACTTGATAAATCGTCCTTGAAAGCCTTTTAATTTTTCATCTTTAATTTCTAATGCTTTCATTTCATTCGCCAAATTACCAAGTTTATCTGCAATTTCTGTGAATGTTTTAGAACCTGTATCGCGCTGCGAATTTTTGCTAAATTCTTGACTTAAGGTTACTGCTTGATTGGCAACTTTGATAATTTTATTGCATTGAGCTACTTTGCTTTCGCCGCAACCTGTAAATGTAACTGCGATCGCTGCTGTAGTGGAAAGTAAAATAGTTCTTTTCACAATACTTTGCATTTTTTGGGTTCTCCTACACATATCTTAATTTCAGACAAGCGACAAATAAAGCAAATTAGTCACAGCAAAAATATTTCTGAAAACCATGAGTTTTAAATAATAATTTAACTTTTGTGTCTAACTTACTACTCGCACTGCTACGTTATACTGCATGTTTTTGAAGATGCGTATTAAAAGTTATTAATTTAACAAAACTTAAAATTTATCTCTAGGTTGAGGAAAATTCTAGGCGATCGCTTGACTATACAAAGCTTCTAACTAGTCATTTCATCAACACTAATGATTAAATTTTCAGATAGTTTTGGATGTATTTTGACTTAGTTAATCAAAGTTGATGTAAATCTTAATTAATTGAGATGATCTGTTGTCTCAATAAATCTTTGTTATGAGAACACAAACAAGTGTATTAAAGATTATAAATTTTTCGTGTTATTTATATAGATTTTTTGTGAAGACTCAATCTTTTAATCAGGAGAAAAAACACTGAATTTTATAATCCTGGCATTTGCAAACTTCGCATTGCAATTCTTGACTGATATAACTTTTGGTAACTTTTACGCGAGACAACTACCAAAAGATAGATTTATGAACTTGTGATTACAAATTGATATTTCATGAGGAGTAAAGTATATGTTGAAAATCGACAGATTAACAACAAAAATCAAAAATCTAGCGATTGTGAGTGGTAGCGCCGTATTCATGACATTGGGGATTAATACCTCTGCAATGGCAGCAATTTTGTATGACTTAATAGATATTAATCCAGAAGATATTTCTGTTGGTTATCCAGTTTACAATGACATACCTACTGACATTAATGATGCTGGTCAGATAGTAGGGTATATATCTGTTCCTGAAACTAATCGTTATAATCCTGGCTGGCTGTGGAGTCGTGAAAATGGCAGAGTTTGGATTAACGATAGTTCTGGGCAAGTAGATACCATTGCAATTATCCCATCTGGTATCAATAATTTAGGACAGGTATCAGTACATAGAAGGAGTGCTGATTATGGTAGTTGGACTGGTATATGGAGCGAAAACGGTAGCGTTACTCCTTTAGAAAGAAGCTATTACTTTCAGAGTAATGCCGCCTATGGCATTAATAATCTTGGCCAAGTGGTAGGTTCTTCCAATTTTTCTTCTGAGCCTATATACAACGATATAGGAGAATTATTAGACTTTGAGGGCAAAGATCATGCTGTTTTATGGAATAGTAGCACTGAAAGAATTGATATTGGAACTCTTATTGGTAGAGAAAGGAGTTATGCAACTGCCATCAATGATTCGGGGCAAGTAGTAGGATATTCAAACAATAATTTTAGTGATAATCGTGCTTTTTTTTGGAATCCAGAAACGGGTGTACAAGACATTGGCACCTTGCCAGGAAGAGATTACAGTATTGCCTCTGCAATTAACAATCAAGGTCAGGTGTTGGGCTTTTCTGGTAGTAATAATGGAGGGAGTAGCTTCTTGTGGACTCAAGAGGCTGGTATAATCCCACTCCCCATAAGAGCATCGGATATTAATGACTTGGGTCAAGTAGTAGGTTATTGTCCCGGAGTATGGACAGAATTTTGTTTATGGAGTCCTGAAACTGGTGTAACCAAACTCGATATTTCTTTTGATCCCACTGTAGATTGGAAATTAGAAGTATTAGCAGGCATTAATAACAAAGGTGAAATTGTTGGTTATGGGCGCAAGCGCAATTCCATTGAACCTGATGTTATCCGTCCTTTCTTGCTAACTCCTAGAAACGCTGAACCTGTACCAGAACCAATCACAATGGGGGGTACATTGTTAGCAGGAGTTGGTTTAGCTTATTTGCGTCGTCAACGTCGGTTGCGTTCTTCTCAAGTTACAGAATCATAAAGCTAAGAATAGGTTTGGGGTATGAACGAAACTTTTACTCATACCCGAAAATTTTCTATATCTCCCACGCATATCTTCATTTCAGACAAGCAGTAGATAAAACAAACTAGTACAATAAGGCGTAAATAAACAGGCCATAAGAAATTGCTAAAAGGCTTGTGGTATCATTATTCTTTCTTTTTCCTTTTGCCTTTTTCCTTTTGCCTTGTTGTACTAGTCACAGCTTGAGTATTTCTTACTGATTTTTTCATCAAAAAAACATTTTAAGCTGAAAAAATCTCAGTTAAACTACTGTTAGTATATGTATCAGTAGTTATTTCAATGAAATTTAACTGGCTAAAAAAATTATTGAGTGTTTCAACTTTAGGTTTCTCAATTTGGGGAATGTTTTTGATATCAGCTTCATCAGTTCATTCCCAAAACAGCAATGAAGCGGTTTCTTTTAGATCATATAACTTGAGCGATCGCTATATTCGCCACAAAAATTTCGTAGGTTATATAGAGCAAATTGGTGATGAACTTGGAAGAAAAGATGCAACCTTTAAAATAGTTCCAGGATTAGCTAATAACAAATGTAGCTCATTTGAATCTGTTAACTTTCCAGGTCACTTCTTAAGACACGAAAATTTCCAGATCAAGTTGTCCAGGAGAATCAATCAGCAGTTATTTAGAGAAGATGCTACCTTTTGCATTAAGAATAGACTCTTTGGTGATAATCCTCATAGTAGTTCATTTGAATCTCTAAACTTTCCCGCACACTATATCCGTCACAAAAATTTTGAGTTGTGGTTAGAACCCTCAGATGGTAGTGATTTATTCAGACAGGATGCAACTTTTATCATCACCAATCCACTCTATCGGTAAGTTGTTCATAGTATTAAACATCTCCAACAATTAATGCTGATGTTTGACGCATAAAAAAACAAGGATTGGGGAGAAGGTGAAGGGATATAGGATTTACCTAAAACCCTTACACCCAGTCTCTACAGCAATGATATAGCGTAAATTATTTAAGCTGTTTTACTTAAGATTATGTCCAATCAATTAGCTGATTACTTAATAAAATTACCCCAAAATATAAAATTGCTTACCAAAAGCATATTCATTAATATTTTTACTGTTGCTGTTAGTTCGATATTATTAACCAACATTTCTATAAATCAAGGACAAGCATCATGTACAGCCCCTTATGGCAATCTAGACTTTGAGCAACAACCACATCCCTCATCTTATTGGGAAACTGAAGGACGTGCAGGTTTTGATGTTAATAAAGGATATAGTTTTAGTGGTAAAAATAATGCCTGGATGCGGAATGTTTCGGATTGGAATGGCATTCGTCAGCAAGTACGCCTCCAGCCCAATTCTAACTATATATTAGAAGCTTATGTGCGGACATCACCCAATGTCACAGATGGATATTTTGGAATGCGTGATACTGAACAGAAAGTTTGGTCTGAACTCAAGTTTGGCAGTTTACCACAATATACAAAGCTAACGTTACAGTTCCGTACTGGGAATGCTACCACTTATAACATTTTTACTGGTTTCTGGGCTTTAGGACAAGATAGCTGGGTGCAGGTTGATCACTATTCTTTAAAAGGCCCTAGTCCCAACTGTCCTATTGAATAAAAACTTATAGTATCTTGGTGCTTTTCTGTGGGTTTTAATCACTAATTATGTAAAATGCACAAAGTAAAAGATATGGAGAAATAAAAAATGGCATTAACTGGGGTCAGGATTGTGTTGGTAGAACCAGCTGGCCCAATTAATGTGGGTGCGATCGCTCGTGTGATGAAAAATTTTGGTTTGTACAACCTCATATTAGTTAACCCCCAATGTGACCCGCGATCGCCAGAAGCAATGAAAATGGCTGTCCATGCCAAGGATATTTTAGAATCTGCCCTAGAAGTAGCAACTTTACCAGAGGCTTTGCAAGGATGCGTCAGAGCGATCGCCACTACTGCGCGTGTGCGTGATTGGGGAACACCATTAGAAACACCCCGTACCGCCTTACCTTGGTTACTCGCAGAACCAGACAAACCCTCGGCGTTGATTTTTGGCAGAGAAGACCGGGGATTAAGTAATGAAGAATTAAATTATGCCCAGCGATTTATCCGCATTCCCACCAGTGAGGTATATCCCTCATTAAATTTAGCCACGGCTGTCGGAATTTGTTGTTATGAACTGGCGCAACAGGTAGAAATCGCCCAACCGCAGATCAGTCAACCAACAGAATTAGCACCTTTTGAACTGGTAGAAGCCTACTACCAACAATTAGAATCGCTACTGTTAGATATTGGTTATCTCTATCCCCATACAGCCGCGAGTCGGATGGAGAAATTTCGCCAACTATATAATCGCGCCCGACTGACAACTAATGAAGTGGCAATGCTGCGGGGGATTTTTCGGCAAGTAGAGTGGGTGCTAAACAATCGTAATGATGATGAAAACTTATGATGTATCGATTAATATATACGGAATCTCCCTCAAAATAGATAATATGGCTTAAACTAAACACACTACTGAGTAGTCAACGTTGATTTCAGCATCAAGCTGTATGAACAGTCAGTTTTAGGCCGGAAGTCTGCAAGAAAAAATTCGAGTGAGTCACAAGGAGTACCAGTGACAGAATCAAGTGACAAACTAAGAGCTTTCTCGCGGCGACAACCCGTAAATGGCCGCCCGCGATCGCGCAAAGCTCCAAAAGCACAACCAAAAAAAGTGAAAGTTCCCCAGCCACAGCAACGACCTGTGGGTAGAGAACAGATACTGGCATCAGGCGCGATCGCAATGGGCGGAGTTCCCCGGCCAAGACCAGGGCTAGTCATGCCAACGGCTGTCAAACCCATACCCAGAAAACCCGCTTATGTTCCACCCCCGTACCCCAACACTGTTAAGGTAAAAACAGTGCGGGTACAAAAGCCGCCACAGCCCAAAGGAACTAAAAGAGTGTCAAAAAAGACACGGCTCAAGCCAATGGCGAGAACGATGTTATATATCCTGCGATTGTTAATTGTGGGAGTCGGTATGGGTGCGATCGTTGGTACAGTATTATCAGCTCTCGACCCGGCTACTCGCATCAATTCCAACTCGCCCGTGTCATCAAATACTAATAATTCTGGCCAAGTTCAGTCACAAAGCACCCCTAATCCTGTAGCGCCAACTTCCGGTTTATACCTGTCCCAAGAAATTACTCCACTCAAAAATGCTGTGCAGAATTTGGCAGCTACCACCCCAGACCTCACACCGGGTATTTTCTTAGTTGATTTAGATAATGGTGGCTATGTAGATATTAATGCTGCCGTTGGTTTTCCTGCCGCCAGCACCATTAAAGTCCCGATTTTGGTAGCATTTTTCCAAGATGTTGATGCAGGCAAAATCCGCCTAGATGAAATGCTGACCATGCAGCAAGATATGATAGCTGGTGGTTCGGGGAATTTCCAATTTAAGCCTGTTGGCACACAGTATAGTGCCTTGGAAGTTGCCACCAAAATGATTACCATCAGCGACAACACAGCCACAAATATGCTGATTGCGCGACTGGGAGGCATAGACGCATTAAATCAACGTTTTCGTAGTTGGGGATTAACCACAACAGTAATTAAAAATAAATTGCCAGATTTACAAGGCACAAACATCACCAGTCCCAGAGAATTGGGTAACTTGATGGCAATGCTGAATCAAGGTAACTTTGTGAGTCTGCGATCGCGCGATATCATGTTGGATATTATGCGTCGTACCGAAAGAGATAATCTCCTACCTTCTGGTTTAGGTGCAGGTGCCAGAATCTACCACAAAACAGGTGATATTGGCACAATGTTGGCAGATACGGGTTTAGTGGATATTCCCAATGGTAAGCGTTACATCATTTCCTTGATGGTCAAACGCCCAAATAACGACCCCCGTGCCGAAAAACTCATTAGTTCCATTTCTCGGATTACTTACGAAAACCTCAGTCAAAGTAGCCCAGCAAATACAATCAATAACAATATCCCCACAAATACTTATCCATCCCCGTCCATTAGTTCTCCCGTACCGAATACTACTGGGATGATGCCCATAAGTGGTTATCAATCACCTATAATGAATCCTACTGTCCCTAATAACATCCCAATGACTGGCTATCAATCACCAGCCATTAACCCTCAGTATTATCCCCCAAGATAAATTTGTAACTTGGCATTTTTCATGACATCTACCCCACCCACAATTCAGTTTTTTGCAGGCATTTTTGAAGAACTCAGCAATGTGAGTTTGCGACGTGGCAAAGTTTCGGGAAACCGCATTGTCGCTATGACTTTTAATCAACTACAAGCTTTAGAAGGCTTTAATAGTTTTACAAAACCATCTTTAAATTCCTTACTGTTAACTGATGAAGAAGGTGAAATTAGCGTAACTCCTTCTTCAACTAAGTTTATTTTTGGTGGTGATGAGGGTGATGAATTACAACGGGTAGAATGCCAATTTGAAATTGAACAAGATGATCATTGGGAACGCTTTATGCGTTTTATGCACCGTTACGCTGAGGCTAATGGGATGGAGTATGGCAGTTCTAATTGAGGGAAATAAAGTAGATAGGAGGGAGAGATAGATTTTTAAATCATTTAGGATTGATAAATAGAACTTATGCAAGAACTATCTCCCGTTCTTGTCGCTTTTTTGTTATGACAGGGAGAGAAAAATACTAACCCACTGATGAATGCTAAACAAATTAATGAATTGAGCGATCGCCAGCCCACTTTATCATTTAAACACCCTTTTTGAGAAGAAACTTAAAACTAGGAGTTTCGGATTATTCTCTGCCGAAGGTAACAAAAGAGGGATAAATACCTGTATTCTGCTGTATTTTGGGATGACTTAAACTATGCAGGATATCTTTTTTAGATATATCTGCTATCCTCTATATACAATTACGTCAACACCTTGTTAAAAGGCTACATTTATCGATAAACTATCAGCTAGATTTGGTAAGTTTACTGCTATACATCTCCTGCTAACTGATGGAAAACTCACACATAAATTTAGAGTTAACTAATTATCATCACAATGCAAATTTCAGTTTTACATTAAATCCCAATTTTACAGAGATAATTAATTTTAATCAACCTTCTAAAACAGTAAATGAACCTTTTTTTAAAGATATCACTGCTGGTAAAAATTCTTATGTTTATGACGCTCATACATATCATACTAAAGTTCCACCACAAGGAATTAAACCTTTAATTGAACATTATACAAATCCTGGAGATGTCGTCTTAGATCCTTTTTGTGGTTCAGGTATGACTGGAGTAGCAGCAACAGAACTCGGACGCAAAGTTTTATTGTCTGACTTATCTCCAGCAGCAGCTTTTATTGCTTATAACATTAATACTCCTATTGATTCTGGTCGTTATCTCAATGCAGTTAACACTCTTTTAAATCGTGCAGCACAACTCCAAAAACAATTATATACCACTCGCTGTCGAGAATGTGGTTCAGAAACAAATGTTTTATATACTGTTTGGAGTTACGGATTAATTTGTAATCATTGTCAGCGAGAGTTTATTTTTTGGGATGTTGGACGTGATGAAAAACCTTCTGTTAAAGAAAGTAAAATCAAAAAAGAAGTAAACTGTCCTCACTGTAATGCTTTACTTAAAAAACGTAATCTTAAACGAACTCAACGTTACCCTGTAGCTATTGGGTACAAATGTTGCGGACATCGCCTAAAAGAAAGTTGCGTTCCTTTGGACACTTTTGATTATCATCTGATCGATTCAATAGAAAGTTCATTAATTCCCGAAAATCTTTGGTTCCCACAAAATAAGATTCCAGTCGGGGTAAATACCCGCCAGCCTATCTCTGCTGGTATAACTACAATCGACCAATGCTATACCCGTAGAGCTTTATATGCAATGGCATTTCTCTGGAAAGAAGCATCTAATTGGCCAGATAAAGAAATTCGAGAAAAGCTTTTGTTTACATTAACATCTTTATACCAACGTGTAACAGTTTTTAGTGAGTTTAGATTTTGGGGTGGTAGTGGAAATACCGCAAATTTCAATGTACCAACTATCATGAATGAGCAGAATGTATTTCAAACTTTTCAAAGAAAAGCTGCAACAATTAGTTGGTATTTTCGAGAATCTGCTCATATTCCCCGTACTGTTCAAGTCAGTACTCAGTCTGCTTGTAGCCTTAGCCAATTACCGAATAAATCCATTGATTATGTGTTCACAGATCCTCCCTTTGGAGCGAACATTAATTATTCGGAAATGAATCTGATTTGGGAAAGTTGGCTGCAACAATGGACAGATAATACAGAAGAAGCGATCGTCAATTCTGTTCAAGGTAAAAGTTATGCAGATTATCAGAATCTTCTCACTAAAGCTTTTATGGAGATTAAACGAGTCTTAAAAGATAAGAGTTGGTTAACTGTTGCATTTCATAACTCATCGGAAAAAGTATGGATGGTAATTCAAAAAGCTTTAGCAGATGCAGGTTTTGAAATTAAAGGAACTCAAATCTTCGATAAAAAGCATGGCACATTTAAGATGTTTGTGTCAGATAATGCTGTGGGCTACGATTTAATATTGCATTGTCAAAAAATCGACAATGTTCAATTCTATCCACAAAACAATATACAGATAAAGCAAAATAATGACCAGATAGTACAGCAAAATATCATCAAATTTATCAAAAAATATTTGGCTCAAGAAAAAAGTTTTACTAAAAGCTTTCTCCATGTTGCACGTCAACCTGAGTTTGACTATCGACGTTTATATTCTAAGTGGTTAGCTACAGCTATCAAAGACAGTTTAATTTCGATTAGTTTTGAATCTTTTCGAGAACTCGTCGATAAAATTAAGTTAGAGAATACACAGATGCACAGACCTCGAACATTACCAGCCTTTACCCAAAAAGAATATGAAGATGCTCAGACCTATCTTGCTATTAAAGTAGCTTATATGATGGGTCGAAAGTTTGAGGAAGGAGATTGGGCAGATGTTTACTGTCGTGCAAAAGGAATCCCCAAAGCTGGGTGGTCTAATTTAAATATTGATGTGATGTATGATCTTCTAGGCGTAGAGCATAAGATGCTTTGCTATCGATCAAAACCTGATTTAAGAGATGCCTGTGGTACAACTTTAATGCACCCAGCAGCTACCCGCTCAATCCGCATTCCAGTCGATGATCAAGATCCAAATCAAGTTATGCGTAATGTCCTAACACAATATGGTGAACTGATTAATCAAAGGAAAAATAAGGTGAGTCAGCAAGCCCAATCTTCTGGTATTCCTGACATGAGAACTGGATGGTTGCTTTGGCAAGAAAGCTTACGACAATTTTTATATTTTGAAGAAGAAATGCTCATTCCTAATCCAGATGATTACTATGCGGAATGGAGACCTTCAGGTGGTGGTTCCAGGAAACAAAGTCAAAATTTATGGATTTATGAAAGAGAAACTGGCAAGAAAAGATACTCTGTCACAACATCAGCAGGTGCTAAAATTCAACCATACTTTGATATTCCATCTCCAATTGATCCAAATCTTTACATCTTCACTGTAATTGGAGAGGTTTTGAATACAGGCTTAATCAGAGTTTGGCTAACGGAATCAACCAAGAGAGAATTACAGCGACTTGTGGGTTCACTAGATACAACAATTGTTAGCGAAACAATCTTGAGAGTTATAGATCAATTAGGTGAAATCACATCATCGAACACTGATGACTTTGAGATAGGATACCCCATACTTTTGACTCAAGATGCTTATGCTGCATTACAAGACAAGCTACCAGGGGTTAACGATGACCACTGCTTTAGGTTGCTGACTCAATACCTAAGACACAAAAATGACTGAAGCACTGGCGTTAGTGTTTTTTGAAAGATTCTAGTGATTACCTTGTTCTCGTAATTGGACAATTTCACATGGCAATATAAAAGGCTGTTCTGCATAGTAATTTTGAATTTGTTCAAGAGTTAATCCTGGGTCTAAATTAACTTTGTGCCATTCCTCAGAGTTGTATTGCTGCACCCATTTAATAATTTGATTCAAAAGCTCATGTACTCTAGACATAATTGAAAAAGTTTAAGCGCAATTTCTTATGGACTATCTCATACTTCTGCTCTACATATTTTAAAATTGTAGAGTAAATAACTCCAATCACATTTCCTATGAGTATCTTAATCCCTGATGATATTCTCAGAGCCGCAAGAATGACGGAGGATGAGTTAAAGTTAGAAATCGCTATTATGCTTTATAAGCAAGAAAAAATTAGTAGCGGTAAAGCTCGTACTTGGACGGGATTGACAGTAATTGAATTCCAACATGAACTTGCCAAGCGTGGACTTTGTATTAATTATGATGTAAAAGATTTTGAAGCGGATATAAAAACTTTGCAGTCGATGAAGCTATTGTGATTATTGTTAGTGATACATCACCTATTACAAATTTGGCAGCGATCGCGCAGTTAGATTTGCTGCAAAAACTTTACAATCAAATTATTATTCCAGCAGCAGTTTACAACGAAATGGTATTTGTTGATAAACTTGTTCCTGGTGCTATGGAAGTGCAAACCTTTGCCTGGATTCAAACTCAGACAGTTAAAGATTTACAACAAGTAATTATAATTCAGGAAAGTCAAGAAAATATTGACTTGGGTGAAGCTGAAGCGATCGCCTTAGCCTTAGAACTTAAAGCTGATTTACTGTTAATGGATGAACGTCGAGGGCGTATAGTAGCAAAAAGTTATGGTTTGCAAGTGACTGGATTATTGGGAGTGCTTGTACAAGCTAAACGGAATAATTTAATTCCAATTGTTAAACCGCTTATTGACCAATTAATGGAACAAGCGGATTTTCGTGTCAGCGAACAGTTGTATACAACTATTCTGCAAATTGCAGGTGAGTAATTTATGTTATGTCAAATAAACAGGTTTTTATGATCTAGATATTACGTTGTGCTAAATATTGATACATTTGCCAACGTGCATCAACTTCGGCTTGTGCTTGTTCTAACAACTGCTTGGCAATTTCTGGTTTACTCTTGGTGAGCATTTTAAAGCGATTTTCTTGATACATGGATGCTTCTACAGATGTTGTAGGAGGGCGCATATCTAATTGCAAGGGGTTCTTACCTTGTTCTTTTAATAGGGGATTGTGGCGATATAACAACCACCGCCCTGATTCTATCAAGGCTTTTTGGTGATTCATGCCGGTGGTCATGTTGATGCCGTGGGCGATGCAATGGCTGTAGGCAATAATTAGTGAAGGGCCTTCATAAGCTTCGGCTTCTAAGAATGCTTTGAGGGTGTGGTCATCTTTTGCACCTAAAGCTACACTCGCTACGTAGACATTACCGTAGTTCATGGCCATTAAGCCTAAGTCTTTTTTCGGTGCAGGCTTACCACTGGCAGCAAATTTCGCTACGGCTGCTTTGGGGGTGGCTTTGGAAGATTGACCGCCAGTATTAGAATATACTTCTGTATCCATCACCAAAATATTGACGTTGCGACCACTGGCTAACACATGGTCAATACCGCCAAAGTCAATATCATAGGCCCAACCATCACCGCCGATAATCCAGACGCTTTTTTTGACGAGGTAATCTGCAATAGATTTTAAATTGATAATTTTAGATTTTAAATTCGCGTCGATCGCAGCAGTTAAAATGTGATCTAACTTGTCTTTTAATAATGCAACTCTTTCTCGTTGTTCCCAAATATCGGCTTCGTTTTTTTGTTCGGCACTGAGGATAGAATTAACGAGATTATTGTCTAATTTACTGCTGATTTGTTGTAATAATTCGGCGGCAAATTCGGCTTGTTTATCTATGGATAAGCGATAACCAAAACCAAATTCGGCGTTATCTTCAAATAAACTATTTGACCAAGCCGGGCCACGTCCATCGGCGTTGATTGTCCAAGGGGTGGTGGGGAGGTTGCCGCCGTAGATGGAGGAACAGCCGGTGGCGTTGGCAATAACTGAGCGATCGCCAAACAATTGTGTTAATAATTTTAAATAAGGTGTCTCACCACAACCAGCGCAAGCACCAGAAAATTCAAATAAGGGTTCTTGTAATTGTTGTTGACGAATTTGGTTTAATTTTAAATTTCTGCGGTCAGGATTTGGTAAGTTTAAAAAGAAATTCCAATTTTCTCTTTCTTGTTCTCTTAAAGGTAGTTGCTGTGCCATGTTAATGGCTTTTTTGGTAGGTTCAGATTTATTTTTAGCTGGACAAATATCTACACAAATAGCGCAACCTGTACAATCTTCGGGAGCAACTTGAATAGTAAATTTTTGATGATTAAAATCTTTATCTTTGGCATTCACCGACTTAAAGGCGGATGGTGCATTAGCTAATTCACTTTCTTGATATACTTTGCCACGGATGGCGCTGTGCGGACAAACCATCACACATTTACTGCATTGTACGCAGACATCCGGTTCCCAAACGGGGATTTCTTGGGCGACGTTGCGTTTTTCCCATTTGGCTGTGCCTGTGGGGAAGGTTCCGTCTGCTGGTAAGGCACTGACAGGTAAATCATCACCTTGCCAAACCATGATTTTACCGAGGACTTCTTGGATAAATTCAGGCGCACTCACAGGTAAGGAATTGGTCGAGAATAATTCCTCATCTAGCCATTTACCTTGTTCGGCGGTGGGGATATTGACTTGATGCAGATTATCTAAGGTCATATCGACCGCTTGCAAGTTCATGCGGACGATATCTGCACCTTTTTTACCATAAGTCTTTTCGATCGCCTTTTTAATTTTGGCGATCGCATCTGCTTGTGGCAATACCCCCGCTAAGGCAAAAAAGCACACCTGCATAATTGTATTGATGCGTCCTCCCATGCCACTTTCACGGGCGACTTGGTTGGCATTGATGACATACAATTTCAGCTGCTTATCTAAAATTTGCTGTCGGACTTTCACGGGGAGATTTTGCCAAACTGTCTCTTTATCAAAGGGACTGTTTAACAAAATTGTCGCCCCAGTTGCCGCCCCTTGCAGGACATCGACCTTTTCTAGAAATACCCAGTGGTGACAGCCAATAAAGTTGGCTTTGTCTATCAGGTAGGTAGACCGTATCGGTTGCGGCCCGAACCGCAGGTGAGATACGGTCATGGAACCGGATTTTTTCGAGTCGTAGACAAAGTAACCTTGGGCGTAGTTATCGGTTCCCTCACCGATAATTTTGATGGAGTTTTTATTCGCCCCCACCGTCCCATCGGAACCCAAGCCGTAGAACATTGCCCGGACAACGCTATCGGGTTCGATGGAAAAGTTGGGGTCGAAGGAAAGGGAAGTGTGGGTAACATCATCGTGAATACCCACAGTGAAATGATTTTTTGGTCTTGGTTGAGACAAGTTATCGAAAACGGCCTTGACCATTGCAGGAGTAAATTCCTTGGAGGAAAGTCCGTAACGCCCACAGATAATCATCGGTGGGACTTGATCTCGACCACTACCACGGGCAGCGACAATTTCTGAGGGAACCTCATCTCTGCCACTACCACGGGCAGCGACAATTTCCGAGGGAACCTTGTCTCTACCACTACCGCGTTCAGCATAGATTTCGTGGATAGCTGCGACCACATCGAGATATAGTGGTTCGCCGGTGCTACCTGCTTCTTTTGTGCGGTCTAAAACCGCGATCGCTTGTACAGTTTCTGGTAACATTTGCACAAACCTTTGGATATCAAAGGGACGGTAGAGGCGTACTTTCACCACGCCGACTTTTTCCCCACGGGCGTTGAGATAATCAACTGTTTCATGGACGGTTTCACAACCAGAACCCATGATGACAATTACCCGTTCCGCATCTTCAGCACCGTGATATTCAAAAATGCGGTAATATCTACCTGTGCGATCGCCAAATTGATCCATGATGTTCTGGACAATCTCTGGACAGGCGTTGTAGTAAGGGTTTGCGCCTTCCCGCGATTGAAAGTAAACATCAGGGTTTTGGGCAGTACCCCGCAACACAGGGCGGTCTGGGGTTAAAGCACGGGCGCGGTGTTCTAAAATTAATTCGTCAGGAATGAGCGATTTAATATCGTCATCCGCCAATAATTTCACCTTCTGCACTTCATGAGAGGTGCGGAACCCATCAAAAAAGTGCATAAACGAAACTCTTGATTTGAGAGTAGCTGCATGGGCGATGAGGGCTAAGTCGTGACTTTCTTGCACTGAAGCGGAACACAACAAGGCAAAGCCAGTCGCCCGCGCCGCCATCACATCACTATGATCGCCGAAAATGGATAAAGCATGAGTAGCCAATGAGCGTGCAGCCACATGAACAACTGTGCTAGTGAGTTCCCCCGCAATTTTGTAGAGGTTAGGAATCATTAACAATAGCCCTTGAGATGCCGTAAATGTGGTACTCAAAGAACCTGTTTGTAATGCCCCATGAACTGCACCAGCCGCACCACCTTCACTTTGCATCTGCACAACGCTGGGAACCGTACCCCAAAGATTGGGACGACCTTCTGCTGACCAAGCATCCGCCCATTCACCCATCGCGGAAGAGGGAGTAATAGGATAAATAGCAATTACTTCATTTAATTTGTAAGCAACACGGGCAACAGCTTCATTCCCGTCGATGGTTGCAAAGGTTTGACTCATAATTGTAGTCCTAGCCTTTAAACGGCACTATCAGACAGCGTTGTGGTACTAATTAGAAATAGTTAAAGCCTGGAAGTTGGTGGTTGGTGTTAGCTGCATCCAACTGGAAAATCCAATATGTGTAGGTAGGATTATCCCTGGTTAGGATAATATTTGATTGACCACTTGCGGGCTTTGGAGTTGACTCTAAATAGTGATTGTATGCTCTTAGTATCTCATCCGAAATACTTTATTTAATAATATCTATTAACGATGTACTCAAGGGCAGAAACAATCTCTATTCAAGACTTTTGAATAGATGCTTTTGATTTGTGGGGGTAGAGGTGCGGGAACTGATTTGAGTTTTCAAAACAGCTTTATATGCCTGATTAATCTATTCTAAAATTTTAGCGGCTGATATTTAAAAGCACAAAATTAATTTGAAAAATATGCCAATAGTCATAATTTAAATATGTCTATGGTCATAAATAAATCATGAATTATTTTGGGTTAATATTTTTAGTTTGGGGCTGGGGTGATATTGAAGATGGGCGTGGTGTCAGATGATTGCGTAAAAACAATAAAGGAATACTCAGTAAACCTAAAATCATCACCACTGCGGTGAGTATCCACACAGGTAAACGATTGGGTTGATAATCTCCCCGTTCAATTTGCCAGAAAACCTGATTATATCGCCACGCGGCTAGAGCGATCGCACTTACTCCCACAATTACTAAAGCAACTCCTAAATTCTCCGAGTTAAATAACGGATGTACTGTTGGTTCTTGTTGCGTAATTGCCGTATTTAATTGGCGTAAAAATAGACCAAATCGCGCAATGGCAAAACCAAAACCAATTAAACCGATGGAAGTTCTCAACCAAGCGAGAAAAGTTCGTTCATTGGCTTGATGTTCCCGTTGACGGTCTATTTTATTCATGAGTAAACTAATCTACAACTCCTGATACTCTCCGCGCCTCTGCGACTCTGCGTGAGACAATATCATAAAATGATATGACGTAACTGCGATCGCCCCGACCAACGCCACCAGATTGCCAAAGTTGGTTTTGCAGTAAAATCACGATGGATGGCGTAACGCAACCAACAAAATTTTAAACAAACTCCTGGTTCATAAGTTAACAGCCAAATTTTTTCATACCTGACTAAATCACCTATCCAAGCAGGTTCTAAGTTTTCATTTTGCGCCACCTTAATCATAAAGTTAGCAAAAGCGATCGCATCATCCCGATGTTTTTTTATTCCCGTGGGTAAATAAGTTTCCGCATATCGCCAAAACAAGGTATTAAAATTTTTGCCCAACACCTTAGCAGTTCTGGGTAACAGTTCCCGTATTTCCCCTAACCGCTTCCACTTGAGAGAATTGGCAAATATATTGACTTCCTGTGATGAAACTTCGGCTAACTTTTGTACTTCATCATCACTCAAACCCAACTCCACACCCACCGCTTGCGGGTTGGCAAAAAAACGCCCTCGAAATTCAGTATTGGTGTAAAGCTGGGCTAAAACTTGCTGGGTTTGTGCTAACCCCATCTTTGATAACTCCTAAGCTGTTAAGTATTTAATTTGTATCTACGATTTCTTGGCGTTCTACCCTGCGGGAAGCCGCTTGCGCGTCTAATGCGACTTGGCGGTTCGATAAATTAGACTTTTTGACGATTTTTGTGTAAGTCCTGTATGTATGGGAATTACGCAACAACTCTCTCAAACTCTCTTAAGTAACCACGCAAAATTAATTACAGTCATTGCGAGCGAAGCGAAGCAATCCCAGCCCTTGCGATTGCTTCATTTCGCTTCGCTCCATTCGCAATGACTTTGTGTAATTAATTATGTTTAACTACTTACCTTCGTGTCCTTTGCGTCCTTTGCGGTACCCTGCGGGAAGCCGCTTGCGCGTCTACGTTTTTTCTATTCCCCACACCCACCCAAGCAACTTGGTATGAGAATCTTTCGTGCTGTCTGCAATTCTTGGACTATTTCTGTAAACGGAGGTAAATTTTCATCCCGTTCTAACACTATCCCTTTCATCGGAATACGGGCGACAACTTCCGCCATTATTTGCCAAACTTCCGCAGGGGTTGACTGGGAATGACTATCAATTAATACACCATCGTGCCAATGTCCGCCGACGAAATGCAACTGCACAACACGTTCCCACGGTAAATCATTGAGAAAATCTTGGACATCATAACCATAATTCACCGCATTAGTATGTAAATTCGTCACATCCAACAGCAACCCACAGTCAGCACGTTCTACTACTTCTGCCAAAAACTGCGCTTCCGTCATCTCTGCACCAGGAAGTTTTACCATATAGGTAATATTTTCCAGAATTAACGGCACATCAACAAAGCGTCGCACTTCGGCAATATTGCGACAGAGTATATCTACCGCCTCTTTGGTATAAGGTAAAGGTGACAAATGCCCAACATCCACACCGCCAGCTTTGGTAAAACAAATATGTTCACTCCACCAAGGCGGGTTAAGTTGTTTAATTAAGGTTGCAAGTTTGCCTAAATAATCTGTGTCTAAACCTTCCGCACTACCCAGCGACAAATTAATGGCGTGGGGAACTATCGGGAAATGTGCAGCCAGTATTTCTAACTCTTGTTGTTTTTGTACTGGTGCATCAAGATAATGTTCTGCCACAATTTCCAGAAAGTCCACTTGTGGACGGTTGAGAAACAAATCACTTTTGAATGGTTCTCGAAAACCCAACCCGACACCCAAACTAGGAAGTTGAGATAACATCATTTTTTAGTCTCCACCACAACCGCCACAACCACAGAAACGCAGAAAATCAACGTTATTCATGTCTGTGATGATTTTTGCGATCGCCACTACTAAACCTATCGCCACTGAAATAATCAGTAACTTGAGTATTACCGATTTTGTAATTGTGCTTGGTACAGGTTTATCTAACATTCTTTCAGTCTCAATTCTTCAGACAGCCTGTTGTATGACATTCTCTCTAACCGCCACAACCGCCACCACAACCGCCGCAACCACCACCACCACAAGAACTCCCGCTACTGCATGAACTACTACTACAAGAACTACCGCCAGAACCACTACTACAGGAACTACTAGAAGACGAACTACTGCGGCTACTTGTTGTAGAATAAGCTGGCGGCAAGAACGCTTTATAGTAAGCATCGTAGGCAGTTCCAGCCAAAGACTCAACACCAAATAGTGCTAATACCAGTAAGTTGTTGTTGACGATAGAAGTTTCGCGCAGTTGGTTGAAGGTGGTTTGGAGTTGTTGCAGATACCTGTTTCCGAGATGACTTAGGGGCGGATGGGGCTGACTCACAAACCACAGCAGATAGATAATCGATAATACCCCCATGAGTATCAAAAAACCCACGTTATAGCGTCCCTTACCCAAGGCTATCAGCAGCTTATAACAACCGAAGCTGAAAATCAGCATTGCCCCCACTAAGCCAAATTGAACGTTACGTATTTGCCATTTACTTGCATACAGTAATTTCTCATCATCCAACTGTTCTTGATAAGCAATGCAGAATGGTTGTACACACTCGGTAGCTAACCACAAAGATGTTTTAGCCGTAGCAGGTTCAGAAATTTTCTCAAAAACTTGCCGTTCGACTGGTTGTAAATTTGATATGTCAGGATGATCTGATGTTTTACTGATAGTCTGTCCACTAACTTGCAAATAACCCTGCTGAATCAAGTTGAATAAGACTAAATGAGCAATTCCGGTTGCTTGAGAACGCAAGTAAGCGATTTTGTAAGGATCTGGTTCAGCCGGAATTAGCGGTAAAGGCTGATTTTTTGTCGGATCTTGGACTAATCGTCCACACAATAACAAAGTTGCGGCAATAACAATACCATACAATAGCAGAAAGTTCGGCCCATACATATCTGCAACGAAATTGTGCAGTAATGTATCCATTACTTTTACTCCTTGTTAGGAACAATTAATTGTCAAAATTTTGGTAGCGGTTGTTTAATTCATCTCGCTTTTTCAACTCTACTCAGTAGTATATCACACTCAGTTTTAGCCACCACCACAACCACCACAACCACCGCATCCACCACCACCACCACCGCCACCACCGCCACCACAACCACCACCACCGTCACTTCCTCCCTTATCATGGCTAGTGAATAATGGCGCGAAAATTTTTGCAAAATCCGTGTAGGAAGTTCCATGTAAGATTCCTACACCAAAAATGGCTACAGGCAACAACATATTCAAATCTGTGTCATTTCTGTCATCGGATATGGTGCGAATGATTTTGTTTTTAAGTTGTATAAAACTTTGCTGAAGTTGTTTTATATACCTTTCTCCCAGTTGAGTTCGTCTGGATGGACAAGAGAGCAGTATAAAAATAATCCAATAAATTAGACCGATAATAATGAGAAAGAAAACATTGTTATATCCTTTAAGCAATGCTATTGAAAGCTTATAACCACCCAATCCCAAAATAATACAACTTCCCAAAACACTGATTTTCTTTGCTAAGTCTCTGGCGGTTTTGGGTAGTAAGAGTTGCTCATTTAGTAGCGATTCTTCGTAAGTTTCACACCAGTATTTGTGGATAATTGTGTTTGAAATTGTGTAACTGAGTGTTTGACTAGCTAATTTTGGAAACACAAAATAGTCAAATACTTGGCGCTCTATGAGCGATAAATTATCTGGATAAGAATATGTAGTTGATTGCTCTATGGTATCTTGATTAATTTGCAAATAACCATCCTGAAGCAGATTCAATATTACCAAACTTATCACCTCACTTTCTCCACCACGTAAATATGCAATTTTATAAGGATCAGGATTGGTAGGAATCGATGGTAAAGGTAATTGTGCCGTTGCGTCAAACTTTAAATTATAGTAACTTGCCAATAAAGTTACACTAATAATGCCAGCATAAAACACCAAAAAGTGCGGCCCATACATATTTGCAATTGGGTTATTCAAGGGGCTACGAATAGTCACTATCAGCAACATACTTATAATTGTAAGTAATAATTTATCCATAAGTTAAGATTCAACTCTTTTTGCTGTAAGGATTGATTGAGAAAATTATACAATTCCATATACTATTGCTACGGAAAATTAGAGAAATTTAATTTCTACTCCCCACTTTTAATTCTCAATTTTGTCCCACATCTTTTACAAAAAGCTGCATCTAAATCATGAAAAGCTAACCCACAGCCGGAACACACCGTTTCTACCTGATTAGCATTTTTTACCAACCGCTTAATTAAATCTCCGACTTGCCAAGGAATTAAGGTGACACCTGTTAAAATCATCAAGACCGTCAACAATCTTCCTGCTTCGGAAATTGGTGTGACATCCCCAAACCCGACAGTCGTCATCGTGACAACAGAAAAATAAAACGCATCCAAAAATGTAGTGTAAACTTGCGGGTTGACTGGATGTTCAACTTGATAAATTAACCCCGAATAAATAAAAATAATCGCAAATAATGTAAACAATATCCGCACGAAGATTAAACTATCTTCGCTGCTGACACTAGCAAACAAAAATTTCTGATCAATAAACCTAATTAATCTTAAAATCCGAAACCATCTCAACAGGCGAATAAAGCTGATATCTACTGCGCCTAAGAAAAATGGCAATATCGCCATTAAATCTAAAATTGCATAAAAACTAAAAATATACTTTAGCTTGTTTTCAGCACTCCAGAGGCGAATAATATACTCTACTGCAAAAATTACTAGAATAGCAGTATCAATAAAATCAAGCTGTGATCTAACATTATAAGGAATATTATAAGTTTGGGCAACAAAAATTCCTGACGAAATTAGCACTAAAGCTGCAATTGTCAGATTAATCAATTTTCCAGTAGGTGTTTCCAAGTCTGTTAAGTAAAATTCTGTTTTTTCTCTACTTATTAACATATTTTTTCGACCTTTAAAACTTTCACTGAAATTTAATCTCTGTGGAATATGATTGAGCTTGATTTTTAACTAGTAATAACAATAATGAACCAAGAATATTTTATGCGTTTCGCACTGGAAGCTGCCAAAAAAGGTGATTGGCCTTATGGTGCTGTGATTGTCAAGGATGACGAAGTGGTTGAGGTAGCATATAATACTGTGCAACGAAATAATGATCCATCTGCCCATGCAGAAATGAATGTTATTCGCAGTTTAACAAATAAACTAAAAAACCCTTCTTTAGAGGGTTACAGCATATATACGACTTGTGAACCTTGTCCTATGTGTGCAACAGTTTGCATTTGGGCTGGTATATCAGAAATTATTTATGGGGGTTCTATCCAAGATTTAATCTCTATGAATCAGTCACAAATTCATGTTTTTTGTGATGAGATCATCGCCAAGTCTTTTAGAAATATCAAAGTGACAAAAGGTGTGTTAAAAGATGAATGTTTGGCTTTATTTAGGGAAAGTTAGATATTTGAAGACTGTTGGGTATTAAATTTAAACAATAATTGGTTTGGCTGGCTTAACTGGATTAATCAGACTCATTTAAATAAGCTAAAAATGTATTTGCAATAATAGCAGCCTGAGTGCGATCGCGCAAACTCAACCGATTCAAAATATTGGTGACGTGATTTTTCACCGTCCCTTCGGAAATATATAATTCCTGGGCAATTTCGCGGTTACTCGCACCTGTGGCAATTAACTTTAAAACTTCTTTTTCTCTGGGTGTGAGTTCAGTTAAACTTGGCGGTACAGGTTCTGACTGTGTTGGGATACCATGCGGAAACTGATTTAAGAGTTTCTGCACAATTCCTGGCCCCAATTGAGTATAACCTTTGTGAACAGCGCGAATTGCCACAGCTAATTCTTCTGAGGGTGTATCTTTGAGTAAATAACCCATCGCTCCATATTGTAATGCCGCCGCAACATATTCATCATTGTCAAAAGTGGTCAGCACTAAAATTTTGATATTCTCATAATGTTGATGAATTTCTTTGGTAGCTGCTACACCATCCATAATGGGCATTCTAATATCCATCAATACCACATCTGGTTGTAATTTTGCTGCTAATTCTACAGCTATTTTACCATTTTCAGCTTCGCCAACAATTTCTAAATCTGCTTCCAATTTTAATAATTCTTTTAGCCCTTGGCGGATTAAGTTTTGGTCATCTACTAATAAGACTTTAATCATGGCATTAAACTCAATAAAGGAATATCAACGGTAATTTGACAGCCAAAATTAGGACTAGTATGAATATTAAATTCTCCTCCCAATGCTAAAGTGCGATCGCGCATACTTTGTAAGCCAAAACCAGTGGTATTTTGTTCAATATCAAACCCTCTGCCATTATCTTGCACCATCAACCGTAAACTATTTTTATTACTAGTGAGGGCGATGATGACTTCTGTTGCTTGTGCATGTTTAGAAATATTGGTCAATGATTCTTGAATAATCCGATACAAGGCAATATTAATATCTGTTGGTGGAGGATAATCTAAATTAATAAAACAACGTGGACTAATATTATTAGCTCGATAAAAATCTTCTAAAAGTACAGATATTGCCTGTTCTAAAGTTTTTTCTTGCAAGGGATTAGCCCGCATCGTCGAAACGGACTGACGCACATCTTTTAAAGCTTTAGAACCTAATTCTTTAGCTCTAGCTAAAAATGTTTGGGCTTTTTCTGGGTTAGCATTCCATAATTTTAAAGCCGTTTCTAATTGTAAATTTAAAGCAGTTAAAGAATGCCCTAAAGAATCATGAATTTCCCGCGCGATGCGGGTACGTTCTTCTAGGGTGGCTTGATTTTCAATTCGTAAAGCATATTGCCGCAGTTTGTCATTAGCGATCGCTAGTTTTTCTCGACTCTGCCGTTCGGCTAAAACTGTATTCATTAATAATAAAACGAAAACCAAACTTAACCCAAATAATAATGCTGTATTGAAGGTAATAAACCGAAACCGCTCTTGGGCTTGTGGCGGTATAGCCTTGGGTAAGCGAGAATTTAAAGTAATTAAAAATAAGCTAAAAGATAAACCAGTAACAACTAAACGCCCTGGTAATTGAAAAATTAAACAACTACGGGTGACTAAAATTAAATATATAAATGGAAACAACCGCGCCACTCGCCCACCAAACATCCCCGTAATAAATAGTAATAAAATCTCAATCGCCGTATAAATTATCTTATTGATTGGTTTACCTGTAGGGATTCTTAAACCCATCACCCCAAAGATAATTAAACAACCAATCGTCAGTTCAGGAAATTGATTCGCAAATCGCGGTGAATGGTCAGGAAAAGTAGATGATGAAATAGCAAGAGTCAGCAATATCCATTCTAAATATAGTAAAAACCGAAAGGGATGATTGTGAATTTGAATAGGTTCGTTCATAGCAATATGAGCGTTAGAGCTTTAGTAGAAAAGGGCGAGATTATACCTAATCCCGCCTTTTGTTGTCACTTGAAATTACTAGTTATTGTTACTCAAATAGCAGAAAAATAAAGCATGACTAAAGTCATGGGTGTAACCATGACTTTCGCCTCATGTAATGAATAAGAGTAAATTCCTATGATGATGACATCCTCAAACGGAACAGAAAACAAGGTACAAAATGAAACTTAAGTCATTATCATTCATTGCTGGTGCGATCGCTCTAACTCTGACAACAACCTCCTTAGCTGTCAAAGCTCAAGCCTTCTCCCATTCTCCTCTGTTAGTAGCCCAAGCAGAAGGACAAGGGCGCTGGCAAGGTAAAAAAGGCCCTTGGGCAGAATTAGGTTTAAATGACGCGCAAAAGAGCCAAATTGAGCAAATTCAACGCAACACCCGCACTCAAATTGAAAACGTTTTCACCCCAGAACAAAAGGCAAAAATCAAAGCCGCAATGGAAGCACGCCGCGCCGAAAGACAAGCAAACCAAGGTCAACCAGGACAGCGTGTCGGCCGTCGAGGTGGTAAGGATTTTGCTGATTTGAATTTAACCGAAGCGCAAAAAACCCAAATCCGGCAAATACGTGAATCTTCCAAACAACAAATTGAAGCAGTTTTAACTCCCGAACAAAGAACAAAACTTCAGCAATTACGCCAAGAAGGTAAAGAACGCCGTCAACAACGCCGTCAACCCAATAGCTAATTCTGGCAAATCAGCCTTGAAATTGAGAGCCACAACAATAACTACTTACAAGGTTATTTTATGAACCGCTTTACCTATGCTGCTATATGTGCTGTTGCTGTTTTCTTACCTACAGTAGCATCTGCTGGCGAAATCTATGCACGGGAAGTTAATCAGCAGCAGCGCATCTATCACGGTGTTAAAAATGGCTCAATCAATAGAGCAGAATTACGGCAATTAGAACGGCGAGAAGCATCCCTAGAAGCTGCCAGAAGACGGGATATTCGTAGTGACGGACACCTAACTCCTCAAGAAAGAAGACAACTCAACCGCCGTCAAAATCGTCTCTCTCGTACCATCTACCGCGATAAGCACGACTAGTACAAAAAGGCAAAAGGAAAAAGTTAAAAGGAAAAAGAAAGAATATTCATATCACAAGCCTTTTAGCAATTCCTAAGTATGTTTACCTCCACCGCACTGTACTAGTTATTTAGCCAGGGTGGGCATTATTTCCCCACCCCCATTAATACTTTCATCTCAGAATTATGCAAACTGATCTTGCTTCCTCCAAATCAACTCCTCCCATCCAACAATTTTTAGACAAACTCGATCGCATTACCGAAGCACGCGGTAAAAATGTGCCACAAATTGTTTATGTAGAAAAATTGCGATCGCTACCTGTTGGTAGTTTTGCTCAAGCTTGGGTTGATTTTCTTGATGCACACAACCTCAAACCTTTCACTACAGGTATGCGCCGCAAACAACTTCATGATGGCGTTCACGTCCTCACTGGTTACGGTGCAGACCCCATAGGTGAAGCAGAAGTACAAGCATTTTTATTAGGCGCAAAATTCGGCTTATTTAATGTTCTATTAGGCTTAGGGCTATTAAGAGTTATTTATAAAAATCTCGATTCTCGTCAAGCATTTGCTTGGCAAAGATTATGGCAAGCATATCAGCGTGGTCGTCACTCCAACTTTGACCCCGATACTTGGCAACCGGAATTAGTTTGGCACTTACCCCTAACTGAAGTACAAGCAATATTTTCTGTTAGCAAATAAACTTTTAAATTTTGACTTTTGACTTTTTACTTACTCAGGCTTCCTTGCAGAAGATGGCGAGAGGGGAGAAGTTCCATCTCCTTTCGCATTCCCTAATTTCCTTCCCAACTAATAACAAAATTGGCAACCCCTTTAGGATAAAGTTAGGAGTTAATTCAAACTTCTAGCTTTTTTTATATGACCAAAGAATTCGCTGTTGGTAGCAAAGTCAAAGTCGTGGCGCTACCACCCTACGTCAAAACCGCCGACCCGATGCCAATGTTACGTCCCCCAGACGTGATAACTCTTGGTGAAGAAGGTATAGTCCTTGACCGCCGTCCTGGAGGTTATTGGGGTATCCGCTTTAATAGAGGTGCTTTTCTTCTTGATAGCCAATACATCGAAAGCACCGATACCCCTGGTGAATCCGAATCAAGTGATAATAGTGACCAAGAATTGTAAACTTATGTAAAGTTGTAATTCTGGTCTACACCATGATTTCGCGGCGCAATTTTTTGAGTATATTATTTGTCAGCTGCTTTGCCTTCATTAGTTGGTTCAACTTTTCACCTGCGGCTAACGCCCTGGGTGGTAAACTACCAGCAGTAAATCAACCTGCGCCAGAGTTTGCATTGCCAACAAATACAGGCGACGGCAAAATCTCTCTAGCTGACTTGCGTGGTCAGTGGGTAGTACTGTACTTTTATCCCAAAGACTTTACCTCTGGTTGCACTATCGAAGCACGACGCTTTCAGCAAGACTTACCCAAATATTTAGCCAAAAATACGCAAATAATTGGCGTGAGTGCTGATGATGTCGATTCTCATGCTGAATTTTGCGATTCTGAGGGATTAAAATTTCCCTTATTAGCTGATACCACTGGTGCAGTGAGCAAAGCTTATGGTTCTTGGATTGGCTTTGTCTCGATGCGCCACAGTTTTATTATTGACCCAGAAGGAATCTTGCGCGAAACTTTTGTCAAAGTTAACCCATCCGTTCACAGTCAAGAAGTGCTGGCGAGATTAGAACAATTACAATCTTCAGCATCGTAGATTTTGTATATCTGTCTTGATGGCGAAATTGAACCATCAAGACACAAATACGAAACCTGGATTTCTCTCTTGTGAGAAATCCAGAGGTGTGGGAGGGGTGGGAAGTGTGGGAGGATGGTGAAGAAATCTTTCCCCCCACACTCCCCACACTCCCCACACCCGCTACCCATACGTGAGAAATTCAAAGATATTTGCGTGACTCCAACTGATTCGCTAGGCTATTTGTATCCTCTTACTTCTATAGCCTGCTATGGATTTTGAAGGCAAAGCTACCACCACAACTGCTCCAAGCAACACAGAATTTGCTCAATCAGTAACGGCACGTAAACCGCTAGAATTGTTACGAGATACCGAGGCTTTACTACGTCGCCCTGCTGTAGCAAAGTTAGTGCCGATTCTACCCCCAAAGTTGAGTAACAGAATGCAAGAAGTCTCAACTGTTGCGGAAACATCTTTGCAAGAATTGGCAGAAATTGACCTAGAAAAAATTACTGACTGGGAATTACAACCCGTGCGGCTACGTGTGGGTTTATGCTTTGTGGGTTTTGGCGCATTGATGATTTTAGTGTTGCTGCTATACTTAAATACCCTACATCCTGAACTCAGTACAGTAGGACAGATTCACAAATACTGGTATCAATATGTTTGGTTTGTCTGCTTCGGGATAGCGGGAATGTTTATGATTGGTCGAGAAACAATGCGACCAACCATCAAGCTAAAAAAGCCAAGAAATTTTAAATAGGTTGGTATAAATTAAAGCTAAAAATGAAGATGCAATTTATCGGTTGTTGTAGAGATGTTGTGTACAACTTCTCTACATAATTTATAGAATGCAACTTCTATATAGGCGATCGCACCTTCAGACTTTACACTTCATACTTTATTTAACATGAATCATGATGCTTTTATTGTGCCGCCAGGTACTAAGGTTTCTCTGCAAAAAGATTATGACCCTGGGTATACTGCTAATTACCATGACCGCAATGATGCAACACTTAAATTACGCTCAGATATTGAACGATTAGCTAAGTTTCAAGATACTCTGTATGCCCAAAACAGCTATGCCTTGCTAATTATCTTTCAGGCGATGGATGCTGCTGGTAAAGACAGCACAATTAAACACGTCATGTCTGGGATTAATCCCCAAGGTTGTCAGGTTTTTAGTTTTAAATCTCCCAGCAGTGAAGAACTAGACCATGATTACCTATGGCGCTCAATGAAAGCTTTGCCAGAAAGAGGTAGAATAGGCATTTTTAATCGTTCTTATTATGAAGAAGTATTAGTAGTGCGCGTTCATCCAGAAATCTTGCAAAAGCAGCAACTTCCTCACTTGCCAAAAGGTAATAAAATCTGGCAACAGCGTTTTTCCGAAATCAATAATTTTGAAAAATATTTAGTAGATAATGGAATTGTGATTCTCAAATTTTTTCTGAATGTCTCGAAAGCAGAACAGAAAAAAAGATTTTTAGCAAGAATTGATGCTCCTGAAAAAAATTGGAAATTCTCAGTTAATGATGTCCGAGAAAGGGCATTTTGGTCAGATTATATGGCCGCTTATGAAGAGGTTTTCCATCACACCAGTACTACACACGCGCCTTGGTATATTATTCCTGCCGATCGCAAATGGTTTATGCGAATGGTAGTTGCTGATATTATCTGTTCTAAATTAGAGTCACTCAAGTTAAAATACCCTACCGTCAGTGAAGAAGCTCAACAACATCTTCTACAAGCAAAGTTCGCCTTAGAGCAAGAAGAATAGCTCATCATTGTATCAATTTAATCAATCTACGTAAAATTTTCTGAATCTGCTCTACCTAGAGGCTGATCACAAGCTTATGTAAATATGTCATTCTGGGCAAAGTGTGGATATTCAGAATATATTTACCTGTGACTTGATGAAAATCAAAATTAATTATATATGTTTACGAATTTCAACTAATCTCATCAATTACATAGTTTTAGTTAGCTTGATTGATGTATTTCCTCACGATTCTCTCAACTTTTTTTGATACCTTTAAGATAAAGACCAAGTATTGTTTGTCTTGGCATTTAATTCATTGATTATAAACAAAGGAACTAATTATGGATACTGCTGTTAAATACGACATTGAACTGATTAAAGAAGAAGCACGTCAATTAGTTCAAAAGGGACTGATTAGCCGTCAGCGACCAATTTACGCATTATGTAAGTATATCCCTGAACGTGAATGGTGTATGTTTGAACTTGAGCTAGAAAAAAACGAATTTCTGCTCAGAGATAGAATTATTGACTTGTTAGGTAGCGAAAATTGGGAAGAGGATGGTAGTTGATTATTCCCATTATGGATCTTGGGAATGATTTGGTGGAAATAAATAGGCGATCGCAGCCCATCCAGAAACAGTTAGCAAACTCACTAAACAAGAAGCCAGAACAAGAGTAGTCATATCAAAAATGAATTAAAACTTTATTTTGCATACCTTCAAGCTATCAATTGAGTATGACAGTCATGCGACTACCTTGTGTCAATTCTTTGTACAAATAAAGTACTGAGTGCTGTACACTGAGCGGACTTGTACTGAGCGCAGCCGAAGTGTGAGTGCTGAGTATAAAGCGAGTTATTTGAAAGCTTTGTAACAGCCATTAAGCCAAAGGTAGACAAAAACGAAATGTACTGCCAATTCCTAATTCGCTTTCTACCTGAATTTGTCCGCCTTGTAATTCAACTAAATGCCGAGAAATAGTTAAACCAATCCCAGTTCCTCCCGAATGGCGATCGCGTGATTGATCAGCCCGCCAAAAGCGTTCAAACACATGGGGTAAATCTTCAGGGGAAATGCCAATACCTGTATCAATCACAGCAATCCAAAGTTTCGAGGCTTCTGGCCAAGCTTGCAGAGTAATTTTACCTTTGGTAGTGTAGCGGATGGCATTACCGAGTAAGTTGACTAACACCTGTTCAGTGCGATCGACATCCGCCAATACCATTGGGAATTGTGCGGGAAAATCCAAATGCAGCACAGGCCCATCTTCTAACAATTGTTCGCTAAATCTTTCTACTAAAGACTCCAACAATGGGCGCAGATTTATTGCCTGTATTTTAATTGGTAAATAACCGGCTTCTGCTTTAGAAAGTTCTTGCAAATCATTGACTAATCTTTCTAAGCGTCTAGTTTCTTTCGCTAAACGTCGATAAATTTCCGGCGATGGTTCTATTTCTCCATCTGCTAATTCTTCTAAATAACCACGCACAACTGTTAGTGGTGTCCGCAATTCATGAGTCATATCACCAATCAGTTCTCGCCGTCGTGCTTCTACACCCTCTAAACTTGCAGCCATACGGTTAAAACTAGTACCCAAGCGATTTAGTTCAGGAATATCAGACAGGGGTAATCGAGCATCTAACTCACCAACGGCAAATTTTTGGGTAATTTGCTCCATTTCACTTAAACGCTGCATGATTCTTTTGGAAACCCAATAACTCAATCCTCCCGCCGCCGTAGTCCCAACAATCACCGACCAAATTGTGCTGCGTCGCCAAGCTGTTTCAAAGCCTTCTACTAGTTCAGTCCGAACATTAATTAAATCTAATCCCTGGCTTTGTAGTCTCTCTAAGTGCAGCACAAAAAAACGGGGTGACGAAACTTTGCTGATAATCACAAAGCTGACTACCCCCACAATCATCACTACCAAGTGGGAAACAAATAAACGTGATGCCAAAGGCAAGGATTTTGTCCAACGCCAACTCATTTTAAAAAGTAAAAATAGCTTTATCTCAATTTGTAATTATGAATGACTATAGCAATCCTAAATCATTTGTGAAATTTTCTTTCTTCTCTTTATTCTCCTTCTTTGTGTACTTTGCGTGCTACCCTTCGGGAAGCCGCTAACGCGTCTACGTTAAAAAGAATATTTTTCACAACTCAGATAGGATTGCTATATAAAGTGAAAGCGTAAGCTGCAACAAAGTACGCAAAACACCAAAACCATCCCTTCGACGCTCCCTGAGCGAAGTCGAAGGGAGCATCCTTATATAAGAGCATTAATCATATCAAATCGTCAAAACCAGCCAACCTGCTGTAATGAGTTTCATTTTGACATTCAGCTAACTTATGCAGCAAATTTGTATCCCCTAAAATCAGAGCTTGCTTCTTCTTCCGACTCCAACCTTGCACTTGTTTTTCACGCTCAAAAGCATCCACCACAGACTGATAATACTCACAGAAAACCAACTTTACAGGCAAGTGTTTTGCCGTGTAATTTGCACCTTCACCTTGCTGATGTTGCCACAACCGCCGCTCAAGATTCTTTGTACTACCCGTATAATAACTACCATCAACACACTCAAGAATGTACATGTAAGCCATAATAATTGACTTGCGCTGCTCTGTTGTTATCCAGATTGTTCCCTTCGACTTCGCTCAGGGAACAGTTTTGGCGCAAAGTTCAAGGAATGCTCTCTCAACCAAACAACGCAAACGCTCAGGGCGTGTCACCCATGATGTTGACTTGCGCTGCTCTGTTGTTACCCAGATTGTTCCCTTCGACTTCGCTCAGGGAACAGTTTCGGCGCAAAGTTCAAGGAATCTTCTCTCTACCAAACAACGCAAACGCTCAGGGCGTGTCAGCCATGATGTTGACTTACGCTGCTCTGTCGTTACCCAGATTGTTCCCTTCGACTTCGCTCAGGGAACAGTTTTGGCGCAAAGTTCAAGGAATCTTCTCTCTACCAAACAATGCAAACGCTCCCTTCAACGCTCCCTGAGCGAAGTCGAAGGGAGCGTTGAAGGGAGCAGTCGAAGTTTTTTCATCACGCTCACATTACAGGAGAGTCTTCAAATTTATAACCTACCCCAACAACAGTTTTAATAAACGAGGGGTTAGCAGGATCAGGCTCAATTTTTTTCCGCAACCTTGCTACATGGGTGTCAACAACTCGCTCGTCACCAAAAAAATCATCACCCCAAAGTTTATCAATTAGTTGGGTGCGGTTCCAAACTCGCCCAGGGTTGCTGACAAAGGTGCTTAATAAATTAAATTCTAGGTTGGTTAAGTCTAAAGTTTCTGCTTCTTGAGAATTTAACTGGCGAGAAGCGGTGCGTTGTTCAATATCTACAATAAAGTTTTGTGTTCGTGTAACTTGATGTTGTCCGCCTTGACGCAGACTCCGCCGCAATAACGCCCGGACTCTGGCGACTAATTCTCTGGGACTGAAGGGTTTAACCATGTAGTCATCAGCACCAGTAGATAAGCCGATGACGCGATCGATTTCTTCGCCTTTGGCGGTCAACATCAAAATATAAGGGTCTTTGCTTCCAGGTTTTTGGCGAATTCTGGCGCAAACTTCCAAGCCATCCAACCCAGGAATCATTAAGTCGAGAATAATTAAATCCGGTGGTTGTTCCTGAAACATCCGCAAGGCGTTTACACCATCGCGGCTAACACGACAAGAAAATCCTTCTTTTTCTAAAGCCAGTTGGATTAACTGAGCAATTTCAGCTTCATCCTCAACAATTAAAATATCCATCGCTGTTCAAAATTCAACGGAATACGCAGAGTTATTTCCTGGCTTGCATTGTACTCTAAAAAGTTGCGATGGGTGATGAGTAATGGATTTTACAGGTGAGAATTAGAAAGCGATCGATAGTTGTAACCTAAATGGGAGTCTTTTTGAATTTCCTGTTTAATGCTATCCAGGTCAAGGAAGTAGTCAGCCACATCAATCAAGCTATCACTAGTCATGGGGCGCAAACTCACAACTTCTACTCGACCACCTTTGCTAGTCACTGCTTCCACTGCATAAGCTAACGCGCCATCGCCACTGACTAATATGGCTGTATCGTAATAGGGTGCTAAAGTGATCATATCGACAGCAATTTCTACATTCAAATTAGGTTTTTTAGAATTGTCTGTCGGTTGTGCTTCTTTAGTAACTACTCGATAACCATTTCGCCGCATCCAAAATAAAAAGCCTTGTTGTTTGTCATTCGCTCGTGGACGTGCGGGAGTAGGGCGATTAACATCCACTATTGTGTAAAAGAAAGCCCGCAATAGCCGCGAACCAGAGGTTAAGCGACAAAGTAATTTGAGATAGTCGATTTCAATTCCTAGTTGCAAAGCTGCATGAAATAAATTAACACCATCGATAAAAATAGCAACTCGCCCACGGTTTAATCCGTTAATTGTTGAGGCGCTGGTTCTCGGTTCTCGATTGTGATAATGTTCACTTTTGGCAGGATTTTTCAAGACCATCTTTGGTGATGAGGGCGATTCCGGTTCCAGGTGTTTATATACGTTGTTGGCTTTGGTAAAATTAGTGAAAGTCATTGACTCCTCGGAAATTTTAAATTTGTGAAGATTGTTGAGAAATTAGCAAGATAGGATTTGTGCTAGTTAATTTACCTAGCAACAAAGGATGTGGCATTATTTGTGCTGAAGCTGTTATCTATCTAAGTCGCACATTGGCTTGCAGAGTTTGTGTGATGTCATTAGTCATGAATATTGATGAGTTTAAGCAGCAAAATGACTAATGAATTAATACTTAGTTGGATGAGCTTGATACACAGAAATTGTGTTAATTTTGCAGATTCCAAAGGTAAACTCTCTAGAGTTGTTAACTCTTGTTAGAGCGAGTTTTACGAGATATTCCCTTTGTCTATAAATATAAGGCTCTTTATCTATTCCCTCTGCATCTCAACTTACCACAGGATGCTAACAATTGCTCAAAGGCAGTTTGTTATAAGGTGAATAGTGAAGAGCGATCGCATCTATAAATTATTGTACAACTGAATGGCTAAATCCCACAATCACCCCCAGCTTTGTATATTGATATCCACATATATCAAAAATGCCAAACCTCTGATTTATCAGGGAAATCTGCCCAAAGGTTTTGGCAAATATATATTTAGAATGATTGGGTTTATAATTATTTATAACCAATCGTAAAAACAACTACAGCCATATTTACGAATATTTGATATTTATCTTGTACTTCCTGACAAAAACAGTCAAATAAGCAGTTAATCAAATTGTTATCAAAATCACTGATCAACTTAACCTTTAATTGTTCTTAAGATGGAGTGCATTGATTAATTAATGGAGCTAAATTTATATCTAGACTAGTCCACAAAATGTCTTTGCTCATCTCCTCCAGTGGTTAATTGACCCCGGAGGTTATTTTTTTAGGAGGCAGGAGGAAAGCCCTATAAATTTATCTTATTTGAGATGTGAACTAAAAGTGCTAGAGGGACAAGGTAGACAAGGTGGACAAGGGAGAGAGATGTTTGTCAAACAATTGGTGTTGCTATATAAATCTATTTAGTAAATTAAATTACTATCTAGACAATACATTAAGAAATACTAAGAGAGATTTTCATTCTTTCTGATGCTTATGCTATCCTAGCAATAATTTGTACCTAAAGGAAAATGTTAGAAAAACCGTAGTTTTTCTAAGGTAATTTGTTTTAGGTAAACTGATAACGGAAAGCAAGTCATTTCTTAAGAAATCAAGCTTTGTTTTCTGTTTAATTCACTTTGTTTATAACACGCTAACAAACCGATAACACGATCGCGCCAGTTTGATTCCGCTTTAACTGGCGCTTTTTATATTTGGTGGAGACGGTTGTAAGGTTGTAGGGGTGTAAGGGTTTTGAACACCTACACCCTTGATTTTTTGTCTCACTGTGTAAGTCCTAATTGACTTGCTTGTCCCAAAACTTCTAAAAGCGATCGCTCAATCACTCCACTCACAAATTGATTACCCTGTAAGTTCATGTGAATGGTGTCATGATATAAAGCTTGTGGGTTGTCTGTTTGATTAAATAGTGGCAGAAAATCTATATAGGGAATTTGCTGGGTTTGGGTAAACTCACTCAATCTTTTACGTGCAGTGATTTCGTAATCCAAGGGGCCGGGTTTACCAAGTTCTCGCCGTAAGGGAGTCATGGCTAAGAGAAATTTGCTGTGGTGTTGACTAGTAATAAGTTGAATTTGTTTGATTGCTTCTAAATTTACACCGACGCGATCGCCTGGTTCGGCTTGGAGTGCTTGCAATTCAGGAATGGGCTGTTGTTTAGTTGCATAACGTTGCCATACTTCTACTAATCCTAACGGCGGTTTCGTCGCTGGATAGTTGCGATCTCGTCCTACTGGTAAAGCCGTGGGAGAATGGGCGAACAAATCATCAGTATTAATTAATAAAATTATTACCTGGGCTGAAAAATTGCCAAATCGCTGCAAATAAGCTAATTCGTTTCTTGGCCCCCAAGAGTTAGCCGAAGCATTCAAAACTTCCACCTGTTGATATTTGTCAGCAATCTCTGATTTGAGGGAATTCATGATTAAGCTGGAGATGGTGTTTTTTTGATCAGTCCACCAGCCACCATTAGCGATGGAATCTCCTAACAACAGGACGCGCAAAGTTTGCGGTGCAGGGATTTTGGCGATGGGGCTGCTACGCATCGAAAATTCATTAATTTCAATACGATTCCCAAAGCGGCGCGTGCTTTGATTTGGTGCTAACAAGTAACCTATTTGGGGGTCGCCAATGTAAATTAAGGGATTACCAAAACCAAAAAGCGATCGCAACCCAATCTCAATAATTACCAGTAGCACTATCACTACCAAAATCATGAATATGACTACTTTCACTGCTAAATCCTCACCTATAAATTATTTATATTCGTCCAGCTAAAGTAATTAACTATACGCTATTTTTTCAGTGTTTCTTTAAAAAAAGATAAATATATCAACTCGTAGATTTACTTGAAAGTGCTGAGTAAGAAAAAGAGTACTCAGCACTCACACTTCGGCTACTTCGGCTGCGCTCAGTACAAGTCCGCTCAGTTTACAGTACTAAGGGATCTGCGGGCTAATAAGGTTGCAACCAGACGGGTTTCGACACTTCGACAAGCTCAGTGCATCGCTTCGCTCAACCCTCAAGGGTCGAGAGTTGAGCGAAGTCGAAACTCGGTTGACTGGTACTTTATTTTCATGCAAGTCCCTAAGTACGGTGAATCTCGACACTTCTCCTACCGGAGACGCTACGCGAACGATAAGCTCAGTGCATCGCTTCGCTCGATTACCTCGTAGCCGAACCACTACTCCTACCTGATTTGTATAAACTGAACTACTACCACTAGCGACGTAAGTAAAATTAGGGATGTATTCGTTGCAAAGCTTAAACAAAATAAAAGCAGAACCTTAACTAGTTTTGCTAATAGAAGGACTACAATCAAAACGGACAAATTAGGACTCTAACGAAGGAGGATTAAAAGCGATGTCCGACTTAAATAGAGGAATTATGAAATTTGAGGGTGCAGACTCCCCCAAAGTAGTGACTATTTCTACAGTTTTGCTCTTGGGTTCAATTGCTGGCCTAATTATTTGGGCGTTGCAAGCTGCTTATGCCTTAAATTAAGTAACCAGTGCTGAAAAATTAGTATTCATTTGGATATGGGCAGAAGAATTTTAGCAAAACCTAGGTTGCTGCCTCTGCCCAGTGTCCATTTGAGACATATTAATAAAGTGTCTGGAAAATCGGGAAAAAACTTCCAAAAAATTTTAGATTTTGCGATTTGAGATTTTAGATGCAATATAAATCTAAAATCAAACATCAACAATGCTTGAACTTTGGGGTGCCTTAGTTATTTTAATTGCCTGCCCCCTATTAGGCGGCATACCGCTAATCGCCTGGATCACCAACGGGTTGACGGGTAGGCAATTATCACAGATAGGCACAAAAAACATCAGCGTCTCAGCCGCTTTTTATCATGGCGGCACATGGGTAGGGCTTTTGGCGGTAGTCTCAGAAGCCTTAAAGGGAATCGCCGCCGTTTTTCTGACTCGGATTTTTTTCCCAGATGGTTCACCTTGGGAAATTATCGCCATAATTGCTTTAGTTTTAGGGAGATTTTGGTTAGGTAAAGGGGCGGGAACAACAAATGCTGCTTGGGGATTTTTAATTCATGATCCATTGGTGACAGTATTTGTTAGTTTTTTAGCAATCACTACATTTTTAGTATTTCGTGCCAAAAAACCAGTAAAGTACGGAGTATTAATGCTGTTTCCTTTACTGGTAATCGTTTTGCATTCTGATGATTTGTTCAGAATTCTGGCTGCGATCGCTTTAGCTGTGTTGCTAGGGTGGATTTATCGGCAAATGCCGGATGACTTAGATTTACCAGTAGAATCAGCCCAGACCAATACTCAAGCAACCTTAGCAACCTTGCAAAGCGATCGCCCAATTTTGACTTTAGATAATGAACTCGATGGGGCAATAGTCGGACAAAAAGCCGCTACCCTCTCTCAGATTAAGCGTTGGGGTTATCCTGTCCCCAAGGGTTGGGTAATTGTCCCCGGTGCAGATCCCGAAAAATTAATCGCCATCCTCAAACCTTCCGATTTATCACCGTTAATTGTCCGTTCCTCAGCCGTTGGCGAAGATTCCGAACAAGCTTCCGCCGCCGGACAGTATGAAACGGTGGTAAGTGTCACCAGTAAAGAACAATTGCAAACTGCGATCGCCCAAGTGCGAGATTCTTACAATCATCCCAGTGCGGTACAATACCGGATTGATCGCGGTTTACCAGAAACAGCAATGACTGTGTTGGTGCAGCAGCAAGTCCAAAGCGTCTATTCGGGAGTGGCCTTTACCCGTGATCCCATCACCCAGCAAGGTGATGCGATTTTAATTGAAGCCTTACCCGGTAGTCCGATTCAAGTCGTCTCTGGACAAGTCACACCCGAACAATATCGCGCCTTTGTTGTCGAGACAGATAATATTTCTTCAATTCACATCGAAGGGACAGGACAAGTCCCCCAAGCCATCCTCAAACAAGTGGCTTACCTCGCCCACCGCATCGAAAAACGTTACCACGGCATACCCCAAGATATTGAGTGGTGTTATGACGGTCAAACTTTGTGGGTGTTACAAGCCAGACCAATTACTACATTATTACCAATCTGGACAAGGAAAATCGCCGCCGAAGTGATTCCGGGAGTGATTCATCCTTTAACTTGGTCAATTAATCGCCCGTTAACTTGTGGCGTGTGGGGAGATATTTTCACAATTGTGTTAGGCGATCGCGCTTCTGGGTTAGATTTTACGGAAACTGCCACCCTGCACTACTCTAGGGCTTATTTTAATGCCTCCCTCTTAGGAGATATTTTTCTGCGGATGGGTTTACCGCCGGAAAGTTTGGAATTTCTCACCAGAGGCGCAAAAATGAGTAAGCCGCCTTTGCAGTCCACAATGCAGAATCTCCCAGGATTAATGCAGTTGTTGAAACAGGAATTGAATTTAGACAAAGACTTTAAGCACGACTACCGCCAGTTATTTATTCCTGGGTTATCGCAATTAGCCCATGAATCAATTGAAGAGATGGAACCAGTGCAAATCTTAGAGAGAATTGATTTTAACTTAGAATTGCTGCGGCGTGGCACTTATTACAGCATTTTAGCGCCTTTGAGTGCCGCTATTAGACAAGGCATCTTTCGCGTAAAAGATGGACAGATTGATAATAGTGTGACACCAGAAGTTGCTGCTTTGCGATCGCTCAGTGCTTTAGCCGCCGATGCGAGAAGAATATTAACAGAATTTGAACCAGACCAAGTATTTGAACAGTTAGAACAAACACCAGAAGGTCAAAAAGTTCTTTACGAATTTAACGAACTACTGGAAGATTACGGTTATTTAAGTGATATCGGGACTAACATTGCTGTTCCCACCTGGAAAGAAGACCCCCGCCCAGTGCAGCAGTTATTTGTGCAACTAATTCAAGGTAATCAACCAGAAACAGGCGATATTGACCCAATTAACCGGGCTTTATCGGGTAAACGTAAGCGTGGCTTTGTCCAAGAACGGGTGGATATTAAAGGCAGGGTGACAGAGATTTATTCCCGCCTGTTGGCAGAATTGCGCTGGCGATTTGTCGCCATTGAAAAAACTTGGTTAAAATCTGGGTTACTCAAAGAGGTGGGCGATATCTTTTTCCTAGAAATGGCAGAAATTAGACAGCTAATTGCCGAAGCTGATACCTCATTGCGAGAACGCTTACCAGAAATTATCGAATATCGGCGATCGCAATTTCTCGAAGATAGCAAAATTCCCCAAGTCCCGATTTTGATTTACGGACATACACCACCCCATCCCCTAGCACCTTCTCCTATCTACTCTGACCAAATATTACAAGGTATTCCCGCCAGCCACGGACAAGCCGAAGGTCGAGTCAAAGTAGTGCGAAACTTACAAGATTTGCCTCAAATTGACCGCGATACCATTTTAGTTGTCCCTTACACCGATTCTGGTTGGGCTCCTTTGTTAGTCCGGGCTGGTGGACTGATTGCGGAAGTTGGCGGTAGATTATCTCATGGCGCAATTGTCGCCCGTGAATATGGTATCCCGGCGGTGATGGATGTTAAAGGCGCAACTTGGTTGTTGCAAGATGGTCAACGGGTCAGAATTGATGGCTCTAGGGGTATCGTAGAACTATCTAACGACTTAAGACCACAATGATTTGGAGTGGGAGTAGGGAGTAGGGAGTAGGGAGTAGGGAGTAGGTAGGGAGTAGGTAGGGAGTAGGTAGGGAGTAGGGAGTAGGGATACTGTTTCTGAAAGCAACTTATACCAATTTGAAAGAAGAATGCGACAGATATAAATCAGGAAAGTCTTACTGGAGCTAGAGTTTTTAATTGCGTTAGCGAGGAACGAGCATCGCGTCATTGCGAATTGCAAATTGGTATTAGTATCACCAACTTTTCTCAAGCCCCGCTTAATCATCTATATAAAGTGTATAGCCGCGAATTCCATCTCTATCACTGCGTAAGTGCTGTGACTTTGATTTTACTCTGACGGAATAATTTATTGTATAAATCGTAACTAAAGATAATAATTTTTTGCAAAAACTTTCGGGAAAAACCACGTATTATCACTGAGGGTTCACCGTTTTTTTACGGTTAAGGTGTATTTAAGTGTGTAGGCATAACTAAGTATATGTGATGACGAATTTAAAAATTCGATGAGTATTGCAATGCTACCTATGCGGTGCATCTACCACTTATGAAGCTGTATCAATGGTGAGCGATCGCTCGCTAAATCTCTTGGTGCAGTATATCAAAATTACACCCACACTAAAATTGTTCCATGCCACTTGAAACTGTAAACATTACTAATGTTAACTTATCGTTAGACTACTATCTCATTGCTTTTGATGCTAACGGCCATGAACGTTTAGAAGACACTGGTTTCATGAGTCAAAAGTTAGTAGATATACTATCTTCTGAACCCATAACAGACGTATTTTTGATTAGCCACGGATGGAGGGGTGACATTCCAGCCGCTAAAGAACAGTACACCAAATGGATAACAGCTATGGGGCGTAACTCTACTGATATCCAAAAAATCAAAGAATTACGCCAGTCACAAAACCAAGAATTTCGCCCCTTATTAATTGGGTTACATTGGCCGAGTCAACCTTGGGGGAATGAAGACTTATACGCTCAACCCACATCCTACGACACATCAGGATCAGAGTTAAATAATTTAATTGAAGAATATGCCCAAGATGTAGCTGATACAGAAGCAGCCCGTGATGCACTCAGAACAATTTTTGCAGCTTCCATAGAATATGCCAACCCGCCAGAAAGCTTACCACCGGAAGTGAACCAAGCTTATGAGGTGTTAATCAAGGAAGCTGCTTTAAACGGTGAAGAAGAAGATAACGCATCTTTCAACTTAAACCCAGCAAATATTTATCAATCTCTGATAGCAGATGAACCAGAAACCCAAGAAATCAGTTTTGGAATTGGTGATTTTTTCCAAGCTAAAACTAATCCATTTTTGGACGTTTTAGGTTATCTCTCCTATTGGAAGATGAAAGAACGGGCGCGGGAAATTGGTAGTAACAGTGGCTTTAAGTTATTAACTCAACTGCAAAAAGCTGCCGCTAAAACAGTCCGATTTCATTTGGTAGGACATAGTTTTGGATGTATTATGGTTTCTTCAATTGTGGCTGGAAAAGACAATAGTCAGTTAGTCCGCCCAGTTGATTCTTTAGTATTGATTCAAGGTGCTTTATCACTTTGGTCTTACTGTCCTGATATTCCCCGCCGCAAAAATTTACCGGGTTGTTTTTCTTCTATTATCAATAAACGCAAAGTTACAGGCCCAATTGTTACTACTCGGTCTATTCACGACAGTTCTGTTACTAAACTGTATCCTGCGGCCAGTGTACTTGGTAGGCTCCAAGGTCAAGATATTAACTTTGCCGGTACTGAGTCGGAATTTCCTGAATATGGCAGTATTGGCACATTTGGTATTCAGGGGATTAACGAAAGTATCAGCCTCAAAATGTACCCCTGTGACAAGCCCTACAATTTCCAAGCGGGTAAAGTTTACAACTTAGAAAGTAGCGAATTTATCCGTAATTTAAATGGCAAAAAAGATGACGATGCTCACAACAGCATTGATAAGCCGGAAGTAGCTCATGCTGTTTGGGCTGCGGCTTTTGGTAGTTAATTCAACAATTAAAATTAAAATACAGGGTGTACTGAATATGGTCGTAGAACCACTAACCGAAGAACTATATTTCAACGGTATTGATGCTGCTTCTGGTAGCTATTTATTGCCACCATTAACACCAGAACAGTTGGCAAAAATTGCTCAGGGTGAAAGTTTTGACCCTGAAGAACTCATTGAACTTCAGCAAAAAGACCAGAAAGTAAAAGGTCTAGACCCGCATTTTGCGCCGATGGAAGGGATAGACCCGAAAAACTTGGCGGAAACAGGTTGGGGTGTGATTTTTGCTTTTAATGCTGACCCAGCGATTAAAGAAGCTCTACAAGAATTATTAGAGCATCGCCAAAGACAAGCAACAGCAAAAAATGAGCATTTTTATAAAGAATACATAGGCCCGAAAGGTTATCGTCCTGGGGAATCGAAGAATCAATTTTTATCGCGTCATGGTGTTGGGCCAGGCCCAGCCGACCCAGATAAAATGCCATACTACCTGTTGATTGTGGGTGATCCCGAAACGATTCCCTATCGTTTTCAATATCAATTAGATGTGCAGTATGCAGTGGGTCGGATTTACTTCGATACCCCAGAGGAATATGCTCAGTATGCGCGGAGTGTGGTGCAAGCCGAAACCACTAATTTAGCACTACCCCGCCGCGCCAGCTTTTTTGGGGTACGTAACGCCGCAGATCAAGCCACTCAACTCAGCGCCGAGAACTTGATTCGGCCTTTAGCTGACTGGATGCTGAATGAGCAGAAAGATAACGAGTGGACAGTTAACAGTATTCTGGCGGAAGAAGCAACTAAAGCCCGCTTAGGCAAATTATTGGGTGGGGAAGAAACACCAGCATTGTTGTTTACTGCTAGTCATGGTATGGGTTTTCCCAATGGTCATGAAAAGCAACTCCGCCACCAAGGAGCGTTATTGTGTCAAGACTGGCCAGGCCCGTTGACATGGCGCGAAGCAATTCCCGAAGATTTTTACTTTTCGGCTGATGATATTGGTAGTGATGCTAAGTTGTTAGGGTTAATTGCTTTTCACTTTGCTTGTTACGGTGCGGGGACTCCGAAATTAGATGAATTTGCTCATCAAAAAGGCTCGAATGAAAGATTAGCGATCGCACCTAAGTCTTTCATTGCGCCTTTACCACGACGATTGCTGAGTCACCCCAATGGCGGGGCTTTGGCGGTGATTGGTCACGTCGAACGGGCTTGGGGTTGTTCTTTTGTGTGGGAAAAAACTGGTAAGCAATTGGCAGTTTTTCAAAGTACCTTAAAACGGTTACTAGAAGGACATCCAGTCGGATCAGCCGTAGAATATTTCAACGAACGCTATGCAGAATTATCTTCTGATTTAAGTACAGAATTAGAAGAAATTAAATATGGGGCGATGGCTAATCCCATCACTTTGTCAGGAATGTGGACAGCGAATAATGATGCTCGCAGTTACGCAATTATTGGCGACCCCGCAGTTAGGCTAGTTGTCGGTAACAATTCCACAGGCGATCGCCCTGTGATTGAATCGATCAAGTTACCCACAGCACCCGCAACACCGCAGACATCATCGGATACACCTGCAATTCAACAAGCCCAAGCAAACTTATCCCAAGCCTTGGAGCAGTTTATCAAAGCTGTTGATCAAACGGCAGGCGATCGCTCTCAAAAACTTCAAGTCACAGTTTCTACTGTGGTGAGTTTACTGGAAACTCTCAAGAAATTAGGTTAATTCGGTAATGAAAACTTAGGGGCTAAAGGCTAGAGGCTAGGGACTAGTGAAACATCCCGTGTCTCTAGCTTTTCCTGATTAACGCCGTGTGCAACTTTCTCTCAAACCTAACCCCCAACCCCTTCCCTTGTAGGGAAGGGGAGCAAGATTCAAAGCCTCTCTCCGCTTCGGGGAGAGGTTTGGAGAGGGGTTTCAAGAATAAGTTGCACATCGCGTTAATTAAACTATCTCCACTCCCTACTCCCTACTCCCTACTCCCCAACCCATGAATACCTTCGAGATTATCATCCAACGCAAATCAGGAGATAGCTGGCCGATTGTGGTCGAATATAGTCGGCCGGGAACACTTTTACCATTGCGTGCAGAAGGTAATCTCCAGCTAAAGGAAACAGATTTACAACAACAAATTAGTTTACTAGGACAACCACAAAAATACGGCATACTCTTAGGTAAAGCTTTATTCCAAGATGAAATCCGTGATGCTTTTACCGCCGCAATTCGGGAGAGTGAAGATTGTTTGCGGGTTTTGCTGTTCATCGAGGCTGTTGATAAAGAACTCAGAACTCTGCGTTGGGAAAGGTTGTGCGCCCCTTTAGATGAAGGTTGGCAAATGTTAGCACTTGATCAGCGAGTGCCTTTTTCTTTGTATATTCCCGCCACCACAGACCGACGTTTCCCCCCCATTGGACGGCGAGATTTACGCGCCTTAATCTTAGTTGCTAGTCCCTCGGATTCACAGAAGTATCAATTAGATTTGTTTGATGTGGAAGGTACTGTTAAAAGTGTGCGTTCTGCTTTGGGTGATATTCCCAGTGATGTGTTAGCAACTGTTGATGGGGCAATGGGTTTGCCAACTTTAGATGAACTCTGCACTCATTTAACAGATAGAACAAAGCAGTATACATTATTACATTTTGTCAGCCACGGTAAATTACTCGACAATGGCGAGACAGTGCTTTATTGGTCAAAGGCTGATAATACAGTTGAGCCAGTCACAGCAACACGTTTGTTAGATAGACTGCGGTTATTACGTGGCGCAAAGGGATTACCCCATTTTACCTTTCTCTGCACTTGTGAAAGCGCCCATCCAGATGCAGAGGCAGGATTAGGTGGTTTGGGACAGCGTTTGGTGCGAGATTTGGGAATGCCGGCGGTTGTCGCTATGACAGAAAAAGTTTCGGTGAAAACCGCCCAAGCTTTAGCAGAACATTTTTATAAGCAACTACACGAGTCTGGGGAAGTTGACAAGGCGCTACAAGAGGCGGCGGCTTCCTTGGCTGAAAGGTATGATGTGACAGTGCCGGCTTTGTTTAGTCGCTTGGGTGGTAGACCGCTATTTAGTGACCAACTAGATAGAGATTTGACAGCCGCAGAAATCGAGTTTGGTCTGAAACAATTAGAGAAATTATTGTTAGAGCGATCGCCTACACTATACCCCAAACTCCACAACCCATCCCAAAAATTAACCGATACTTTCGGCACAGATATCACCACTTTAAGTCCCCAAACGAAACAAGAACGAGAACAAGCGTTAATCGAAGTCAATAACTTGGCGCTGGAAGTCTTGGACTTGAGTTTTAATGCGGTGGCGTTGAATAAGCAATTACCAGCCTACGATAGCCGTTGTCCGTTTTTGGGTTTGTATCCTTTCCGCCAACAAAACCGCGAGTTCTTTTTTGGGCGAGAACAATTAATTACCCAACTACAACAAAAACTAAGTGAACATAACTTTTTGGCGGTGTTGGGTGCATCGGGGAGTGGTAAATCATCCGTTGTCTTGGCGGGGTTAATTCCCACTTTGCAAGAAAAACAGCCCGATTTAGTCTTGGCTTATCTCACTCCCAACAATAACCCCAGCGAACAACTGCAAGCTAGTTTATCGGCGGTGCAGAATCAACCGTCAATTATTGTAGTTGACCAATTTGAAGAACTATTTACCCTGTGTAGTGACGAAACTCAGCGCCAAGATTTTATTCAAAAATTATTGAGTTTGACTCAGCAACAGCCTGTAATTGTTACCATGCGGGCAGATTTTTGGGGTGAATGTGCAACTTATCGTCCACTCAAAGAGTTGATGGAGTCTCACCAAAAATTAATCGGGCCGATGGACTCGGCGGAATTGCGAAAAGCAATGGAATTACAAGCCGCACAAGTAGGGTTACGTTTTGAAGCTGGGTTGAGCAATAACATTTTAGATGATGTGCAAGGCGAACCAGGGGCAATGCCCTTATTGCAACACGCCTTGTTAGAGTTATGGAAACGGCGACACGGACGGTGGCTGCGCGTTGAGGAATATGAAGCCATTGGGGGTGTACAGAAAGCGATCGCCCAAACTGCCGATGAAGTTTACAATAGTTTGTCAGCCGACGAACAAGAACAAGTTAAAAATATCTTTATTCGGTTAACTCGCTTAGACGAAAACGCCGTCCAAGGTGAAAGGCGCAGAGATACACGCCGCCGCGTTGGGTTAGAAGAATTAATTCCCGCCGGAGACAAGCAAATATTAACCAAAAATCTCCTCAAGCGGTTAGCTGGTGAAGGTGCGCGACTGATAGTAGTTAGTGTTAATTCAGCCACATTTCAAGAAGAAGTCGAAGTCGCCCACGAAGCCTTAATTCGCCATTGGCCAAGGTTAATTACTTGGTTAGATGAAAATCGTGTGAGTTTGCAACTGCGCGAAACAATTCGCCAAGCAGCCTTTGAGTGGGAAAAACAACAAAAAGACGAAAATTATCTCATTCATCGCGGCGGTAGATTAAAAGAATCCCAAGAACTTTTAAAACAATCAGGCTTTTTAAATCAACTCGAATCAGAATATATCTCTACTTGTGCAGCATTTCACTTACGCCAAGAACAAGAAAAAATTAATCGTCGCCGTCGTGATATTACCACCATCCTTTTCATGAGTGGCGGGACAATAATTACTTTAATTATTACAAGTTTGTTATTCAAATCATTAGACCTGTGGCGCAAAGGAGAATTTAATGAAATCAATGCCAGTAGTTTAAATTCTTTGGCGCTGTTTAATTCTCATCAAGAGTTACAATCAGTCATCTTAGCAATTAAGGCAGGCAAAAAACGACAGACACAAAACAACATTAAACTGTTCTTTTCCGAACCATTATCACTGGTTCATCCTCCTGAACCATTCAGAGAAATCCTAGAAAAAATCAATGTCGGCAAGAGCAACCAAAAACTCGATCAATCACAACCCAGAGTCATAGAAGCTTTACAAAAAGCTGTATATCAAATTAAAGAACGCAATCGTTTAATTAAACATGAGGCTACTGTTCAAACAATTGCCTTCAGCCCGAATGGCCAAATTATCGCCTCCGGTAGTGCTGATAAAACTATTAGGCTTTGGGATCTACACGGTAAAGAGTTAACAGTTCTCAAAGAACATCAAACTAGTATTACAAGTCTTGCCTTTAGCCCCGATGGTAAAACTCTTGCTTCTGCTAGTGAAGATGGTGAGGTAAAAATCTGGAATTTGGCAGATTTTGATGAGAAAAATAAAAATTTAATTTCAAAACGAGATTGGAAAGCGAAAGAGGTAATTACAAACATTAGCTTTACTCCTGACAGTCATAATTTAATTATTGCTGGTTTATTTGATGTCAAAATATGGGATTTAACAGAACAAGAATCTGAACCGACATTCCTGACAGAAGATAGCGGAGATTTTATTATTACAAGTATATCTTTACGCTCAGATGGTAAAATATTGGCAATTGCTAAAGTAAGTGATAAAAATTTTGATTCCAAGGATAATTGGCAAGATAGTACTATAGAACTTTGGAATTTAGAAAATGAACCCAAAAAATATACTCAATTTATTGCAGCCCAGAAAAATACAATTTCAAGCATGGTTTTCAGTCCAGATAATAAAACTTTAGCTGCTGCAAGTGTTGATAGTATAGTGAAAATTTGGGATTTAAAGCAGTTAAATAGTCAGCCAATAAAAACCTTAAAGCCGCCTAGTGATACTCAGGATAAAAGTGAAGATATTAATATAGCTCTAGACTTATTAGCCTTCAGCCCAGATGGTCAAACTCTGGCTTATGGTAATAACAAAACTGTTCAACTATGGGATTTAAATACTCAGAAATTACAAACTAGTTTAAATGGTCATCAAGCTGATATCTCTAGTGTTGCTTTTAGCCCTAATGGCGGAACCCTAGCCTCAGCAGGTGGAGACAATACTATTATTCTATGGAATTTAGATGGCAAACTTTTAAATACTCTTACAGGACATGAAGCCGCCGTTAATCGTCTGACACTCAGTCCTAATAGTCAAATCTTAGCTTCTGCCAGTGATGATAATACAGTCAAACTCTGGGATTTGAATGGCAAACTTTTACATACATTAACAGGACACAAATATGCAGTCACCAATATTGCATTCAGCCCCGATAATCAAACTTTAGCTTCTACCAGTAATGATAATACAATCATTATCTGGAATTTAGATGGCACATTATTACATAAACTGACAAACAATAACTATTCGCTAACCAATATTGCCTATAGTCCTGGTGGTTATATCTTAGCTTCTGCTGGTAGTGATAATACTATTAATCTTTGGGATGTAAACGGTAATTTATTGCATACCCTCAAAGGTCATAAATATGCAATTACTAGTATTGTCTTTAGCCACAAAAATAAAATTATCGCTACAGCCAGCAAAGACAAAACCATTAAACTCTGGAATTTTCAAGGCGAGCTACTACAAACGCTAAACGGTCATCAAGCAGCCGTTACAAATATTGCTTTTAGCCACAATGATAAAATTTTGGCTTCTGGTAGTGAAGATGGCACGCTTAAACTTTGGAATTTGCAGGGTAAACTATCATCATCAACTTTTAAAGATAAAAATCATTCAGCGCCTATTACAAGTGTAGTCTTTAGTCGTGATGATAATCAGGTTATCTTTGGTAGTGCAGATGGTACTATTAGACTTTGGGTGAAGAATAAAAGTTTACGTACCTTAACAGCGCATCAAGCATCTGTGACTAACATTGTTTTGGATGCCAAAACTAACACTTTTGCATCTACCAGCGAAGATAACACAGTTAAATATTGGAACTTAAATGGCACACTGTTGCAAACCTTCCGAGGACATAAAGCCACAGTCACTAGTGCTATTTTTCATCCTTATAAAAGGATACTGATTAGTTCTAGTAAAGATAAAACGATTAAAGTTTGGAAGCTGAACAAAATTGGGCAAACTCTCAAGCACTCAGACACAGTTACAAGTGTAGCTTTTAGCCCTGATGGTAAAACTTTAGTTTCTGCTGATTATGATAAAAATATTAAAATTTGGCAGTTAGATGGTGATCAACCAAGATTTCTATATCCTCTCGAAAGAGATTTTAAGGATACTCAAATTATTACGAAAATAGCATTCTCTCCTGATGGGAAATATTTAATTACCGCTACTAATGAAAAAGATATTTTACTCTGGAATTTACAGAATAAACAATCAAATAACGTCAAATTTAATTCAGATGAAAAGTATAAGCATAAAGGTATAGTTACTAGTATTATTATTAGCCCTGATGGTAGAAAAATTGCATCTAGTAGTAGCGATACAACTATCAAAATTTGGGATTTAAATGGTAAGCTGTTGAAAACATTTTCAGATAAAAGTGAAGTTACACAAGTAACCTTTAGTCCTGATGGTAAAACCTTGGCTTCTGGTAGTAAAGATAAAACTATCAAACTCTGGGATTTAAATGGTAAGCTGTTGAAAACGTTTTCCGATAAAAGTGAAATTACACAACTAGCCTTTAGTCCTGATGGTAAAACCATCGCCTCTATTAGTAAGGATAAAAATATCAACCTCTGGGATTTAAATGGCAATCTCTTGCATACCCTAAAAGGACATGAATCTCAGGTAACAAGTGTAGTTTTCAGTCCTGATGGTAAAAATCTGGCTTCTAGTAGTAAGGATAAAACTATCAAACTTTGGGATTTAGATGGTCGTCTGTTAAACACATATTTTGGACATGAGTCTGTCGTCACAACTGTAGCCTTTAGTCCCGATGGCAAAACTTTGGCTTCTGGTAGTTGGGATAATACTGTGCGATTGTGGAATGTGGAAGAAACTGATTTAAATAGGTTGCTTGCTAGTGCTTGTGAATGGGTAAAAGATTACTTGGCTAATAGCGATGATGTAGAAGGTAGGGACAAAAAAGTTTGTGATGACGTTTCCCTATCTCAATAACTCTTGGAAAGCAACTGGGAATTTAAGGCTTTGCTAATGCGATCGCCTGCAAATTCTAAATGAGCTATTGTGTAAATATCTAATGTTTCGCCAAATTCTTTCAGCTTGCTATCAATGGCTGTTTGCAGTTGTCGCAATTCATACCAAGCTAGTGTGCGGCTATCTTCTAATTCATCATGAGTCTTCAACAGCATCTCTAACAAGATGTTCAGGTGTTCTTGTTGTAGGGAACGGCGAATGCTAGATATTGATTTTGGTGGTTCTGGGGTGAAAATTTCTGTCCAAATACCTGTTTGCAGGGTATCAAATAATTCTGGTAAAGACAGTGCTTGTCCAGGTTGAGCTTTTAATTCTACATCCCGCAGACGATTGATGCGATCGCTATCTAACAGCGATCTTAATATGGCACTCTGAAAACTGAGAATGCGATCGTGAATCGGATAATCAAGACGAGTATGATGTATTGGACTACCCCAATGTTGCCAGCGCGACGGTGCAAGTTGATTTAACAACTGCGGTGAGAAACTAAAAGCATCTTCCGCAAACACATATTCTTGCAGCTTGGCTAATGCTTGACGTTGTTGGGTTAGGGAAACGGGTACAAAAGCCCAAGAAATCTCATCACCAGCATGAAGCCGCCGAAATGACTGCCCACCAATATATTGAGAAAGTAAGCTGGCATTACGGAAATAATATCTCAGCACTCTATTAAACAACACCCGCAAGCTACTATAACTTTCTCCCTTGGGTAAATAACCTTCATCCAGACGTTGCCACATCACACGGGCGTTGTCCATTTGCCATTGAGAATACACCAACACATCACTACTTATATCCCAAACATTCGCTAACGGGTTGATGTCGCGGATATCTTCGTCAGTGGCGTAAGACAATTCTGGTTGCGGTGATGCTAAGGCAATTGCTTCTAAAAAGCTTTTTTCAGTTTCCGGCGTAACTATTTCACCCTCGACATCAGGTAGTTTTTTGTAACCATAGGCAATTGCCCATTCATCATAAGGGCCGACCACACTCGGAAAATACTCACCTTGCGGCACTCCTTGAGGGGCAATATTCACAGGCAAATAGTCCATCACCGAACCTGTTAAACCTTTGCTTTGGGTGATTTCTGGGTTATTTAATTCTTGCGGCGCTAACATTGTGCTGCCATGAAAATTGTGCCGCAAACCCAGAGTGTGTCCCACTTCATGGGCAATAACAGAACGCAAGTATTGATGAACATACTCCTTCATCATTTCACTATTGGGCTTGGTATTTTGCAGCAGCGATAATGCTAACGCCCCCATAGCGACTTGTTCAGTAGACTCTGTGCCGTAACAAGTCTCTGTGTCTTGGGAGTGGGGAGTGGGGAGTGGGGAGTGGGGGAAGACAAGGTAGAAAGACCTCTCCCTTATCTTCCTTGTCTCCCTTGTCTCCATTGTCCCCATTGTCTCCCCTGCACCCCTGCGCCCTGCCGCCTGCGTCTCTTCTGTCTGACACATTGATGAAGCCTCGATCAGTGCATGATATTCTTGTTGAACTGAGCGCACCATGTTGGCATCAACAATAATATCTGCGTCTAAGATTTCGCCTGTGAGGGGGTTTACACGCATTGGCCCCCTAGCAAAGCCAGCATCTAAAGAGTTGAACCAGCGAATAGTGTTGTAACGCACGTCTGCAGGATGCCATTCAGCATCATCTGGCATTTGTCGCACTTCAACAGCATTTTGAAATCCTGCTTTTTCAAAGGCTTTATTCCACATTAAAACGCCTTCTCGAATGGCATCTCGGTATATTGGTGGAACAGCATTTTCAATCCAAAATACAATCGGTTTTTTCGGTGGAGATAAAGGTGCGTTAGGGTCAGACGGTTCTAAATGCCAACGATTAATGTATCGGACAAATGGTTCTTGTAGATGATCTGGCGAAAAATCTTGGAAGGCAGTAATAAAATAACCTACTCGGTCATCAGCAATTCTGGGAATATAGCCGTTATTTTCTGGCAGTTGGGAAAAACTATAATGTACTTTTAAACTCAAGGCGCGACTGTCTGGCAATGTTGTTAAATTTGCCCCTTCTGGTGAGGAAAAACCATAAATAGAATCAATTTCAACATTATCCAAAAAACTCTGCACATCACCAAAATAAGATTTAGTTTTATCAAAGTGATATTCAGCTTGTAAATAGTATTTTAATAAAGGTGCTAAACCGGAAAAATCCTGCATTAACAGTTCTTCTAGGTCAATAACTAGACTGTTTGTGCTTGGTTCAATACTATCAATTGCCACAGAATAAAGTACTGAATCACTGAAGGAACGAGTTAGCGATCGCTGTTCAGCTTCACCTGATTTTATCCGAAATTTGACATTCTGAACTACGAAATGCAAATTATCCTTGACACGCCGCCAATAAAACAAAAAATCAGCTAAAGGTAATCCACTATAAATCCCACTTTCCCCAATCCCAGATTCTAAAGTAATTGTAGCGAGATAACTTTTATTTAGCTGTTCTGGCTTAATTGCTAAATAAACTTTGCCAGATTCTGTGTCTTGATAAGTTGTGAATAGTCCCGCTTGTTTAATTATCCCTTTCTCTATAGGCTGATATGGCTGTGTTTCTGCTGGTTTTTTTTCGCCAAAATCACTGGTATCTACTAAATTTTCTACTCCTGGAATTGAATTTATTTCTTGAGGATTTGGTTCTGAAAGTTGATTGGCAATTGCCCAACTATTATTGCAGAAAAAGTTATATAGAAATATTATGCAGATTGCTAATTTGGCGATCCAGTGTTTCATTCTTTAGCTTTTGTTTGTGCAGTAGTGATTGTGTCGAGGCAAAACTGTATTTTTCAAGACTTATTCAATACTTAAGACTGACTTGTAGTGTCAATTCACTGTAGTCAGACACAGAATTATTTAACGTCAAAGATTAGAAGTCTGGCGATTTAAAGTTGCGTCTTGCAAAGAATTTTTCTGGCTCCATTGAAATTAATTGTATCTTAAGGTAGATGTTGTATACGGCTATAGATATATGTTTTTTTGAACTATATATTGTAAAGCTGTTGCAATAATGTATGTCTTGCTACACTTTTTTCCATAACAAAATCCCCGCCTTTGATTCAAAAGGCGGGGAGTTAAAGCTGTGAATTATTTCTAGTGAATTTAGTAGATTTTATTGAATAAAATTAACCATAGATGTAGATATTAGCTTGATAAAAGTTGGTTATTAACTAATACCAAATTGAAGAATGATTGCGCCAAATGGATTTTCCAAAAGCTTACCAGTAAACCTTTTTTCAATCTAGAACCCAATATGGTATATTCCCCTGGCTGATTCAACCAGGAGTAGTTCAGGCAATTAAATATACATTTACAATCGCTGGAGTAAATTTAAACCATGAGTATCAGTACCACAGGTATTAAATAAGCCATATTCAATAGCTAACTGTTGCACTTGTTCTGATTCTTTGTGACTTGGTTTCCAAGGGTTGGGGTTATTATAAGCGTAGAAACTTTCTACACCATCAATTCCTTGTTCCGCCGCCGCCGCAATTAAATCAAAATGCGATCGCCGATAACGTGCGGGGTGTGCTAAAACCGCTAATCCACCAGCTTCATGAATCGCTGCAATCACGTTAATTGCTTCATATTCTCTACCAGTGACAGCGTGTCTTTGCAAGTAAGGTTTAATACTAGAGTGATTTGGTTCAAAAGCGTAAGCCAAAATGTGAACCTCATTATCTAAGAGGTTGGCATTAATTTCTGTACCACTCCACAAATCAGGAATATTACTATCAGGATTGTTCCACTTCCAGTCTTCTAACCAAGCTTTTGCAGCTAAATAGCCACCAATATTGTGATGATCAGTAATCGCTAATCCTTTTAAGCCAATTGCGATCGCTTGTTCCATCAATGCACTTGGCTCTAACTTCCCGTCAGAATAGACAGTGTGCATGTGAAAATTAAAGAATCTCGGACAACTTTGGGCATCTATCTTCTGGAATACTTGTTTTAAAAGTTCGCAAGAAGTCGATGTCCGCGTACAATTCATCACCATAAATATCCTCTGCACAAATATACGCAGTTATTCACAAACTCAAACACCACACTTAATAGATAAGAAATCACCAGCACGGATAATCAGTACTAGCAAGTATTCAGTTAGCTTACTCAGCTTAATTTTGCAATATGTTAAGACTACGTTAGCAAATCTAAATGATAATGAGCATGAGTATTTTCGATTGCTTTAATAAGTGTCAGTTAAAAATATTTCTCAAAAATTCAGGTAAATACTGACACTGGTTTTTAAAATGAATACCAGATGAGGGAAGGGAAGGGGGGGCTAGGGGGCAGGGGTGCAGGGGGCTAGGGTGCAGGGGAGAAGAGGGGGATAAGGGAGACAAGGGAGACAAGGGGGACAAGGGGGCAATATTTCTATTTCTACCTTGTCTCCCCCACTCCCCACTCCCCACTCCCCACTCCCAACTAAACCAATCCCTCCAGCGTACCTATGCCGGAAATTACTTCGCCAATTGCGAAGGCGGAAAGATTTTGTGATGTAAAAAAGGTAATTGTTTGCTCTACTTGCTGGGGTGGAACTAAGAGTACAAATCCAATCCCCATATTGAAAGTATTAAACATGGCTTCGTTGCTGACTGCACCGACTTCAGCTAACCATTGAAATGGGGCGGGAATTTGCCAACTGTTGGGGTTAATTTTAATTGCTTGATTTTTACCTAAACATCTGGGTAAGTTTTCTGGTAAACCACCGCCTGTAATATGCGCCATTCCATGAATTTCTAAACCAGCTTGACGGGCGGCGAGGACTGGTTTGACATAAATGCGAGTTGGTTTGAGAAAAGTTTCACCGATGGTTTCGCCACCTAATAATTCTGGGGTGTCGCTCCAAGCAAAACCACCATCATTAATAATTTTACGGACTAAACTGACACCATTACTATGTATACCAGTACTAGCAAGTGCGATCGCTACATCCCCCACTTGCACTTGGGAACCATCCAACATCTGACTTTTTTCGACAATTCCCACACAAAACCCAGCCAAGTCATATTCTCCGACTTGATAAAAACCGGGCATTTCTGCTGTTTCTCCGCCTAATAAAGCACAACCAGCCAATTTACAGCCAGTAGCTATACCTGCTACTACCTGTGTCAACTGTTCTTTATCTAATTTACCTGTTGCTACATAATCTAAAAAAAACAGGGGTTCTGCACCAGATGTCAGCACGTCATTGACGCACATAGCCACTAAATCAATTCCCACGGTGTCATGACAGTTGAGAGTTTGGGCAATTTTCAGCTTTGTACCAACACCATCAGTTCCCGAAACCAACACTGGTTCCTTGTAACCTGTGGGGAGTTGAAAGCATCCGCCAAAACCACCTAGTCCACCGAGTACTTCTGGCCGAAAAGTACTTTGAACTAAATTGCGAATTTGATCAACAAAGGCTCTACCAGCCTCAACATCAACCCCTGCATCCCGATAATCCATAAAAGTTAGTTAATCGTCAATGGTCATTAGTCATTAGTCATTAGTCAATGGTCATTAGTCAATGTACTATCAACTATTGACTCTGGACTTTTGACTATGGACTATTGATATTACCGCATTAGAAGACCTCATCTTCTATACCGCGCCACCATTCACCCAAATTCATTAAATCTTGGTGAATATCGGCTAACTCATTCGCGTAGGTATCTTCAGAAATTGTGTCGCGGCGTTCTTGTAATTTCTTCAGGCGTAGTTGTACTAGCATCCAAGGTTTAGTGATGCTATCCGTGGCTTCGAGATATTGAGCTAGTTCTGTGCTATCCATAATATTTTGCTTTTTTTTATGTTTTTTTTGGCAAAAAGAATTAAGAAGTTGATTACCGACGCGGCTTTCAAATTCCGACTCTCTATCTTTCAAGATAATTCAGAGGAGCGATCGCTTCTACCGTGTTCGCAGAATATTTAACTGAAGCAAAAACAGCCACGAATATAAGTCGTGACTGTTGCTGATATTTTCGATATCAATTGAATATCTGTACTTTAGATATCTAGCAGAAGTTTACAATCACCTTCTGCCAGATAGATATTATGCTTTAGCCAAATTTTCCGCAACGAAGTCCCAGTTAACCAATTGGTCTAAGAAATTCTTAATGAATGCGGGACGCGCATTGCGGAAGTCGATGTAATAAGCATGTTCCCAAACGTCAAGGGTGAGTAATGCTTTTTTGCCGTGGGCTAAGGGGTTCTCGGCGTTAGGTGTTTTAATGACCTTGAGAGTACCACCATCATCAATTAACCAAGCCCAACCGCTACCAAATTGAGTAGCAGCAGCATTGGAGAACTCTTCTTTGAATTTGTCGAAGCTACCAAAGTCTTTGTCAATTCTGGCTGCAACTTCACCAGTGGGTGCGCCGCCACCTGATGGTTTTAAGCTGTTCCAAAAGAAGGTGTGGTTCCAAACTTGCGCCGCGTTGTTGAAGATACCTGCTTTAGAGGAATCTTGAAAGGAGATTTGGATTACTTCTTCTAAGGATTTATCAGCTAGTTCGGTACCTTCAGTGAGCTTGTTGAGGTTATCGACATAAGCTTTGTGATGCTTGCCATAGTGATACTCGAAAGTTTCAGCTTTCATACCATAAGGCTCTAAAGCATTAAAGTCAAAGGGTAAGGGGGGCTGTGTAAATGCCATTTTATGAAATCCTCTCTTTACAGTTTCCCGGCCTAAAGCTATTACTGGAAGCTTAGAAAATTACAGGTTTTGTGTTTATGAGTTTTGATGTCCTTGAACTCAAGAATCATAAAACTTAACATCGTCATTCTACTACCAAAGTGATAATGAAAACAAAAGACTTTTGCTATAAGTCAAATGCCGATGCTATCAGAGCTTTAAATAAAAACAACTAATATTTAAATGCTGAGGTATTTTAAACATAGAAAGATATTCCCCCCAGAGCCGGGGGGAATGAAAAGAGGTAATGCTTTGGCAATTAACTTTGGTTTTTACAGTCAGAGTTTATAATATTAGGGAAGCAATTTGCCCACACATATATTTAGTTAATTCTTAACCTAAGATACTTCTACCTTAAGGTGTAGTTATGAGAAACTTGGCAACTCAGCCTTAAGTGGGATGAATTAATTTTTAAAGTTCTTAAAATATAATCTACAACGCTAAAGTCAAACTATATATAGTTAATTACAATCAGATATACAAGTGGTGGGTAGGTCATGAGTTACTCACCACTCGGCTGTCAGGAAAACTAGATACTCATCTCTATGATTACCATTGAGATAATTTTTGATGGTAGTAGTTAATGATTTGGGCTGCAACTTCAGAGATGTTCATCCCATCGGTTTGAAGTTCGACTGCATCCGCCGCCTTTTGTAAGGGGGAAACTTTGCGAGTGCTATCTTTCCAGTCGCGTTCTGCTATGTCCCGTTCTAGTTGTTCTAAACTAACTTCGGGTTGACCTTGTTTTTTAAAGTCTTGCTGGCGACGACGAGCGCGTTCACTCACTGAGGCGGTTAAAAAGATTTTCACTTCTGCATCGGGGAAGACATGGCTACCAATGTCTCGTCCTTCGGCGACTAAACCACCTTTTTTACCCCAGTTTTGCTGTTGGTTAACTAAAGCTTGACGTACAGCAGTTTGGGCTGCGATCGCAGATACTTTAGATGTGACCTCAACAGTACGAATTTGCTGTGTCACATCAACATTATCAATCCAAACCCGCACGGGGGATTTTAAATCTTGACTGGGAGTGAGTTCAATTTTACAAGTATGAGCTAATTCGGCGATCGCGCATTCATCATCCAAGGCAATTCCTTTTTGAATCACTAACCAAGTCATCGCTCGATACATCGCCCCCGTATCTAAGTATACTAACCCTAGCTCCGCAGCGACTTGGCGTGCTACAGTAGATTTCCCGGCTCCGGCTGGCCCATCAATAGCGATGATGGGTTGGCGATCGCGCAAAATGGTATTATCAATCAAACGTGTAGAACCAAGACGAGCTGCGATCGCCAGCATTCCTTCCTCCTCAATTGTTTCTAATGACATTAACGTAGTCGGTTCAACCAATTCAATATATTCCAATAAAACAGTATTTACCCTAGCCACTTCTTGTTTTACCACTGCTATTAGCTGGCTGCTATGACGCACACCAGATTTAAAAGCAGCCTCAGCTTTTTTTAAGCCTCGATATAAAACCGCCGCTTGCTCTTTTTCAGCTGCACTCAAATACTGATTGCGCGAACTAAAAGCTAAACCAGAAGCTTCTCGGACTGTCGGACAAGCAACAATTTCTACAGGCAAATTTAAATCAGCCACTAGTCGTTTAATAATCGCTAGTTGCTGACCATCTTTTTGACCAAAGTAGGCGCGGTCAGGCTGTACCAAATTCAAAAGCTTTGTCACAATCGTTGCTACACCCTGAAAGTGACCCAGCCGAGAACGGCCACACAAACCTAATATCATAGCAGATGGGGGAATGACTTGGGTAATTAAAGAATCTTGTATATTTTTCGCTCTTACTCCCATCACGTCCGGAGTAGGTGCAAAAATTGCATCAACTCCCGCATTTTCACATAGTTTTTGGTCTTGCTCTAATGTGCGCGGATAGCGTGCATAATCTTCGTTAGGGCCAAATTGCAAGGGATTGACAAAAATACTGACAATCACCGTTGAGTTTTCTTGTCTGGCGCGTTTAATTAAGTTTAAATGGCCTTGATGTAAGCCGCCCATTGTCGGTACCAAACCGACTGCTGTCCGATCCCAACTGCTCATTTCATCTGCCACCAGATCCTCTGAAACTGTTAGTTGGCTGTCTGAGCGAAGTTTATTTAAATAGCAGCGTAAAGCTGCGACTGTTGTCAACAGGCGCACAAAATTCCCCTAGTTCTTCTAACCCTCCCCCGTTAGTTTATATCTGAAATTGGGGAAAAGATGTGAGAACTAGGGGAATATCAAAAATAGGTAAATTTGCAGGATGCAGGATGAGATTTTAAATTGAGCCTTTGTCATTAATTTGCGCCAAGCGCGTTGAGGGAAAACACTACGCCGAACAGCCAATAAATTTTGGATTTGATATTTGAGATTTTGGATTGGGAACTGAGAAATCCAAAATTATGTCAAACTGTCCTGGCATCCTGACAAATTACCTCAGACCTATCGTCCCAACACTTCGATATGCACTGGAGCAAGACCGCTACCCATCATACCAATAACTCGTGCTGCACCAGAGGATAAGTCAATAACTCGACCCCGGATATACGGGCCACGGTCATTGATACGTACTATGACAGAACGACCATTACGGGTGTTGGTAACACGAACTCGTGTACCAAAGGGTAAGGTGCGATGTGCTGCGGTCATAGCTTCGGGATTAAATCTTTGTCCACTAGCTGTCTTATTGCCAGCCCAGTCATAGCCATAATAGGAAGCTATACCTCTAAAGGTAAGTCTGACGTTACCAACGGCAATTTGTTGTGGTAACGGTGGGATAGACAATGGTGAACGCGATGGTAAATTAGCGATTTTATCGATGGGAGATGCGTTACCAATCAGTCTGCGTAGGCGGTTAGTTGCTTGTAATGCGTCTTGTGCAAGATTTTTGGTGGTGTCTGCTAGGCGGGTATTTTCGTTGATTTCCACCAATTCTTGGTCTTTGATTTTGATTGTATAGCGATCGCTAGACTGTTGCTGTGCAGTAGAGCTTTTATCTTGGGCGAGATTAGCAGTCTTGCTATCTTTCCAACTGACTGTGATTTCCTTGGCATCAACGTTGTCTTGAATCAGTTGGTTGATTTTGGCTGCGATCGCACTAGCTCTTTGAACTGGGTCATTTTCTAGTGCGCCGACTTGGTTCCCGGAACTTACTACATTGCCAGTACTTGCCACTTGAGTTGAGTTTCCAGCAATAAGGGCGTACGACTGCACGCCCCGTCCTTCTCCTACAACACCTTGTTTCGTTTCACTACTCGCAACTGGCTTGGAACCCACGAAAGTGAGTACTGGTATGTTCCGGATGTACAGGGTTGCCGCCTGAAGACCCCTAATGCTGTGAGTATGAATGCTTGTAATCACAGCATCCGAGTTTTGTTGCTCTGTAGGGGATTGGTACTCACCTACCTTAACCACATCACCTGCTGGTGATTTTCGGGAAACTGGTTGAATTTCCTTGGTGGTTTGAGTTGTAGTTTGAGTGCGACCCATTGAGGGTATCCCGGTAAGAGTCACAAACAAGGCGACAATAGTCCACAAATGTCTTTGGTTCATGCGTCCAATTTTCAAGCGACTGTAGAACAGTAGTTTTTTTGATTAACGGAATTTATTGCCATAAACAGCAAAAGTTTTCCTTAAAATCGAACTCGTTCCGCTTTCACTTTGTTTTTCATAACTGCAACAGACTAACACGAACTTTTGGACTTGGGGATCAGGGTTTTAGCGTAATCAAACTTCAATTTCTCAAATTTAAATGCTCATCAAAACAGTGAAACCTTGTTCAAATGCGGATTTTGGGTGTGTAGCGTTTTTTTCGGCTACGAACATTTTTCTTATTAAAACTTTACAATCCTCTCAGATTCGATTTTGGCGAAATTTGTGCGATTTACCTGTTAGTTTCCTCCAAAAATTTGTATGTTATAGAACATATATTTTTTTTAAATATAAACTATAAGCTTTAAATATATTGAAGTGAAAAAACCAGTGTCAATACTGATTTAGACTAGATTCATACAATCTTTAGAATTGCTTACAAACTTCTTAAATCAAGGTTTTTGGGCAGAATGTATCCTTCGATTGACAAAAAACATGAATGTTTTAAAAAAACTCATGTAGTGAATAATTACAAGGAAATATACTGTTTTTACGAGAAACAAAAGTAATATATAAAACCCGTATTTTTAGCAGTCAGGAGCAAAAAAATTCGGTGCTTTTACAACTAATATTTTTTACAATTAAAAGAAAAATAAGAATGAGAAAATTAAAAAAAGCGGATGGACGTATATTAACGAGTTTTACAATGTAGCAAAAGTTACCTCAAAATTAAACTAATTGATCATTTATGATTTTCTTATATAAACTATTAGCTTCATGGCAAAACAAGCAAATTCAGGAGATTTAGAAATAAATTCATCATCATTGTTGTCCGTTCTCCAAGACTTGCATTCTAAGTACAAGTCTTTGCAAGAAGGTGCAGTCGCCAACTATATTCCAGAATTAGCCAAAGTAAACCCGGATTTATTTAGCATTTGCATCGTGACTGTAGATGGCCAAGTGTATGAAGTTGGAGATTATCAACAACTATTTACTATCCAGTCCATGTCGAAAGTTTTTGCGTATGGACTAGCACTAGAAGATCATGGGCGAGATTATGTGTTGACAAGAGTGGGAGTAGAACCGACTGGAGAAGCATTCAACTCAATTATTTTAGATGAGCGATCGAAGCGACCATATAACCCAATGGTAAATGCCGGTGCGATCGCCACCACCAGCTTAATTAAAGGAGATGGTGCAACCGAACGCCTCAACCGCGTCTTAAAAATGTTTCGCTGCTACACTGGTCATGATGTATTTGTAGATATGTCTGTATTTACTTCCGAACGCAGCACCGGACATCGCAACCGCGCAATGGCTCACCTGATGCTGAACTTTGGTATGATTGACCAAAATCTTGAAGAAGCATTAGACCTTTATTTCAAGCAATGTGCTGTGATAGTGAATTGTCACGACTTAGCCGTGATGGCCGCGACATTGGCAAACAAAGGAATAAACCCCATCACAGGCGAACGAGCTGTAGATCATCAATATATAAAGGATATTCTCAGCGTCATGTACACCTGTGGAATGTACAACTTTGCTGGCGAATGGGCGTATACAGTCGGTATTCCCGCTAAAAGTGGCGTTTGTGGCGGAATTTTTGCAGTTGTCCCCAATCAAATGGGTATTGGAGTATTTTCGCCACCCTTAGATGCGCGAGGTAACAGCGTGCGGGGAGTTGAAGTTTGTAAAGAACTTTCCCAGCAGTTATGTCTACACATGTTTGCTTGCGGGGGTGGAAGCTCAAAAATAGAGAGTGAGGAGTGAGTAGATTTTTTAGTACGTAGGATGTGTTAGCGACAGCGTAACGCATCTAACGCCAAGCTTTCGGTGTGTTAGGCGTAAGCCGTAACGCACCCTACACATATTACACGTACTGAATTTTTTCCAAAAATCAAATAGGATTCCTATATGTCATTTCGCAAAACCTTGAAAGGCTGATTCTGACTTTCCCAGGTGCGAATATTGCAATAGAGTTGCGTCTTGCAAAAATAGACTGCTTCGTAAGCCAGTCTTAAACTACGCTCAAGAGCGTTTGGTTCAACATCAGCAGCTTTGTTCGTACCAAGCGCCTTACGTAAACCAAGGGACAGAATTTCTACTAAATCATGGCCACAGCAGACTTGCCAAGGATCATGGTTGTTGCTTTTCTGGCTAATCAACTGTTTTTGCAACTCTTCGTCTTTTAACGAATAGGCTTGAGATTTATTCTTAACTTCTCGAATTAATTGCAGTTCATTAATTTGTAGAGTTTGCTCATCAATGAATTTGCTAAATGTAATACCCTCAAAAGTCAGGTTTAATCCTTCAGACTGAGATATCCACAGCAAATAACCTACTGAGATGCCAATTTCACACAATGTTAATCTCACATCTCGCTTAAACTGGGCAATTTTTTCTTCAGAACCAAACTCAGCCAGTACCTTGTCTAACGCTGGTGATTGAATCAGCATAGTTTCCAAGTCATGGGTGTCAGTGTAAAGTAAATTGGGACTACTTGGAACTAAGCTTTTAAGCCGATCAAAATCTGCATCGACAATTACTAAAACTCCCTGAAAATTTGATTTTTCTAAAATTTCTAGAGTATCAATAGCATTCTGTCTACTAGAGGGTTTTCCTGAAGTGTCCACTAATTCACAAGCTAATTCGTCAACAAATCGTTGATAGAAAACTTTATCAGAACTTCCCTCTACTAATAAAAAGGTTCCTGTAAATGTACTTCGTCGTAATCGTATGTAGTTAGCAAAACGTTCACCCTTTAAAAACTCTCTCACTTTTCTGGCCTTTTCAGTTCAACCGTTAAATCCCATCTGTCTTGAATAATATCTGGTGAATGTGTAGCCATTAATATATCTAAGTCTGCAAGTTGGGTAATTTCTTGCAAGTCTTTTAAAAATTGAACTTGCCAACCTACATGAAGTGATAATTCTGGCTCATCAATTAATACTAAAGATTTAGGTTGAACTTTAAATAGAAGTTCGTATAACAGAACTAACTCATGTTGCTCACCTGATGATAAATCCGTTGGCGAAAGAGTTTTGGAGTTAGTTAATGAAGAATTATAAAGTGTGGTGAAGATAAAACCTTTCTCTTTACTAAAATTTATTTCTTTGTAAGAATAAGCAAATTTATTATTGATAATTTTCTTTAACAATTCAATTTTGCTGGCGATTTCTGCAAAAACACTCAGCTTTTTCTCCATATCTTCAACATATACAGACAAAGCATTTTTAGTACTTTCATCTATATCTTGAGGCTGGATTTGAACTTCTGAATCTTCCTCTTTATCTAAAAGACCAACTTCTATTAACCGAGAACGAGTTGCTTCAAGCTCACTTAATTTATGACGTAATTGTTCATCTGTTAAATCTGCGGATGGCTGGTGTTTGACTACTCTGATTGGAAAAGTTCTGTCAAGAGATTGAGATATTGTGCCGTATTCTTTAAATTTCTGTTGCATCAATTGAGCAAGTTCATCAGAATAGTCAGATACGGTTGATATCATTGAAGGTTTTTCAGCAGACTGTTTAGAAGAACGTTTAGACACAAAATTAAGCAACCGTTGTGATTCTATAAGACGAATATGAATTTTCTCCCTCAATTCTTCTAGCCATTTAGGTATTTCTCTTAGTCTTAAGTTTGAGGGTAATAAATTATCAAAACGTTCTACAACTTCCTCTAATAAAAAAGTTTCTCCTGTGGGTTCATACAGCCATTTTTGAGGAGCCACTTGTGCTAATCCTGGTATTATTTTATCTAAAAATTTAAGTGAAAAGCTTATGCCAACAGACTCAATATTTATTTGCTTTGGAGAAAAAGAAAGTTTTTTTGAATTATTTGTATATAAATTATAATTAATCTTATTTTTCTGTTCTTCATTATCAAAATTTTTTATTATTTCAATAATGTTACCATTATCAAATTCAACTACACAATTTTTAAATGGAATAGTTATTAATTCTGAGTATCGAGAGTTGAAAAAGCAATTTAAAATTCTCAATATAGCTGTTTTACCAAAACCGTTGGGGCCATGAATGATAGTGAGTCGTTCATCCATATTCAATGGAATTACATGGTCAAAAATACCAAATAAGCCATTGACGGAAATTTGCTTAATTCTCATAGTCATTGAGTCCTATAGCCATTGGCTTTATGACTTTGATTGTATCCTTTATATTCTTCTAGAATGTACAGAAGACACAGAATTACATTTTTGTAGTAAAAAATAAATGAATACATTATTGAGAAAAACCCAGTCTTTGTTTAACCTGCTCTCAACTTGAAGCCCGGTTTGGGTTCTGTTTATGTAGTCTTGATGATGTTGGGTTCCTTTCCTCCACCCAACCTTGTATATTGAGGGAAGTCGCAGCGAACTTAGTTATTTTGTCAGCGCCCACTTGATTGCAGCATCTATAATTAATCTTGCCCTATTTTAGTTCGTTACCATGTCGGAAGAAGATATCCGTGCCGCAAGGCTGGAAAAAGTAGACCAGATTAAGCAGTTAGGGGCTAATCCCTACGCCTATCGTTGGGAATCCACCCATAACGCTGCCCAATTGCAGGAAAAATTTGCTGATTTAGCTAGTGGTGAAGAAGTTGACTTAGAAGTTGCGATCGCAGGACGCATTATGGCGCGGCGTGTTTTCGGTAAACTAGCATTCTTCACCTTGCAAGACGAAACCGGCACCATACAGCTTTATCTGGAGAAAAATCGTATCCAAGAAAGCATGGCAGAAATTGATGCTGAAGCTTTCAACCACCTGAAGCAACTCACAGATGCAGGCGATATTCTAGGAGTTAAAGGCACAATTAAACGGACTGAAAAGGGCGAATTATCAGTCTACGTCAAACAATACACCATCCTCACCAAATCCCTTCTGCCCCTACCCGACAAGTGGCATGGATTAACAGATGTTGCTAAACGCTACCGTCAGCGATACGTTGACTTGATTGTTAACCCCGAAGTCCGCCAAACTTTTCGCCGTCGCGCCCAAATCACCGCCGGTATTCGCCGCTATTTGGAACAGCGAGATTTCCTCGAAATTGAAACGCCTGTTTTGCAAAGTGAAGCTGGTGGTGCAGATGCACGTCCTTTCATCACCTATCACAACACCCTAGAAATGGAACTGTATCTGCGAATTGCCACAGAACTCCATCTCAAGCGGTTGATTGTCGGTGGTTTTGAAAAAGTATTTGAAATGGGAAGGATTTTCCGCAATGAAGGAATTTCCACCAGACACAACCCCGAATTTACCTCAATTGAAATTTACCAAGCCTACGCCGACTACAACGATATGATGGCGCTGACGGAAGGCATTATTACCAGCGTCGCCCAAGAAGTTCTCGGCACATTGCAAATTACCTACCAAGGTGAAACTGTAGATTTAACACCACCTTGGCGGAGGGTGACAATGCACGACTTAGTGAAAGAAGTCACAGGCTTAGACTTTAATTCTTTCCAAAGTTTGTCAGACGCAAAAGCCGCAGCCAAAAATGCGGGTATTCCTGGTACAGATGAAGCCGAATCAATTGGCAAGTTACTCAATTTAGCTTTTGAAGAAAAGGTAGAAACAAATTTAATTCAACCTACCTTCGTCATTGACTATCCTGTAGAAATTTCGCCACTCGCAAAACCCCATCGTTCTCAACCGGGTTTGGTAGAACGATTTGAGTTATTTATTGTGGGACGCGAAACTGCTAACAGCTTCTCAGAGTTAACAGATCCTATCGATCAAAGGGAACGTTTAGAAGCCCAAGCCGCCCGTAAAGCTGCTGGTGACTTAGAAGCCCAAAGTGTAGATGAAGACTTCCTCACCGCCCTGGAATATGGAATGCCACCTACAGGCGGTTTAGGTATTGGCATTGATCGGTTAGTCATGTTATTAACTGACTCCGCAAGCATTCGGGATGTCATCGCTTTCCCCTTACTCAAACCAGAAGGTAGCTTTATTAAGGAATTTAGCTATGATTCAAAAACTCAAACGCTGACTCTTGAATTTGATAGTGGAAGTGTTTATCAGTATTTTAAAGTACCTCCTAATATCAAGGACGACTTAGATAATGCACCATCTAAAGGTCAATATTTTAATAAGTTTATTAAGGGGAAATTTAAGTATGAACAACTAAGTTGAGATATGTGATTAATGAAAGTCCGCGTAGGCGGACTTTGTTTTTATAGCCGCGAATTCCATTCGTCGGGGCTTGGTGCAAGATATGTGATGATTTTGGGTTCCGTTCCTCCACCCAACCTACGCTATTAAAAGTTGATACCGAGATTAAATTTGCACCACAATTCTCATTTCCTCCAGTTGTTGCTGTAACCAACTAGCAAACAAATCTCGGAGAATTTTGCAGCGTAATTTTTCATCTAAATGAGGCTGAATAATTTCTTCAACCCAAATTAGATGCACTCCTTTATGTGTGAGAATGGGCTTAAGAATCTGTGGCGGATGGGCAGTAAAAACATAATTAGCAATTTCTGGTATCACATCACTACGATATCTGATTCCACAATATCCACCTAGACGACGTAATTCTGGTTCCTGGATGTATTGTTGAGCAATATTTTGGAAAGATATGTTATTTTCTTGCAGTTCATAGAATAGCTGCCAAGCTAACTCTTCGTCATCTAAAACAACTTCATAGGTGATAGATTGAGTGTAATCAAGCTGATGTGCCGCAAAGAAAGATTTGACTTGTTCAGCAAAGAGATATTCAGCTAACTTGGCAGACAGTAAAGAAGTTTGAACTAATTCTTTGAATTCATTGAGAGACAGATAATGTTTTTCTAGCCATGTTTCAGTATCTTTGGCTGTGATCAGTTTTTTTACTAAACGCAATTTATCTGCTGTTTGCTGAAGCTCTCCTGCTTTAATTTCTATATCTGCTTTAGTAGCAGCATCAGTAATAATCTTGCGAGTTGCGATCGCAGCAATTATATCTGGCAGTTGGCAAGAAAGCTTGAGTTGATACAATATATCTTCCGAAGCAATAATGAAAACATCATTCATCAATTTATCCCTGTTTGAAAAATACTCTCTATTCATAAGTATTCACAAAATCAAATAATTCTGATAAATTATTATTTTCACCATTTAAATACAAATCATATATTATAATTTCTGAATCTTTCATATCCTTAGTTTCTTGTTGGTTAGAATTATTTTTTTGTTTTGTGGAAAGTCCCATTTGTTTAAGTAACCGACTGATGTGACGTTCGGTAATCTTAATGCTCATTTCATTAGCTAAATGTTTACTTAACCATTGTGCAGTCCAGTTTTGAAACGGATAGCCATATTCTTGAGGATTATGAGTGACTAATTGTTTTAGGCGGTCGAGATATTGCTCATTAATAAGTTTTGGACGACCTATTTTTTGTTCCTGCCATTGGTGAGCTAATCCAGCTTTAGCAATACTAGTCCAATATCTTGCCATGTGGTAAGAACAGCCTAATATTTGACAAATTTTACTTGGAGATTGACCTTGATCTGCCAGCAACATAACTTCGATACGGCGACGATATTCAGGTTGTAAATTTGTTTGTAAATTTTTGAGCAAAATTTTTTTCTGAAAAGGTGTTAAAAGCTTGCTGGGATTGATTTTATAGCTTTCTAAATCTGGAAATTGATTGATTTTATGTGACATATATCCTCAAAACCTTATCCAAAGAGAAAAATCAATCTAAATGGGGATTTGATTATGGCTAACTTAAATTTATGCAATAGATAATTTGTTCCTGATTTGAATAGATTTAATATTAGTAAAACATTTATGCCAATCACAGCCATAAATAGTAGTAAATTAGATGGGTGATATGTACTTTAATTTCTATCTTTAGCAGGATTGAAATTATTATTTTCCTAATAAGTGAAAATTAAATGTATAAAATATTTATGGAATTTAAATTATAAAAAATCCTTAGTCTAAGATAAATACTTAAAACTAAGGAAAGTAATTAATGGCTAACAATCATCAATGAATTTACTAGTAATCATCCGATTTTAGTAGGATTCAGCTATTAATAAATGAATCCTATAGACTAACAAATGACAATCTATCAAACAGCGCCAGCACCACCGTTACCACCGGCACCACCACCAGCACCACCAAGACCAGCAGCACTGAATGACTTGGCGACTGATGCAATATTAGCGATCGCAAATCCGTTCACGCTATACTCTAGAAACTTCTGACCATAGGCAATGTATGGGAGAAACAAAGCTCCTTCTCCTCCTTGTACAGCCATTGCGTCTGTATCAGTTAAGTCTTCGAGAAAGTTTTCGGAATCTGTAAATAATTCAGAACCAGTAGGATTGATAGCAGATACATTCATCTTGACCATTGTTTTTTCTCCGATTTAATAGCGTGAATTGTTCGTTGTTTTGTTGTTGATTTTGAGATTTTTAGTTGTTAGAAAACTACAACTTATAGGTAATAGTGCCACTGAGGCCTGGCGCAGAACTAACACCCCCAGCACTGCCACCATTACCAACACCGCCATTACCGGCACCACCAACACCACTATTACCAGCACCGCCAGTATCGTCTCCATTACCAACCCCAGCAGCACCGACACCAGCACCACTAAATGACTTGGCGATGGATGCAATATTATTGATTGCAAATCCGTTCACGCCGTACTCTAGAAACTTCTGACCGTAGGCAATATATGGAAGGAAAAAAGCACCTTCTCCTCCTTGTACAGCCATCGCTGCTGTATCACCTAAGTCTTCTAAAAAGCTTTCGGCATCTGTGAAAAGTTTAGCACCCACAGGATTTGCTTCAGATTTATTCATTTTTTCCATTCTTTTTCCTCCAATCAAAATTGGCAGAAAACATTTGTTTATGTATGGATCAAGCTTGCATCGCCTAATTCATACTGAACATTTTTATGAAAAAAAATCTGTTATTCAATAGCGTCAAGAAGATAATTACGTCCTAAAATGACTAATTATGTCCGCAGGTAAAATATTAATTTTACTATGCAATGGATGAATTATTATGCAGATATTTGATAAATTAAAAACAAAGATAAAATCACAATTTTAATTGTAATTTCGATTATCAATATTAGTCACAAGCAATGTGCGATCGCTCGGAAATCTCCATTAGTCAGATTCAATAATTCAACGACATAATTAGACATCTTTTGTCTTTTTTAAAGACAAAAGATGTTGCTATAAATAGAAGAGCAGATAATTGACAATCGCGGCTATACAAACTCAAATCCCTTGCACTGGATAATATAAAGTCTTTGTAGCACCTAACCAAATCTGATCCGAAATATCAAGATATTTGGCAATTTGAGGTGATAAAAAATGATTTATAAATTAAAGCGTAAATTACAGTGACGTGATTCACTGATTAAGCACTAGTTACTTCTGGCAATTCAAATTTATAACCGTAGCCCCGGACTGTCTTAATAAACTCAGGTACATTTTGATCAACTTCTAATTTCTTGCGTAATTGACCAATGTGTACATCAACAACACGTCCATCGCCCACATAGTCGCAACCCCAAATTTTTTGGATGAGTTGTGGACGACTCCAAGCTTGGCCAGGATGACTCGCTAAAAAATGTAAAATATTAAACTCTAATGCTGTTAAATTTAGCGGCTTATCATTGAGTGTGACTTCTCTACCTTCTGGGTTAATGGCTAATTGCTTAAATATCAAGCGTTGTACAGGAGATGGGTTGATAGAACGTATACGTCTTAACAGTGCTTGTACTCTGACTTCTACCTCCGCGAGACTAAATGGTTTAGTCAAAAAGTCATCAGCACCCGCCGAAAGAATCTTAATTTTATCTTCTTCCGCATTTCTACTGGTTAGGATCATGACTAAGACATTCGTTCGACTCTGCATTTCTTCGCACAAATTGTAGCCACTGATATCAGGTAAATTCCAATCTAAAATTACTAAAGCTGGATCAAATTGCTCAAATAACGATAACGCCGTTTTGCCATCTGCCGCAGACTCTATTTGATATTTTCGACCGAGAAAACGATAGATTAGATTACGGACACCAAAGTCATCATCTACAACCAGAATTTTGGGATTTGTAACAGGAAGCATAACCATAAAGTTCTAGCCTATGATTCATTGGGCAACTCGTAGTTGAGATAGTTTTTTGGGCATACGAGAAGCCACTGTGGAAAAGTCTATCAATTACAAAGATTTTTTAGATTTTCTTGACATTTACCCAAGTTGATTACTTAGACATAAACGAGTTTTTGCCAGACATGGACACTACTCTACTGAGATACACTTAATTTTCTATTAAATTTCGGAAAACTTCAGCCATCATATTGCATACCAAATGTATAAGTTTTGTATGATTTTTGTATGTTTTTGAACATAACCGTATAATTAAGTACTCTTATCTTTAAAAGAAATTCAATTTATTGAAGATTTTTAAAGAACAAATACCCTTCAGACAGAAAGTCAATGGCATATCCAGCTAGACTCAACTGAAATTTGCTAAAATGTTTGACTCTCAATTTTCCAAAGTCAACTGTTTTGGAAAAGTCAAGCCATCTGTCCAGGGTGGGTCTACGTGCAGCTACATTCCTACTTGTAAGAAAATACACTTAAAAAGCTGATTGTATGACCAGCCAAGGACTCCGAGCTTCCTCAGAAGGTATTAGAGCTGCAAAAACAGCTTTAACTGACAAAACTTTAAGCCAACACAAATTAGCCATAGCTTTAGGTATTACACGTCAACCCGTATCCAAGTTTTTTGCAGGTGAACCAGTTTCGCGCAGTTGCTTTGTACAAATTTGTCAACATTTAGGGTTATCTTGGCAAAAAATTGCTGCCCTACCGGAAGATATAACTTCAGATGCTAGTGCTAAATCACAAACTAATAATAGAGATTTAAATATATTGGTGCAGGAAATACGTCAAAAGCGCCAAGACAAAATTCAAGACCAGTGCGGTACTTTACAAATGATGGATATTGCTCAGACAATTCCATTGCGTGATATATATACTCCTATATATATATTAGAAACAATCACAAGTCAAAGATGGTTAGAAATTGATGATTTACTACAAGAATTTAACCAAAAAAAATTACTAGGTTTAGAAGTAGCATCACTTTACTCAAAGTTGATGATATTGGGTAAACCAGGTACAGGTAAAACAATATTCTTAAAATATTTGGCGCTTGAGTGTAATCAAGGTCAATTTCAACCGAGTTATGTAGCTATTTTTATTAACCTGAAAGACTTTGCTGAAGACCTGAAAGACAATAGTGATTTGAGTTTATTGAAGTATATTAGCCAAGAATTTGTTAGTTGTGGCATTGAAGCAGAATCAACGCAAAATGTTTTAACTGAAGGCAAAGGATTAATTTTTTTAGATGGATTAGATGAAGTACCGACGATAGATATCAATCAAGTTAATCAAGAAATTCGGCGATTTTCTCAGACTTATTACAAAAATCGCTTTGTAATTAGTTGTCGCATCGGGGCGCAAAAATATAAATTCCCAGGATTTACTGAGGTTGAAATTGCTGATTTTGATATGCAGCAAGCCGATATTTTTGTAAAACAATGGTTTGTAGTAGTTGCTAAGGAATCTAAGGAAGATGGCGAATCTATAGGAAATTTATTTCTTCATCAATTGAATTTGCCAGAAAACAAGCAATTACGCGAATTAGCGATCGCACCAATATTATTACATTTAATTTGTTTATTTTTTCACACCAAATCTGAATTTACATTTAACGTAGCTAAGTTATATGAACAAGCTTTAAATATTTTGCTGGGTAGATGGGATGATGTGAGAGGTATTTACAGACAGTCAATTACAGAGAACTTCAAGTTATTTAATCCTAAAAAGCTCCTCGCACAAATAGCGGCTATTACTTTTGAGCAAGAAGATTATTTTTTTGAGCAAGAACACATACAATCGTTAATATATCAATATTTAAGTCAATTTAATTACTATGCTACTGACTTAGAATTAGTAAATCAGCAGTTGCACGATAGTGAAAAATGGTTGAAAATAATCGAGGTTGAATATGGTTTATTGGTGCAGCGATCGCACGGTATTTACTCTTTCTCTCATCTGGCTTTACAAGAATATTTAACGGCGAAAAATTTTGTCATCAATTACCATGAACAGTCTGTAAATCAGCTAATTACTCATATCACCGAAAAACGCTGGCAAAATATTTTCTTATTGACTGTGAGTATGTTGCCCAATGCAGAAATAATGCTGCAATTAATGAAACAAAAAATAGATAATTTAGTAGCTAATGACCAGAAAATTCAAGATTTTTTCTTATGGCTCAATCAAAAATCAAATTCTGTAGCTACTCAATATAAAGCAGGTGCAATTCGGGCTTTTTATTTAGTTTGTGTCGGTCGTGTTTTAGAAGTGTGTTCGCAAGCAAGTAATTGTCCTCAACAGCAAGTATTTGGCAATTCATCTAGTTATGGTCTGGAACGTGCTATTTTAGGTAATTTAGCATTCAATCCAGAATTGGCGATTGATGAGTTTTTGACTAGTACTTTTGCTTGTGCGGCTGAACTGGAATTTGCCTGTCATTATATTTTGAATGATGCTATTGTCTTTGACTATGCCCATGCGTTAAATATTGCCTTTGATAAAGCCCTAAATTTAGTTATTGAGTCTCAATTTAAGCAATTTCTCCACAACCTCAAGAAACAATTGCCAAATGCTCAAAATCATCCACATAAATTTCGTAAGTGGTGGATAGAACACGGTAAATTCTGGAGTGGAAAATTTAGGGAACTCCTAATTCAATATCGCAATATTTGTCATGATTGGCAGTTTAGTAAACAGCAAATTGAATTAATTCAACAATATTATAGTGCGAATAAATTACTGATAAATTGCCTGAATGTGTCCCGGAAGATTACGCCTGCAATTAGAGAAGAAATTGAAGGAACTTTGTTGTTAGTAATCTCAGAAATCAAAAGCTGAATTATAGAGGTTTTAATTTTCCAAAACTACCGAATATACCGGAAGAAAGACTTTTATAGTATTCATACCTGAGAAAGAGCAATCTAATAGCTTCATCTCGTTAAATTGCTCTTAGCAAAGTCAGTTAAGGATATTTTATGAATAACTTAATAGGTGGTATTATTCCTCAACAGCCACCAGTTGAGCCGGTATCTGATGCTCATGTTCTTAAGTCGCGTTTGGAATGGGGCGAACCAGCTTTGACAATTTTAGATGTGCGCGATCGCCAGACCTACAACGAAGGTCACATCATGGGAGCCATGCCTATGCCCATTGATGAACTAGCAGAGCGAGCTGTACCATCTTTAGACAAAAGCCGTGATATCTATATTTACGGTGGTAATGATCAAGAATCTGCCCAAGCTGCACAAGTTCTGCGTTCTGCTGGTTTTGTGCATGTTTCTCAACTGAAGGGTGGTTTAGCTGCCTGGAAGGCGATCGGCGGCTCAACAGAAGGTATTGCGGAATCTAGAACTCCCGCAGGTGCAGATGACTATAATGTTGTCTCTCGGCTGAAAAACCACGCCGAAAATCAGCAAAAAGAAGTCTAGATTTTGGTCAAATAGCACCAAGCCCTAACGAATAGAATTCGTGGCTATACAAACAAAGTCCGCCTACGCGGACTAACGCTAAATCTGGGGTTTGAAACCCGCGTAGCCCGCATTTCTCACAAGCTTCAGGCGTTTGATGGGGCAGAGGGGCAGAGGTGCGGAGGGGCAGGGGAGAGAGTACCTCATTCTCCCCTGCTCCCCTGCACAGGCTTTGAAAGGTGTAGTGAGAAACCTGCGTAGGTGGGTTTTGTTCGTGTAGCTGCGACTTCAGTCGCTTGGTGCAAGAGGTGAATATAGGAGAATGCTTTGACTCTTGACTATTGACTTTCAATCAATGTTCAAATAAATCTTTGAACTGTAATAAATCTAATGCAACAATTGTTGGTAAGACTTGAAAGCATTCTTGTGCGAGTTGCCAACGTTCTTCTCGTTTGAGCATTTCACTCAGCTTGTGTTGGACACTAATTAAATAACGCACATCATTAGCAGCATAGCTTAATTGCGCTTCTGTTAAATTAGCAGCATTACCCCAGTCAGAACTCTGGGCGCTTTTATCAAGTTCTACTTGTTCTAATTCTTGTACTACCTCTTTAAGTCCGTGACGGTTGGTATAAGTCCGGGCTAATTTACTGGCGATTTTGGTACAAAAAACAGGCTGGACGAAAATTCCTAAGTTGTGGCGTAAAGTAGCAACATCAAACCGCGCAAAGTGAAATATCTTTAGTATATTTTTGGCTTCGAGAAGCTGTTTTAAATTGGGAGATTCTGTTTGTCCTCTGGCGATGCGGATGGCTGTGACTTTACCTTCCGGGTTGCACAACTGCACAAGACACAAGCGATCGCGCTGTGGTAATAATCCCATAGTTTCCGTATCAACTGCGATCACCTCGGCTTTTAAGTACTCACTGAGGGTAGAGTCATTAATGTCGCGATCGCAAACCTGAAAATCTGGTAATGTCATAAATTACTAAACCATAAATGCAGTGTCTTCCACAAAAGAATACCCTTAGACACTACATAATTTCAGCAAGTCAATTTATCTAGTCAGTAAGAAAATTTGCGTTAAGTAGACTTCACCTTGCTGATTAGTCGCCACACCAACACCAGTTAAGTTGTAATTTCCCTTGATATTCTTCAAATGTCCCGGACTTTCTAGCCACCCAATTACAGCTTGAGAGGCAGGATTACTATATCCTTGGTTGACTGCCACATTTTCGCCTGCACTATTAAAGCGAATTGTAGTCGCCATAACACGCTTTTCAAATCCGTTATGACTGAAGGGAACTTTCCCTTTAGCCATATTTTGACTGTGAATCCTGGCTTGTCGAGAGATATTGGCATTCAAAGTTAACTTTGGCAGTTTTTTAGAAGCTCGATAGCGGTTGATTTGTTCAAAAACTGATTTTTCTAATGCAGTGGTGTTAAAGGTAGTAGTGGATGAGGCTAGTTGACTAGAAGCAATGGGATGAGTTGTGCTGTTGGTAGATGAGTGGCTTGGTATCGGAGTAGTGATAAATCCACTAGCAAGGACAAGCGTACTTAAAGCGATGCCAAAAGCAGGTTGTCGTAACATGGAGAATTACAAAGTATAGATGATTAAGACCTATACTCTACCTTCGACTTCCTTGAATCTGTAACAGGATATTATTAAAAATTGCTCAATCTGGGAAAGAGGGGTTAGGGATTAGTACAACAATTTTTTAACTATTTGATGGACTGTCTCGGTCAAATCGTGCATTTCGCCATGACCTTTTGTGGCGATCGCAATTTGTTCTTGATAAACCATAAATTATGCCAATCTCAAATGAGGACACTTAGCAAGAAACGTTGCTGCTTTGTTTTCAGCATCTGGGTTGTGAATATGGGCTGGTGTTGGTCGAATAATTCCAGAAAACAGGTCATCTAGTCCGTAAGGTGTCAAAAACTCCCATTCACCTTGGCTATTTAACCTGACACCAACAGCAGTGGCAGTATGTAACCAATCTTGTATACCATCTTCAGTACTAGTGTAAGTCCGCCTACCAGCCCGCCACAGGGCAAAACTAGCCTGATTTTTGACATCGAACTTATAGTTAGGGAATTTTTCTGTGAGAATGGTTTTAGCCGCTAATTCCTGAGAGCGATCGCCATCTGCATCAAAAAAGGCAATATCAAAGTCATTGATGACTAAGGCGCAGTCTTCGCCAAATATTGACCGCCAAACGCTGTTACGGACTGCACCTCCAGCTAACCACCAGTTAGGTAAGTTGACTTGGGCGATCGCGGGTAACACAGTTGCGATCGCTGTGTCAGTTAAAATTGCTTGTAAACGAGCATTCGTATTCATCGGCAACTTAAAGAATTCTTCGCTTGAATGTGAAGATATTATGAGTTATCTTCGACACCAAGAAAACTTTGATCAAGATTTTTTGAGAATTTTCATAATTCCCCAACTAAACCTACTGTTATTTGCGGAAAAGTAATGTTTACTTCAGTAGTTTACTGGGTGAAATTAAAACCCTATATTGCTTATTCACCGTACATTTCCCGATTACAACTGTGCTAGGCATCAGTGTAGGCTTGAGTTGCCAAACCCAGCTAATTGGCTGGTTAGTTCCATTCTCTGCCTATTGTTTATTCTTTTTATGTAAAAAAAATATTCCCGATTGTGCTAGACTTGACAAAATTACTGATAAATTACAGTTCTTTCACAAAAACGTGCCAATGCTCCAGATCAACCTCAAGAAAATTGCGGGTAATCACGTAGAGCAAAGCTCATCTACTGCTAATTATCACCAGTATTGTAAGCGATCGCTCGTTGATGAAAAAGCTCTAAAATTACGTTTCAGTCCTAAGCATAATCACAGATTAACGCTACAGTGGTTATCTGCCTGTAGGAATACAAGCTGAGGCGATCGCTGTGTAAAAAATATCCTTGATTTCAGCAAACAACATCTACCATCGTGATTGACAACTGTTGCACAATTACACTAGCTTTCTATTTCAGTACACATTGTGAGTTACACAGTGCAATCAATAGAGTATCAATCATAAATTGTTTCACTGTCTAGCATTTATCCAGGCAAAAATATCACGTTTAAGTAAATTTTTCAGGAGTAAAAAGTTTTGATGAAATCAATTAATTCGGCAATAAATAAACTTAAAAAAGAAAATTTTCTCTCAAAACAAAAACTTAAAAAAAAGTAAAGAGTTCCGGCGTTTACTCAATGTTAAGACGTGGTTAACTTGTTCTTAATAATTAATAAGAGCCTGAATACATATCATGATTTTGGTACATAATTTTTATTATATGAATCATCATTTGTGATAAATTAACATGGTTTTCCCACAACAACAACTAACTTTTTTTAAACAACTAAGGAAACTCACAAATGTTTAGACAGGGTTATCGAGCAGACAACATCCGCAAAATTAACAAGCAGCACGCTGGACAGAAATTGCCTAATTTCAAAGAAAACTTGGAATTTTGGCGGATGACTTTTTTAGAGTCAGTGCCATTTTTGCTGGCTTGCACTGTATTTTTGAGTGTGATCAGCTTACACAGCCCAGTACTGCTTTTTTGTTTATTAATTGGTAGTTTAATTGTTATATCGATACAACAAATTGGGCAATTAGTCAACTTACCAAATCGGTGGCGGATTGCCTTACAAATATTGGCACCAATCGTAATTTTAAGCTTATTTTGGTTAGATTACTTGGCTGCCCCAGCCCAAGCCCAATTTTTTGGTAAAGCCGAAAGATTTTTCAAAACTAATCTGACACAAGGTGCTAATACCAATACTGCTGGTACAGAAACAGCCGTTAGTTTAATATTCAACGTTCTGAGAGGAATTTATCTGCTTTATATTGCAGTTTCGTTAATTGGGGTAATTAATGCCGTACGGAAAGATGAAGACTGGCAAAGTATTGCGAGAACCCCATTATTAGTTGTTTTGGCTGTCACAATTGCCGATGTCATGACAGGCTTCGTGATTGGTAATTAATGGTATGTCTGAAGAACGAGAACAAGATTTTCGACCAGTAAATCAGATTTTAGGCGCACAACCATCGTTAGGGCCAATTCCTGCCGATCAAATTTTTCCTTGGTTAGTAATTGCCCTAACTGCATACTTTATTATTAATGGCGTTTTTGGTGGCTTGTTCACCGATGAATTTCAAAAATGGTTGTGGACATTTTTAATTGCTGGTTGGGGAATCGCTACTTGGTGGATATTATCTGGTGGTAGGAGTTGGCGTTTTTTAAGCAAATTTATCGGAGTTCCCACTTGGACTAGAGGCTTTGCTCGTTATCAAAGCTTGCTGGAAATTAATCATGAAGCAAAAAATCGGAAAAAAGAGCATCGGCACCCCAGGAAACGAAAGTAGATTAACGCCATTTGAAGACGCTTTACACCTAGCAACAATGCTCCGTATTGCAGTGGATGGACGTGATCTTGGCGCTTATATTTTAGCGAAAGGCACACAAAGAGATAGATTTTGCTTTGTCTTTGGCTTTGAATGTAAAGGCATCCATACCACTTTAAGAAGTGAACAGATAAATACTATATTTAATAATATTGAATCTGGGCTGAAAGATATCCCTGAAGGTGAAAGAATGACCTTACATATAGGGTCTTTTAGTTCCGACAAACAGCGTCAACAAGAACTAGCAGATTTAATTAAAAGCACGCCGTCGAATGACATTAAATATTTAATTATGGCAGAAAGAGCCAGAATTAGAGAACTGACTAACGCTGGCATTCGCAAACCAAAATTTTTACGGATTTATGTTACTTATACCGTAGAACAAAATTCTACTAATGCCGATGATTGGATTGAAAAACTTTTGGCTAGAGCAGAATCTTGGTGGCTGAAATTTAAAGGCGAACTTGAAGAAATTGAGAATCAACGCCTTGAAACTGTAATTACTGAGGCTTATAAACAAGGTTTTTGCCGTTGGGAACAGTTGTTATCTAACAAAATGGGTTTAGATATTAAACCTTTAAATGCAGAAGAACTTTGGGAAGAAGTTTGGTTGAGATTTAACGATACAACCCCCATAGAAATTCCGCAATTACTCACCTTAGATGAAACAGGATTACACGAACAAGTTAACTCTGATTTATCTAGTAGTAAATTATTGGTCGAGAATGTCCACAGTACAACTTTACTGATGGAATCAAGTGTGCCTCGTGCCGATCGCCGTTGGGTATATATCAACAATCACTACGTCGGTGCGATGACCTTTTTAGAAAAACCAGGTGGCTGGCCGAATAAATTTTCGCAACTGCGGTACTTATGGGAATTATTGGCGAGGGAAAGTGTCGTTGATACCGAAATCTTTTGCCAATTAACCGCCGCCAATCCTGCCATAGTCAAGACTACATTACAACGAGTGCTGAAACAATCAAATGTCTCAGCACTTTTGGCACAGGAAAAAAGTAAAACAATTGATGTCAACGCCCAATTAAAATTAAAAAAATCGGTCGCAGCCCAAGAACAATTGTATGAAGGAGCCGTACCGATTCATACAGGAATTGCTATTTTTGTCCATCGTCCCAGCCAAGTCAAATTAGATGAAGCCATCAGATATATTGAAAACTGTTTTCAACGTCCAGCGCAGGTAATTCGAGAAACCGAATATGCTTGGAAAGTTTGGTTACAATCTCTGCCAATTGTTTGGGAAGGTTTGTTAGTTAAACCCTTTAACCGCCGACAGTTGTATTTAACCAGTGAAGTGCCTGGATTAATGCCGTTAGTAATGACTAAAGCCGGCGATAAATATGGCTTTGAGTTGATTGCTGAAGAAGGTGGGACACCCATACATTTAGATATGTTTCACCAACACAAAAACTTGGCGTTGTTTGCTACTACCCGCGCCGGAAAATCAGTGTTGGTATCGGGAATTTTAACTCAGGCTTTAGCTCATAATATTCCCGTCGTGGCTCTAGATTTCCCCAAACCAGATGGCTCATCGACCTTTACCGACTATACCGAGTTTATGGAAGGGAATGGGGCGTACTTTGATATTTCCAAACAATCGAATAACTTATTTGAACAACCAGATTTGCGATCGCTCTCTGCGGAAGAACAACGCGATCGCCTCCTGGATTATGTCGCCTTTCTCGAATCAGCCTTAATGACAATGGTCTTAGGCTCATCTACCGAAAATCAACTCCTCTCCCAAACTGTACGTTCTCTCCTCAACCTCGCATTGGGAGCCTTTTTTGCTGATGAAGGTATTCAAGAAAGATATCGCCTCGCTATTAACGGTGGATTTGGCAGCCCAGAATGGCAAAAAACCCCAACTTTACAAGATTTTCTTTATTTCTGTTCACCAGAACATCTCCGTCTCGATTCTGTGAGTGGTCGAGTTGAAGATGCACTCAGTCAAATTCAACTGCGCTTGCGGTTTTGGCTATCCAGTCGTGTAGGACAAGCGATTTCTTCACCGTCCAGCTTTCCCACCGATGCTCAATTATTGGTTTTTGCCCTGCGAAACCTTGCTGACAACGAAGATGCAGCCGTCCTTTCCCTAAGCGCCTATTCCGCCGCCTTGCGCCGCGCCTTAAGCAGTCCAGCTTCTATCTTCTTTATTGATGAAGCGCCAATTTTGTTTGAATTTGACCAAATTGCCGACTTAGTAGGCAGAATTTGTGCCAACGGTGCCAAAGCCGGGATTCGCGTTATCTTATCAGCCCAAGACCCCGATACCATTGCTAAATCGAAAGCCTCATCCAAAATTCTGCAAAACTTATCCACCAGACTCATCGGCCGGATTCAACCAGTCGCCGTTGATAGTTTCATCAGTATTTTGAAATATCCCCGCGATATTATTGCCCGTAATGCTTCTGAAAGCTTTTTCCCGCGCAAAGAAGGAGTTTACAGCCAATGGTTATTAGATGATAACGGCATTTATACATTTTGCCGCTACTATCCAGGTTACGAACAATTAGCGGTAGTTGCCAATAACCCCAATGAGCAAACTGCCCGCAAAAAAGCCATGCAACAACATAGTGATAAATACGAAGCAGTTTCTATTTTTGCCCGTCAATTATTAGCCTCTCTGCGCGGAGGATAACATTCTAGTTTCGTAATCTAAAATCATTTGTAAGAAACTACAAATGACAAATGAAAATTAACAAATGACAATTGAAACTTATGCGGAAAACAACTTTATTCACATTATTATTTTCTAGCTTATTAATTTTGCCAGCAATGGCACAACTCGGCAAAGTTTGGACTGATTTTCAATATTATTCGGTAGATTTACAAAACTATCTCAGAAGTAATGTCAATGAAACTTTTAGACCACTAGATATTAGAACTCAAGGGGCGCTGAGTAATTATAGTGGTGAATTGAATTTACCTGATCCAGTTTCAGCAGGTAAACAAGTACGCAGCGATATTATTATCAACTCCATCTCAGGAAGATATGAAAATAATTCCGCAGTCAATGGCGCAGGCGTGAGTAATGAAGTTAATCGCGTAGTTACTCGCGGTGCTGTAGTTGGGGTGCTGGGTAGAGAAGGACAAGTACGCTTAAAAACCAAATTAGAAGATACAGAAAGAAGTATTGAAACTATTGCCCAGACTATTGAAGATGCTGATAATTTTCTGGATGATTTGAAAGACCAGGTATGTAAGATAACAGGTTCAGCCGGCGCTGTAAATGTTGCCAATCAAAGCTTGTGTCAATCGAGTATCCAACAAGATACAACTGTTAAAATTCTCCAAGAACAAGCAAAAATTAACGCGGAAAATCTTGCTCAAACCATCCAAACAAATCAGTCAATACAATACACTAATTTAAATTTAGCGAATATTTCTCAGCAAGTTGAAGAAGCCAACCGCGCTCGGCGAGTTGATTCTGCTACAGAAGCAGCCAGACTTTTAAGAACTGCTTCACAAACAGATTTATTTGGACGCGAACCATAATCATTCATCATCAAACAATGTGATTTAAAATGCAGCTTTATCTTGCACAGGTTTTTCCCGGTATTACAGATACTCTAGAAAATGGAGCAACAACAGCTAAAAGTATCGCTGAAAGCTGGGATAATCAATGGGTGAATTTATTACAAAATGACACTAGTAATAACTTATATGGAGCCATCACCAATTTAGGTGTATTTTTTGCTGTTGGGACACTGTTATTTTTTATGGTGCAGTGGCTAAAAGATGTTATTTATAGTGAATATTCTCGCCCAATATCTGGGTTAATTTGGCCGTTTGTGGTAGTAGTTTTATTAAGTAATCCTGGCAATGGTAGCGCACTTTCTAACCTGACTTTGGGTGTGCGGAATTTTATTAATACGGTAAATCAACAAGTAGTCACCACCGCCGATGCTGAACAAACTTATCAGCAAGCCATTAGTATGAGTGTGGCGGAAGAAGTTGCAGGTTCCCTACTGCGTCCTTGTCAAGCACTGACTGGTGAACAACAAACTCAATGTTTAAATAAAGCCACTGAACAAATTGATGACCTCTGGCAAGAATATAGAAATAGATACGGTAATCGAACTTGGATAGATAGATTAGAAAATCAAGTTAATCAAATTAAATTCGGTACAGGAATTATCACCGACGCAGCATTTAACGCGCTGTTAGGCAATACAGGACAAACAACTATTAAAAACTTTTTAATTTCATTACAATATGCTTTTCAAAATTTGCTAGAAGCTACGATGTTGCTGATAGCAGCTTTAGGCCCCATAGCAGTCGGGGCTTCATTATTACCTGTAGCTGGTAAACCTGTTTTTGCTTGGATTACTGGATTTTTAGCGGCGGGAATTGCCAAAATTTCTTTTAATATTGTGGCTGCATTAACATCCGCAGTGATTATCAATGGCCCAGGACAAGATATTAACGCTAGTCCTGATTTAATGTGGTTTATTATCTTTTTGGGAATTTTAGCGCCGTTGTTATCGTTGTTTTTAGCTGCGGCTGGAGGGTTCGCAGTTTTCAGCGCGATTAATAATACTGAAAGTTTAGTGAGGAATAGAATATAGCAAAAAAAGTCTGAAGTGTGAAGTCTGAAGTATGAAATGGAGAAACTCTTATAGTAAGGTTTTCAGCAATTTAAAGACAGACTTTCTTCCCCTACTCACCATTCCCTACTCCCTACTCCCTAGATCGTATGGTCAATTTACTTAAAAAAAGACAAGCCAAACAAACAGGAAGTGTATTGACAACTTTTGCGATCGCCACTTTCAGTTTGCAAATCTTAGTGTTAATTTTATTTATTATTCAAGGTTTAAATATCCGGCAACTGAGTCTGAGAAAACCACCTAACTTTGTGCAGATGATTGATGGTAAGACACCCACAGCCACTGATGAGTTAGAACGAGACACGGAAAGCATCAGCCAATTTGTCAGTAAAACCATGACGGCTATGTTTAACTGGTCGGGAAACTTACCACCCCAAAATATTGAAGAAGTCGCCAAACCTAAACCAGACCCAGGAATTCAAGTGCGAACTCTCAAAGGTGGTAACAGAAACGTCACCACTAGCACTTGGATAGCGAGTTTTGCAATTTCCGAAGACTTTCGTAAAGGTTTGTTAAGTGCGATCGCGGAACTTACACCCCCAGAAGTTTTTGCTAACAACTCCAGCCAAAGCATTACTGCTCAATTAGTAATTAAGCGCCTTTATCCACCCCAAAAAATTTCCCCTGGTAAATGGCGTGTCAGCATGGTAGCAGACTTAGTACAAACCAAACGTTCCGATAATCGCCGCAAAGTTACAGCATTTAATAAAGATTTATTAGTCCGTGCAGTTGATTATTTTCCCTATCCCTTGAGTGAAAACAGCACAGACTTACAAAAAGCCATATACAGCACCCGCACAGATAAATTAGAAATTTATGAAATTCGGAACTTATGTTTAATAGACGAATATAATTCCCCAGACGACCAAACCAAGCAATGTCTCAATAATAAATCAAACAGTAATTTTCTCAGATAAATTTTAGCAATAATTAAACCCCATTCTCCACTCCCTACTCCCCACTCCCACAAAAATATTATTCATGCAAATCCTCAAAACCGAAAATAAAAAAAGCAATATTCTCCCCTTATTTGCCGTCGCTACCTTTGGGTTAAATATATTTGCCTTACTGCTATTAATGTTTCATGGGTCAATGTTACAAGCTCTGAAACAACAACTAACGCCCCAAAGTTTGGTACAACTAATAGATGGTCAAGCTGTAACAGTAGATCCTAAACCCAGCTTTGAAAGATATCCCGAAACCATTCGGCGGTTTGTTGGCGAAACCATAAGCCTGATGCTCACTTGGTCGGAACAACAACCACCGCAAACAGCCTGGGATATTAGTTCTCAGATGGTATCCAATAACATTAAACAAAAATTACTCTTAGAAATCACCAGTTTAAAATCAGGTTCACAATTTCAAACTATTAATAAAGGTAGTGAATATGTATTAGTGATTGATAGTATTTCCCAACCTACCAAAATCACAGAAGGAAGCTGGAAAGTAGAAATGTATGCTCACCAATTAAGTTTTACAAATTATGACAAACTAGGAGTGTCCAGTCCTTTTAATAAACAAATTCTCGTCCAAGTTGTTGATGAACCCTTAGCATCATTACCAGACAAACCCCTATCCTGGGATTTTGCTGCTTACCGTCTTGGCGAAGCAAGGCTACAAATTTACAATATATGTGACATAAAAGACAAAAATTGTTCTTAAACATTATTACCAAAGCCATATACCATGACTTCATATTCCATTTCTTCAGAACTTAACCCCCAAGGGCTAACAAATCGCTCTCATTCCGATTCGCAAAAACATGCAGAATCTTCCGATTGGGAATCAAAAATCGCCAGATTGGTAGGTTTTGAAGATGAATCGAAAACGGTGAATGTCGAAGCCACCGAAGAACCAGACATTCCCGAAGCTTTAATCGAAGAACCACAAGAAGTTAAAACCACCCAACCCCTATCATCAAATCCTTTTGCTAAATTAACTTTAGTCGGCTCTGCCACCTTAGTAGTAGTTTTGTTAGCTGGTGGCTTTTTATCGCAAATTATGAGCGGTGGTCAAAAATCGGCAACTCGTCCTGTTTCCGTTCCCACTCCAGCCGCAGCCAATACAGCACCCCGCCAGCAAGACTTACAACAACAAATCGAAGATTTAAAAACCAAATTAGCCCTATCCGAACAAGCTGATGAAGTCGCTGCATCCCAACAAAGTTTGCGAAATCCAGTTAGATTGGTTGCATCAGTAGATAGTAGACCGAACCGTACAGCCAGAAATGTCCGCCCAGCAGTCCAAGCGCCAGCCCAGGTAGTGTATGTTCCACGTCAAGTTAATCCACCTCTAGCCAGACCTGCTGTTGTTCCACCTTTTATCCCCGAAACTCGCTCAGTTCCAGACATTCCACCACCACCACAAGCAGTTGTGACAACTCCACCTGCGCCACCAGATCCGCTACAAGAATGGGCAAAGTTAGCTAAATTAGGCAGTTACGGTCAAGTTTCCACCACTGGAACATCGGGAGTAAATATTAGTCAAGTTCCCCCAGTTGACAATAACGATAGAGTTACGCCACCAGAAGTCACACCACCCCAAACCCAACCACAACCTCAAACAAGTCCTGGAATTGGTACAACCCAAACTCAAGGGCCGAAGACAGTAGCAGTTGGTACTAGTACTAAAGCCGTAGTTGCGACAGCGATTTTTGGTGAAACTACCAGAACCAGAGGTAACGCCAGAGATGATGATGATGATGATAAAAATGTCTTTGTCATTCAATTAAAACAACCTTTAAAATCCATCGACGGTCAAGTTGCGATTCCCGCAAAAACTGAGTTATTAGCTGAAATTAAATCTCTGTCTGATCAAGGTTTGTTGCAGTTGAATGTGACCAAAATTGTCTCGCAAAAAGACGGTGTTTTAACAGAAACAACCTTGCCCAAAAATGCGATTATTATTCGTGGTGTGAGAGGTAGACCGTTAATCGCAAATAAATTTCCTAATGCCAGTGGTGCGATCGCAAGTATGGATTTAGGGTTATTTGTCTTGGGTGGTATTGGTAAAGCCGCAGAGTTATTTAACCGTACAGAGGCTCAAGTAGTCACAACAACTGCTACAGGTACGATTGTAAGTAACACTAATCCCAGACGTAACATTGCAGCTGGGGTATTAGAAGGTGGTTTTAACTCTGTAATTCCCCAAATTTCCCAACGAAACCAGCAAGCAATTGCCCAATTAACTCAACAAACCAACGTGTGGTTTATCTCTGCGGGTAAAGAAGTGGAAGTCTACGTCAATCAACAGTTACAGTTTTAATTTTGACTTAGTTTAGCGATCGCAGTCATGAAAAATGCCAAATTTCCTCCTTTCTTCTCTCTGGCCTCCTTAATTGTTTCCACTGGAGTGATATTATTAGCTGGCCGTGCTATTGCTCAAAATACCGTTTTGCGTTCTATGCTTTCTTGTCAAGCACAAGGCTTAAGTGGTATAGAACCAACTATTACCGTATCTTATGTCCAAGGTACAAATTTAAGCTTTTTACCTGCTGGTGAAACAATTAAAAAAGTCTGGTTAAATGACCCATCACAAGTAACCATAGACTTTGATGGGCCAGTTTGTACCCAATTCGGACAAAATCAAAATTTTAATTCTGGAGATTGTAAAAACTCCGCCGCCAATGTCATCCAAATGCGACGCATTCCCAAATTAAAAATTCCCGGACTTCCCAACACAGATAAAACACTGTTAACTGTAATTACTGAAGGGCAGGGCAAAAGTAAACTGTACACATTTCGCGTACTGTATACAGATTCTGACCCCGGATATCATACCTTGGCAATTTATGGTGATGAAGCCACCACCGATAACAAATCGCCTTGTCTCAGATATCCGCGATGATATAGCAGAAGGCAGTGGTTCGGCTCCTTTCGGCTTCTCCTGACGGAGACGCTGCGCGAACGCTCAAGGCAAGTCGCTCACCAACCGGAGGCAGGAGTAAAAGTCTTACTATTCCTGGCATTCGAGCGTTCAAATTGTCCTAACATATCTGACTCCCGCTATTGTTATAGCGCAATACGGTTCAGTTAGTGAAATTTAAACATTGCAGATCCCCCTAAATCCCCCTTAAAAAGGGGGACTTTGATTCTAGTTCCCCCCTTTTTCAAGGGGGGTTAGGGGGGATCAAAACCTTAACTGAACCGTATTGTGTTATAGCGGGAGTCGGGAGTAGCTTGTAAGGCTAAAGCCAAATCTTTATGAAATCTAACCTCTAGCCTCTAGCCCCTAGCCCCTAACCCCTTTCTATTGTTTAGACTCCCCAGGCGCAGCAGCAGGCGCAGACTCAGATGATGGTCGAGAACGACGCAGTGCATTCCGCAACTTACTAGCACTATCAGATGTAGTAGCAGAATCTGGACGACGACGGCGGCGCACCCTTGGCGCGTTATTTTCACCACTAGATGTTGTTGCTTGACTCGGACGTGATGCTGGCGCAGGAGTTTCAGTACGTGGGCGCAACCGACGACGCAACGGAGTACTTTCGGATGTAGCGGCTGCTTCTCTGATTGTTCTTCTTTCTGGGGGAACATCAACAATAGTTCCAGAAGTTAAACGCCGCCTACGTCTAGTAGTTTCGCTGGTTGTACTTTGATTAGCAGTAGCTGTCGCTTGATTTCTTTGTTCGGTTTCTCTTGCTTGTCTTTGTCGCTTACGTTCTTGGGCTTCTCGATATCTCCGGGAGCCACGAATTGCATAATCTGTAGCAATTGATACGCCTTGTCTACCACTTTCACTTGGCTTTAATTTCCAATCACGAGCTTGTCTCAGGTGGGCTTCATCTAATTCTCGATTACCACTCGAACGAGTTAATCTCACATTAGTAACATTACCTTTAGCATCAGTATCAACTGCAACCTCTACCTTGCCTTCAATACCTCTGCGTCTGGCTTGTTCGGGATACTTGTTATCGCACTGACGGCAGGCGGCACGGCCATTACCGCTACTACGATTGGTCGATGGTGGCGCTGGTGCTTCAATTTTTGGCTGACTGGGAGCAACAGCTACTGGATTAGGATTGCTTGTACCAGTACCGTTACCGTTACCAGTTCCCGTGCCTGTACCACTGCCACTCCCAGTCCCGGTGCCAGTGCCAGTGCCTGTACCGTTACCGTTACCAATGCCAGTGCCTGTACCACTGCCACTAGCAACACCAACACCACTACCACTCCCAGTTAAAATTCCCGTACTACCACTTGATCCTGAACCGCCACCGTTATTAGTACTGGTTGATTCAGATGTAGTACTAGTGCTGGTCGATGTCTGGGTAGTTCTAGCCGTAGTAGTGGAAGGCTTATCTGATGAAACAGGCTGTTTTGGTTGTTGAACAGGCTGAACTTGAGGCTTTTCAACAAATTTTTGGACTGGAGCAATTGCTACTGACTGTTGTTGAGGAATAACAGGCGACCTTTCAGGAATCTGAGTTTCAGACTGAGATACAACTTGATCAGGCGGCTCCTTTTTTTCTTCTATCGGAGCTTTTTCTATTTCTGATTCTGGAGTAGCTGGAGCTTCTACGATCGCTAATTCTACTGGTTCACTATCATTAGCAGGTAATCTTGCCAAAAAGTTACCTATCCCAGAACCCAGCAATGCAATATGCAACGCCAGAGAACCCACCAAACTGTAACCCAGAACAAACTTCAGAGCCTGAGCTTCTTTAGAACGTTGCTCAATAGCAATGCTGGAAAAGCTCATAGTTATTGCCACCTATTATCACTAAACTATGTCATCTTATAATGACCTCTGACAAATATCAAGCTAAAAGATTTTTGAGAAATAATGTCATTTGGGAGAGAAAAATAAAAAATTGGAGTAGGTAGTGCTACTCCAAAAAAATCACGCGGTACGGTACCTGGGAAACTCAAATTTAGAAAGGACGGCTACCTGCGAGGCTAACTCGCTTCATCACGCGGCGTTCATTTGCATCAAAAGCTTGACGGTAGTGTAAGGTAGCTTGATTGTCCCAATAAACAATATCGCCGACAGACCATTTGTGTTGGTAGTAAAACTGCGGTTGATTTAAATGTTCTCGCAACTGTTCGATGAGTTCTGCACCCTCTTCTGGTTCTAAACCGACAATTTCAACTTCTGTGGCGTAGTCCAAATAAAGAATTTTCTTACCGCTTTCAGGGTGTGTTCTGACCAAAGGATGGGGGAAAACAGGACTAATTAACGGAATATTGCGGTCAAGACGATATTTGGTTTTGGGTGCGTTACGTTCCCGTAAAAATGGATTGTAGGTAATTAACTGTAAATCTGCAATTCGGCGTTTAGTTGCTTCATCCAAAGTTTCATAAGCCAAATTCAGGTTCAACCAATAAGTATCACCACCTTGGCTTGGCACTTCCAAAGCATAAAGCAACGAACCAGCAGAAGGACGCGGAGTCCAATGGTGGTCGGAATGGAAGGCTAATTCTCCCGTACCTGTATAACCACCATCAACATTAGAAACGTTAATTACTACTGGTGTGACACCTGGTTGAGAAGCCAACACAGGAACATCATCTGGCGGAACATATAAATCGCCAAAATAATAGGCAAAATTCACCAGTTGCTCATCAGTCAACTTTTGATTTTTGAAGATTAAAATGTGGCGATCGCGCAAAGTTTGTTTCAGTTGTAAAATTACTTCCGGTGCAACAGGTTGACTCGCATCCAACCCAGTCACTACTGCACCTAAAGGTGCATCAATTGGTGTAATTTTTACTTCTGTTAACGTCAATGTTGGCATAATCTCTCCTCACGGTTGCACGAAAAATTTCTACAAAATCCCCTATTCCCCATTCCCTACTCCCCACTCCCTATTTCTCACTTTTTCGCCAACACATCCGCCGGAGTGATTTTGGCATATTCTTCAGGAGTTAAAAATCCGTCTCTCACATTTACTTTTTTCGGTATTTGACCTAATGCAAACCATTTATCTGCAACTTCTTGCTGTTTAGCAATCACTTGTTCGGTAATTGGTTTCAAGCCATAGTCATACTTTTCGTGCATAATTTCTAGGGTAGGCGCATCAAGCTGAGTCACTGGAGCTAGTAATTTTGCGACTTCTGCACGATTCTCCTTAGTCCAGAGTTCTGCTTTTTCTAGCTCCTCAAAAAACACTTTAATGACATCAGGATGTTTTTGATAAAACTCTCTTGTAGTTGAGTAAAAATTACCTGTATCGCGTAAACTTCCCCCATCTAAAAGTACGCGACCAACTTTCTTTTGTACGGCTCTAGTTACAAATGGTTCCCAAATAAACCACCCATCTACTTTGCCTTGGCTAAATGCTACGTTAGCATCAGGTGGAGGTAAGAAAACAGACTGTACATCACTTAATTTTAATCCATTTGATTCTAAGGCTTTAACTAAAAGATAGTGACCAATTGAGGCTTTTTGAAAAGCAACTTTTTTACCTTTCAAGTCAGCAATAGATTTCACAGGAGAGTTACTTGGAACCAACAGTGAGACAGCTTTACCACTAGGTTGCGTAGTACCTAGATAGACCAGAGGTGTGCCTGCGGCTTGGGAAAATACTGGTGGTGATTCTGCGGTTGATGCAATATCAAGTCCACCCGCATTTAAAGCTTCTAACTGTTGTGGCCCCGCAGCAAATTCTGGCCATTCTACTTTATAACCTAGTGGTTCTAATCGTTTTTCTAAATTACCTTGTTTTTCTAAAACAGCTAGTGCTGAAAGTTGTTTTGACCGCACAATTCGCACCACTTTTTTTTCAGTATTAGTGTTAGTTGGTGCGGCATTATTGGGTGCAGATGCTTGCGGTTGATTATTATTAGATGGTGCATTACAACTAAACAGAGTCGTTGATAATGCTAAAGAATAACCAGCTACAAATAGTAGAGAACGACGGTTAATTTTGAGATGTTTCAGAAAATTAAATTTTTCGGGTGAGACTGACATAGTTCGCTGAGTAATGCTTGGATAAAAATTAAGAAATAGGGTGGATATTACTTACCCACCCTGTATTGACTCGATGAGGGACTGAAAACTCAATCAACTGTTAGGAGGCAACTTTTAAAAACTTATATTCTGGAAGGTTACAGATTAGTCAAAATCTCTGACATCAACCTTCTCTTAACTTTTAAATTTTGCTTGGTTAATGCTTCCAAACCACATGAATATTAGCTGTAATTTCTTCTGTAAATTTTCCAGAAGGTTCAACTGCTAATAATGTCTCTTGTAAATCAGCTTCAAATGCTGGAGCATTATCACCAAAGAAAATTTTTAAGGCAAAAGCTGTAGTGTATAAATAGCCAAGGTAACTAGAGACTGTCCAAGTTTTTTGAAATGGAACTTCAAACACTTCTTGACGAGCAAAAGCAGAATTAGCAATTACCACTTCATGAGGTGGATCTACTGGTTTACGAACACCTTGTCCCCTTTGTCCAGTCCGACGTTCTTCACCTAACCATTTTTTGACAACACTAATAGCGGCTTGTTTCCAAGGAAGAGAACTTGACCAAGGGTTTTCGTTAGTATTAATTAGAGCTATGCCACCATCATCAGCAAGTAGCTCATAAAGTTTCTCTAATACTAATTCTCGCTCCATCCAATGAAAAGCTCTACCGATGGTAACTAAATTAAATATTCCTAAACTAGAGTCAATAAGTTCTGCACCTTTTTCTATCCAAGTAATATTATTAGCTCCCTCTGCTGCTGCTTGACGTTGCGCTTCTTGCAACATTTCTGAAGAAGGATCTATCGCAATTACTTCGGCAAATTGAGTCCGCAAAGGAATAGAAATTAATCCTGGGCCACAGCCTAAATCTAAAAGTCTGCCTTGACCGTTAAGCTTAAATATTTCTGTTAATTTAGCAAATAACTCAGGTGGATATTTAGTTCTGTACTGAGCGTAACCTTCCGCAGCACCTTCAAATAAGGTTGGGTCATAATTAGGAAGGGTTTTTAATGCTTGTACCATTATAAAATTTCCTTTCAAGTTAGGAAAATAGGATGGACATTTAATTATGCCCACCCTAGAGTTAACGAGTAGACAACTGTATTGAAGTGTGAAGTCTGAAGTATGAAGTGGAAAATTTTTATCCTTCAGACTTTTACTTCTTAATCATGATTTTTTTGACATGATCAATTGCAGAAAACCTGATTTATGAAGTTGTATTGATTTCAGAATTCATACTTCATACTTCAGACTTTTGCAAATATTTTTCTGCATCTTTTTCAACTGCTGTACCTTTGAAAAAGTCGCGGTTGAGGCTGGTGTACAACTCTAAAGGATGGATGGAGAGGAAATAACGTAAATCTTCTGCTGTGATGATTTCTTGTTCTACCATTGCGTAAGCATTGGCAACAACAGCAGTAATATCCGGCACATCCCAGTGACCAGCATCGGAACCTAAGAAAGCTTTGACTCGATTGCCAAAAGGTAAGGCTGCTCGGTTAAATGCCTGTGATACCCGTGTATCATCGGATTCTGTGCCGAAGTAGAAGTGATTCAAGAAGCGATCGCGCACATCTTCTGGTTTCTCAATCCCCGCCAGTGCAAATTCATCTAGTTCACCTGGGTCTTCAGGAGCCAATAAGTGATGGTGGAATCCCAAACCATCGCCAATTTGATCCAACCGACCATGCACTAATTCGCCACCATAACGCGCATAGTATTCGGTGAGGGCTTCTTTATCTACCAATCTGGGGTCATTCCCACTTAACAAATGCTGTTTGTTGCGGGTTTCCCAATGCCAGATAATATCGGCGTATAAACTAGCACCCCAAGCTGAACCGCCTTCCATAAAGGCAAATTTTAAGGAGGGGAAGCGACGGGTAACACCACCAAAGAATAGGGATTTACAGAGTGCTTCGGCAGCGATCGCAAAGTGGTTGATGTGATTATACTGGGCGTTAGTAACGGAGCGTTGAGTCGTCCAACCTTGGCTAGAAGCGTGCGTCGTTGGTATCACCTTTAATTCAACGCACTTCGCCCAAAATGGATCGTAATCATACTCACTATCCAAGCCAAAGTTATCAATCCAAACCACCTCATTGGCTACTTCCGGGCCATACTTCTCAAAAGCCGGAATCGGACGGCGCACATAACCAGGGATTTGAATTGTTTTCAGTCCCAAAACATTCACCGCATATTCCAATTCTTCAATCGCCTCTTGGGGCGTGTGCATTGGGATAGCTGCAATTGGGGTGATTCTATCAGCATAGGGACGGAAAATATCAGCGTGGTAAATGTTAATCGCCCGACAAACAGCCCGACGCATTTCTTCATTGCCAATATTGGGAGCCATCGTCGCCAAGTTAGGATAGACGACAGCAAAATCTGTACCCGATTCTTGCAGCCGTTCGTGGAGTAACTTCGGCAAGCTGATAGTAGCTAGATTTAAAGTATTTTTGGTAGGACGACCCCACCAGTTAGGCCGATTGGTGCGATATGCAAAACGCTCTTCCCAGCTTTGCTTGTACCACTTAAAGCGGGAAGCCCCTGGTAAATGTTCCTTGAATCGTTCGGCAATCGCACTTCCACCAACTTGTTCTAAATAATCTAAGACTGCTGGTTCAAATTCCTGGGTATGGACATCGGTATCGATGACCGGATAACCCAGCTTTTCCCGAATCTGCGCCGACCTAGATTTTTGTGGACGTTCTAAGGCAATGGTCATGATGGTTTACCTATTAGACTTCTGGTACTGATGTTGGAGAAGAAGAATTTTTTTTGTCTCACGCAGAGGCGCAAAGGCGCAAAGAGTTATGGGATTTATGCAAGAACTCTCTCAAACTCTTCTTCGCGCCCTACCCTGCGGGAAGCCGCTAACGCGTCTATGCGCCCTTTGCGGTTCGTTAAACTGATTGACTTGCCAAATACTCTTCTGCTGCTGTTTCCACCGCCGTTCCCTTGAAGAAATCGCGGTTGAGGCTGGTGTACAATTCCAACGGATGAATCGACAAGAAATAACGCAAATCTTCTTCGTTCAAAATCCCGCGTTCGACAAAAGAATAGGCATTAGCCGCAACCGCAGTAATATCAGGCACATCCCAGTGACCAGAGTCAGAACCTAAGAAAGCTTTGATGCGATCCCTGTATGGATTCGCCTTTCGGTTAAAGGCATGGGCAACACGGGTATCATCTGATTCTGTGCCGAAGTAGAAGCTATTTAAGAAGCGATCGCGGATATCTTCTGGCTGCTTCACTCCTGCTAACGCAAACTCATCCAGTTCACCAGGATCATGCGGTGCTACCAAATCGGCGTGGAAGCCTAAACCACTACCCAAGCCATCCAAGCGGCCATGTACATGTTCGCCACCATAGCGGAGGTAATACTCTAAGAGTTCTTCGCGGTTGACATTAGCCGGGTTGTTAAATTCCAGCATGTGGTCTTTGTTGCGCGTATCCCAGTGCCAAATCAAATCGGTGTAGAGACTCGCACCCCAAGCCGAACCACCTTCTAAAAAGGCAAATTTCAAGGTCGGGAAGCGATGAGTCACACCACCGAAGAACAAAGCTTTACAGAGTGCTTCTCCAGCAGAAGCAAAATGTCCAATGTGGTTGTATTGATAGTTGGATATAGAACGACGTTGTATCCAGCCCATACCACTAGAATGGGTGGTAGGAACAACTTTTAATTCGACGCACTTCGCCCAGAAGGGGTCGTAATCATATTTACTATCTAAGCCATAGGTATCAATCCAAATAGCTTCATTGGCAACTTCTTGGCCATACTTCTCAAAGGCGGGAATCGGACGGCGGACGTGTCCAGGGATTTGAATAGCTTTTAATCCTAAGACTTTGACAGCATATTCTAATTCGGCGATCGCTTCTTCGGGAGTGTTCATCGGGATTGCTGCGATCGGTGTCAGGCGATCGGCATATTGGCGGAAAATGTCGGCGTGGTATGTATTCACCGCCCGACAAACAGCCAACCGCATTTCCTCGTTACCGATGTGGGGAGCCATTGTTGCCAAGTTAGGATACACAACTGCGAAGTCTGTACCAGCTTCTTGCAGTCTTTCGTGTAGTAACTTTGGCAAACTAATAGTGGCTAAATTCAGCGCATCATTGGTTGGACGAGTCCAAAATGGTGGACGCGCAGTCCGATAAGCGCGACGTTCTTCCCAAGATTGTTTAAACCATTTAGAACGAGATGAACCTGGTAGATGGTCTTGGAAACGTTCAACAATTTTGCTTCCAGCAACTTGCTCTAAATAATCTAAAAAAGCCGGGGGAAATTCTTGGGTATGAACATCTGTATCAATGATGGGATAACCCAATTTTTCCCGAATCTGCGCCGATTTAGTTTTTTTCGGACGCTCTAATGCAATAGTCATAGGAATAATCCCGGTTATATGTTTTCAGTACATGGCGGGGATGGCAATGTTTTTTAACTCAGACTAGTAGTCTGCCAAGAGAACTTTGTGTGGTGGCTGGCAGAGGGGCAGAGGGGCAGAGGAGAGAGTACCTTCATTCCCCCCTGCTCCCCTGCTCCCTTACAGGGTCTACACAGCAATATTGGGTTGGTGGACTACTAGAGATGATGCAAGACTATTTCACCATCCAATCTGATAAAGCAAAGTCTGACTTCGCTAACTTTTGCGCTACCAGAAAATTTTTCGTACCTTCTAAAAGTTTCACTCCTTCAGATGGAAATGGTTCTTCAGGAACTTGATTGAGTGGGTAAGATGTCTTGATAATGTTGACTGGATATTTACTAGTCTGAGCGTGATATTTGTAATATTCTTCGGAGTTAGCTTTTAAATCTTTGACAGATGTTGTCAGGATTGTATTGAACTTCTGGGGAAAATCTGGCTTTTGGGCGAGAAACTTTTCTGTTGCAACTACTAATGATGTCCCCGACAAACCTTGATGATCTGCCGATGAATCAATTATCGGAAACCCTTGGGATTTGAGAAAAGGCCCCATATCGCTAGAAGTTGCATAAGCCGCAATATCACCACGTTCTAAAGCTGACTTTGCCTCGGTACTCATTAAGTGAACAACTTTGACATCTTTAGCCAATTTTGTCTGATCTAATAAACCCAACAGGTAGCGGTGCATATATGAGCCTTTTTGGGTAGCTATTCTCTGCCCTTTTAGTTCAGTCAAAGAATTTGCCCCGTTTTTCTTCGCTACTAGCCAAGCGGTGTTATTAAATTGAGTAATCCGCAGCAACCTAGTATCAATACCCCTAGCTTTCAGAACTACGGCTGGTGTATCCCCCAAAAAACCAACATCTATTTGTCCTGCAACCAGAGACTCATTTAAATCTGGGCCGTTACCAAATCTGGCAAAGGTAATATTCTGAAATCCAGATTTTTGCAGTTCTCGTTCTAATATTCCTTGTTTTTTTGCCCAACCTAAAGGCCCTGTAGGTTCTGCACTCCCCACATAGCCTATGCGTAAGGTAGTTACAGCCGGACTAACATTTTCCGCTTGGACTTTAGAACTATTACTGCCTTGGCTACAAGCTGTTGTTAGTAGCAGCAGGAAGCAAACAACTACAGTTGATATTGTTTTTGGTCTGAAGAAACTATTTCCTACTGCAAACGACAGCATATCTATATTGATTACTCCTTATTTCATCTGTTTTAAGACTTGAAAAGTTTGGTCGGTTTTGGCAGTAGAAGTTTGCTGCTTTCCCCAACCAACATTTTTGCGGTAACTGCCCAATAATCCGGTAGCCGCCAATTCTGCCTCGTTAACTGAGGTTTGTAGCTCCGTGTCTGGTGCTACATAAAGAGCGTCAACGGGGCAGTACAATTCGCACATAAAGCAGGTTTGACAATCGCTTTGACGTGCAATTGTGGGCGGTGCATCAGGTACAATATCAAATACGTTGGTAGGGCAAACGTTAACGCAGAGATTACACTGAATACATCGTGACTCGCTGACTAACTCAATCACGCTGCTGCTCCTGCTACTGATAAAGATTTATCGGTACTGCTGAGTGGTTGAGTTTTGACCCAAACTTGATCTAAACCACCGCTAATTAAGTAATGCTGTTGATTAGCATCTTGTTGGGGATAGTCTTGGTGTTTGTGCATACCCCGTGTTTCTTTGCGTTCTAAGGCACTGTTGTACATCCATCTTGCTGTCGCTACCATTGCGGCGGCTTCTCGCGCTCGGATGAGTTGACTGTCTTCTATTTGGGTATCGCGGATTATTTGCCACAGGTTATCCAGGCGGGAAAGAGAATCGGATAAGCCTTTTTCTGTGCGGAAGTAATTGCGATTGTAGGGGAAGACTTCGGTTTGTACGGCTTGGATAAATTCGTTGATGTTTGGGCTAGAAGCGTTCTCAGCTTTGGGTTGTAATGCTGCTTCACCCACGCCGCGAACTAGGCGTTGATTTGCTTGCTGTCCTAAGTTTAAGGCATACTGCGCCGCCGAATTTCCCGCCCAATAACCAGAGGAAATTGCCCAAGCTGCATTATGGCTACCGCCACCTGTAAACCCACCACAAATTAATTCGCGGGTAGCCGCATCACCAGCTGCATACAATCCAGGGACGGAAGCAGCGCAGGTGTCATCGGTAATCCGAATGCCACCTGTACCGCGTACTGTACCTTCTAGGCGTAAGGTAATGCGAAAACGCTGGGTAAATGGGTCGATTCGCGCTCTATCAAAGGGTAAGAAGAAGTTGGGCTGGGCTGAACGCATAGATGAGCGCATTTCTGGGGACGCTTGATCTAAAATTGCGTAAACAGGCTGTTGCAGTAAGGTTTCTGCAATCACAGAACGTCCACGTTGGGAACCTGCGCCAGGTACGGGCGTGCCATCTTCGTAGGTAAAGGTAGCCCAGTTGTAGAAGAGGGTTTTGGTGACTGAGGAAAAGGCAGGAGAGATGCCGTAAGCATTGGAAAACTCCATACCCGACATTTCGGCACCTGCTTCTGCCGCCATCAAGTAACCATCCCCAGTTAGGATGTTGCACCCTAACGCTTTGCTCAAGAATGCACAACCACCTGTGGCGATGATGGTCGCTCCCGATATGACTTTCCACTTTTCATGAGTTTGGCGGTTAATCCCCGTTGCGCCGGCAACTTTGCCTTCTGCGTCTACCAAAAGTTCTAAGGCGGGGCTGTGGTCTAAGATTTTGACTCCAGCCCGTTGAATTTGCCGCCGCATTAGCCGCATATATTCTGGGCCTTGGAGCGATCGCCGATATGGTTTACCTTCATCATCGGTGGGGAAGGGATAACCCCAATCAGCTAATAAGTTGACGTTCGTAAATGTCTGATCCAAAACACGCTTCATCCAACTGCGATCGGCTAAGAATCCCCCCAATGATTCTCGACTCGCCATTGCAGTCTCTCGTGCTTCTGGTTCGGGTGGTACATACCACACGCCATTACCAGAGGCCGCCGCACATCCCGACGTACCACAGTAACCTTTGTCTACCAATACCACCCTCGCCCCACCAGACGCAGCACTCCAAGCAGCCCATGTACCTGCCGGGCCACCTCCAATTACAAGTACATCTGCCTCTAAATTGAGTGCAAAATTATTTACCAACGTCTTCAACATTCACCTTCTCTCCCCATTGATAGCTGCACACCGGAGAAAATTCTTTTCTTACTCTGCTAACTGCTTAATAACAGTCCTAGTACATCAGTTTTTGTGGCTGATGATTAGCAGATTTGTCTTATTAATACGGTAACTTGACCAATTTACCGTAGTTTTAACCATAACGAAGTCTCTCATGGTTCTCTAAAAAAAGCAAGCCTCTTTGATCAATTCCCAAGTAACGTTATATGAAGCAGCCTTTATGCCCAGACAAATGGCTTGCTTTTTACATTAGTTTATGCAAATATCACAAGAGTAATCACAAACAACATAAACTCTATCGATTTACCGTTGTTTAAGTATCTAGTATCAAACATAAACCAAGTTTGGGCTATTTATCTATCATTACCAACCCGACTCAGATGTTTGTTGAGTTGGCAGAAATTGATATCAACTAGGTACTACGAGATATTATCACTAGATTTACAAGCCGAATTATGCCAGTTAAAAATTTTTACTAGAAATGTTTAATTTTCTCCAAACAACTTTTATTTGTCATGAAATTTGTATAAAAATTTGAATTTTTCGCTTGACAAATACACCATAAAATCTGAAAAAATGAATCATCAATAATATTTTATTAGTTCAATCGGGGCAATTGAATTAATAATCTATGGAACTAAAGGATTTGGATTGTCGGAAACAAAATTTATCAGCATTTGCATTGATTCAGTGTTTAATTATTTTTTAAGAATTCAGCAATCAGGAATCATAAATAGGAATTTCCCAAAAATCCAGGATAATCGATTCTTTGCTTGATCAATGTTTTCTGTTTTGTCTCAGCATCTTAACTCCTAAAATTATTATTCCTTCATGCTGACAAAATTGTTTTGTAAAAATTGATTGATAGTTAACAAGTAAATATTGCAACTAAATAACTTGGAAAACATAAATTCCAGGAATAATATCATCCCTATTTTTGCTCTTACATAAGGTTTTATTACCTTTGCTAGAACATAAATCCAGATTTTGTGAGAACAACCCATGTCTAAATTTTTGTGGAAACATTTGCTAGTGATCCCCACCGTTTTTTATGGATTTTTATTTCTATCTTCAGTAGCAAATGCAGATGTTTCTAACGTCACACCAACAGAAACTCAAGCAACACAAGAAATCCCCAAGACAATTACGCAACTTGAAGAAGTCAACAATTCTGCCACTGAAATGACTGGACAAGTGACATCAGTTTCGCAACTATCTGATGTCAGACCGACAGATTGGGCATTTCAGGCCTTGCAATCTCTGGTAGAACGCTATGGTACGATCGCAGGCTATCCAGATGGTACATTTAAAGGCAACCGTGCTTTAAGTCGCTATGAATTCGCCGCAGGTTTAAATGCTGCACTTGACCGCCTGAGTGAGTTGATTGCTTCTAATACTGCTGATTTAGTTAAGAAAGAAGATTTAGCGACACTGGAAAAACTACAAGCAGAATTCGCCCCGGAATTACAACAATTACGCGCAAGACTAGATAGTTTAGAAGCGCGGACTGCGGAAGTAGAAGCCAATCAATTTTCTACTACGACTAAACTAGTGGGTGATGCTGTATTTATAGTAGCTGATACCTTTGGCGATCGCGCCAACAATCGCCCCGCCAATGATACAAAAGATGATACTCAAACCGTTTTTGGCTATCGCTCTCGGTTAATTTTACAAACTAGCTTTACGGGCAGAGACCAACTTTCAGCCATCTTATCATCCAATACTATTCCTAACTTAACCAGCAGCACTGGCACAGCCATGACGCGGTTTACATTTGATAGAGGTAATGATGAAGGCGTATTTCTAAGCCAATTAGTCTACCGTTTTCCTCTAGGGAAAAATGCCACTATTTGGGTAGGGCCAAGAGCATTGCAACCAGCTCTTTATGCTCCAACTTTAAACTCTGCTATAGGTGGACTGAATGGTGCTGTTTCTCGATTTGCCACATTTAACCCAACTGTTTACAGACCTGGTTTTGATGGTGCTGGTGCGGCTTTGGGTTACAAATTTAGTAATCAAATACAATTGAGTTTAGGCTACACAGCCGATAACCTCCAGGCTAGTAATCCTAGTGGCACAGGTAACGGATTTACTGATGCTAATAACATCATTTTCAGTCAGCTAACTTTATCGCCCAGCCGTCAGTTAGATATTGGTCTCACCTACGCACATAAATATTTTGGGACTAGAACTGGGTTTAACTTAACTGGTGGTACAGGTAGTGCTTTCGCCAGAAATCCGTTTGAACAAAACTCCACCTCAACCGATAACTTTGGGTTGCAATTTAATTGGAGAGCCAGCCGCCGCGTTGTTGTCGGTGGTTGGTTTGGCTATACATTGGCTCATCAAGAAAGTGGCCCTGATAACGATGCCACAATCATTAATGGCGCACTCACACTTGCTTTTCCAGACTTATTTAAAGAAGGTAATGTTGGTGGATTTATCGTGGGTGTACCACCAAAAGTTACGAGCAACGATTATCGGCCTAGAGCAAACGCCGCACGTCGGGAAGACCCAGATACGTCTTTACATTTAGAAGCTTTTTATACATTCCGCGTGAATGATAACGTGCGGGTGACACCAACTTTTTATGTGATTACAAGTCCAGAACATAACGATGCTAATGATGCAATTTGGGTAGGTGCATTGCGGACTACCTTTAGCTTCTAAGACAAAAAAAAGAAATTGTCAAATTTGGACTTGTGTTTCTCATGATTTACGGTATAATCATCACTATTAAATACGGTAACTCTACCGAAAAACCGTAGTTTATTAAGTTAGCTTAACAATAATGCAAATTCTTTGGTTTATACCTACGGCGCGTGACGGACAATATTTAGGAACACAACTTGGGGGACGGGATGCAACTCCAGAGTATTTACAGCAAATTGCCCAAGCTGTAGATAACTTAGGCTATACAGGCGCTTTATTGCCCACAGGGCCTTTTTGTGAAGATGCTTGGATAACAGCCGCCTCACTCATCTCTGTTACCAAAAGGATGAAGTTTTTAGTAGCGATTCGTCCTGGAATTAGTTCACCCAGCTTTGCGGCACGGATGGCAGCAACGTTTGACCGAATGTCGCATGGGCGATTGCTAATTAACGTCGTCACAGGTGGAGAACCAAAGCAATTAGCAGGGGATGGCTTGCATCTAAGTCATGACGATCGCTATGACTTAACTGATGAATTCCTCACAGTTTGGCGGGGAATTATGAGTGGGGAAACAGTGGATTTCCAAGGTAAATACCTTGATATTCAAGGCGGTAAACTGTTATTTCCACCCCTTCAAAAACCCTATCCGCCACTGTGGTTTGGCGGTTCATCAGCAGCAGCCCAGCGTGTTGCCGCCAAACACGTAGATGCTTATTTAACTTGGGGAGAACCCCCAGAACAAGTCGCCCAAAAAATTGCTGAAGTTAAGCAACTAGCAGCAGCCCAAGGTAGAAGCGTGCGTTTTGGGATTCGTTTGCACGTCATTGTGCGGGAAACTGAGTCCGCCGCTTGGGATGCAGCCAACGAGTTGATTAAATACGTCGATGAAGATGCGATCGCCCAAGCCCAAAAAGCCTTTGCTAGTTCCGATTCCGAGGGGCAGCGACGGATGACGCAACTACACAACGGCAGTCGAGAAACTCTAGAAATTAGCCCTAACCTCTGGACAGGAATTGGATTAGTCAGAGGTGGTGCTGGTACAGCATTAGTTGGTGATCCCGATACCGTAGCCGCCAGGATGTTGGAATATCAAAAACTAGGCATAGAAACCTTCATATTTTCTGGATATCCCCATCTAGAAGAAGCGTATCGGACTGCCGAATTATTATTTCCGCACCTGCCGTTACAAACTGAATCGGCACCATCCACACAACCAGTTTTGACTTCTATCGCCAGTGAAAAATTTGCGAAACAACTAACGAGTGCCTCATGACTATTACCTTAAAAAACACCAAAAATATCAGCATCTCGCTGAGTGAGTTATTCCAAAATCAGCAAGTCCAAAAAATAGTCCCTTGGATTGTGCCGATTAGTGTAGTCATACTTTGGGAGTTATCATCCAGAGTTGGTTTACTTTCCAATCGGATTTTACCTGCGCCCAGTGGCGTAGTAATTACAGCACTTAGATTAGCTGCCAGTGGCGAATTATTTCAACATATAGGAATTAGTGCCGGAAGAGCAATTTCTGGTTTTTTAGTTGGGGGCAGTATTGGGTTTAGTTTGGGTTTACTCAATGGGATTTTTCCTGTTGCAGAGAAACTCTTGGATAGTTCATTACAAATGCTGCGAACAATCCCTAACTTGGCATTAATTCCCCTAGTAATTTTATGGTTTGGTATTGGTGATCAAGCCAGATTATTTCTTGTCTCTATGGGTGTATTTTTCCCTTTATATTTAAATACATTTCATGGAATTCGTAGCGTCAATCCAGGATTGATTGAAATGGGACGAGTCTATGGATTAAAGCCCGTACAACTTTTGTGGCAAATCATTTTACCAGGGGCATTATCTTCAATTCTTGTCGGTGTACGCTTTTCTTTAGGAATTATGTGGCTGACACTGATTGTTGCCGAAACAATCGCTGCTGATTCTGGATTAGGCTACATGGCGATGAATGCCCGTGAATTTATGCAAACTGATGTTGTAGTTTTGAGTATTTTTATTTATGCCTTGTTGGGCAAATTAGCAGATGCAACTGCCAGATTTTTAGAAAGAAAATGGTTGGCTTGGCATCCTAATTATCAAAATGTCTAGTAATTCTCACTTCTCATCAGAAAAGAGAGTAGGGAGTAGGCTTTCTCACAAACAAAAATGGACAATGTACTAAGGAGGTATTATGAGTATTCATCCACAAGGAACCCAACTAAGTATTTTAGATTTAACGAAGGCTTTCGGTAAAAAAACTGTTTTAAATTCCATTAATTTGGAAGTATCACCTGGAGAATTTGTTGCCATTGTTGGACGTAGTGGTTGTGGTAAAAGTACCTTATTACGCCTTGTCTCTGGGTTAGAAAAAGCAAGTGCTGGCGGGATTCTGTTAGATGGAGAACCATTACGGAAATTGAGTAGTTCCGTCAGAGTGATGTTCCAAGATCCCCGCTTGTTGGAATGGAAGCGCGTCATTCAAAACGTAGGCTTAGGATTACAAAACAATTGGCGCGAAAAAGCCCAGTGGGCATTAGAACAGGTGGGATTGGATGATAGAGGGGAAGAATGGCCATCGGTACTCTCTGGAGGACAAAGACAAAGGGTATCTTTAGCTAGAGCCTTAGTGAGTCAACCCCGTTTATTACTATTAGATGAGCCTCTAGGCGCGTTAGATGCTCTGACTCGAATTGATATGCAAAAATTGATTGAAAAACTGTGGCAAGAACAGCAGTTTACAGCTTTTTTAGTAACTCATGATGTGGAAGAAGCTGTAGCCTTAGCAGACCGTGTAATTTTAATTGAAGACGGCAGAATCGCTCTTGATTTACCTGTCAATCTCCCTCGCCCCAGAGATAGAGGTAATGAAGTATTTGTGAGCATCAGAGAAACAATTCTCGACCAAGTAATGAATCGAGAAGGTAGCTATGCTTACAAGGAATTATTGCAGTTGGGCAGTTATTAATTCAAGACTAATGTGGTGATAGGAAAAGTAAAGGGTGTGACAAAGGAGTGTAGGGGTTGTGATGGTGTAGATAGAACAGGACTTACGCACAAAGATTATCTGTGGAGATTGGGTGTAAGGGTGAAAGGGTTTGGGGTGTAAGGATTTTGAATCAGTACACACGCCACTTGGCTCAAGTCGGGAAACCCGCCCACGCCAGTGGCTCCCCTATACCCCTGAACCCTCGCCACAACCCTTGATTTTTCGTTTTGAGGCGTAAGTCCATAGAAAAATCTACGCCATCATATCCTGATCCCAGTCAAGTTTCCGCACAAGAAAAAACGACCCTGTAATTCGGTGACTTAAACTATGAAAATCATTTTGCCTATCGAAATCGCTGCCGAAATTGAGCCACATCTATCGGCAGATACTAAGGTTGTACTGGTTGATAGTGATGGCAATCTTGATCAAAATGCGACGGATGCAGAGATTTATTTAAGTTGGTTTTTTCTCAAAAGCAATGTGTTGCATAAAGTGTTAGCAGCCGCACCCGCTTTACGTTGGCATCATGCGCCGAATGCAGGAGTAAATCATATTTTGACTCCGACTTATTTAGAACGGGACTTGATTCTGACGAATGGTGCAGGTGTTCATGCAATTCCGATCGCAGAATTTGTTTTAACTTATATACTTGCTCATGCTAAAAATCTGGCTGAATTGCAAGCCTTACAAGCAGAACACCACTGGAAAAGAGGTTTTCCGATTCAAGAATTAACTGATGCTACTTTGTTAATTATCGGTGCTGGTGGTATTGGTCAAGCGATCGCTGCTCGTGCTAAAGCTTTTGGGATGAAAATTATTGGTACTCGTCGCCACCCACAAGAATTAGCAAATTTTGATCAGGTTGTCGGTGTTAATGAATGGCGTTCATATTTACCAGAGGCGGATTATGTTGTAGTTGCAACACCCCTGACAGCAGAAACCCATAATTTAATTGATGAGACTGTATTGCGATCGCTGCCGCCTCATGCTTATCTGATTAATATTGCTCGTGGTGCTGTGGTTGATGAATCAGCTTTAATTAAAGCCCTCACCGAAGGTTGGATTGCTGGTGCTGCTTTAGATACAGTAGTTACAGAACCATTACCAGATGATAGCCCTTTGTGGTCAGTCCCCAATATTTTTATTACCCCTCACTGTTCTGGTCATTCTCCCAAAGTCAAACAGCGTTCAGTGGAATTATTTCTGGACAACTTCAACCGCTACCAAACTTCTCAGCCTTTACGTAATTTCGTAGATAAGCAAGCAGGGTATTAGAAAGAAGGTAGCATTCTTAGCTGATTGTCTGAAATAAACCTGCCCTAGAGTAGCAAGAGCAGGTCAAGGAATTTGTATCAGGAATTCCGTGGAATAGTATTCAACATTATCCTCAGTTTTGCATGATTCGTTGATAATTCTTCACTTGCAAATCAATGCCAGTGATTGCAGTACCAACTACAACAGCATAAGCACCTAAATTTAAAGCGTGACGTGCCATTTGCGGTGAAGAAATTCCTCCTTCACAAATTATCGGAACTTTTAACTCCTCTAATATCTGAGTTAAAAGTTCCCAGCTAGGTGGAGAATCATTATTAGTTTTGGGAGTATAGCCATAAAGAGTCGTTGCTACAATATCTGCACCAGCAGAGGCGGCGGCTTTAGCGGACTCAATTGTATCCACATCAGCAATCACTGGTTTCTCTAATTCCTGATGTATGCGGCTGATAATCTCTGCCACTGTCTCACCATCAGGACGATGCCTTGTTGTAGCATCGATCGCAATTATATCGGCTCCAGCCACCGCCACAGCCGTAGCATGATGAAACTGGGGTGTAATGTATACATCGTATTTAGGAATTACTTGTTTCCATAACCCAATAATCGGCACTTGCACTCGCTCTCTTACCGCACGGATATGAGTTGGAGTATCTATACGTACACCAACAGCACCATTATTAACCGCAGCCTGCGCCATTGCAGCAATAATAGTTGGTTCATGTAGAGGTGAATCAACAGGCGCTTGGCAAGATACAATCAGTCCGTTTTTTAAGGTATGAATTAAGTGGTCATTGGTCATTTGAGATAGAACTACTGTATATATAGGAATCCGATTTGATTTCTGAATCTAGTTGTGTAGGCTGGGAGTAGGGAATGGGGAGTAGGGAGTAGGAAAAAAGCCTGACCTGGGTGTACTGATTTTTTTCATAAATCAAATATGAGTCCTATACAATCTCAATTATTCCAGTTGCTCTCTGAGAGATGGAGTCAGAATCATTAATCCTCTGACAACTTCTTCAGGAGTAGCTGTGCCATCAATTACTTTTGGCGTAATTTCCATCAATTCTAAAGCTAAATGGGTAGGAATCCCCTTGGCTTCTAACCGCTTCAATTCCAAAATGTCAATGCCTGCGGCCAATCCATCTAAATATTCTTCTACACTTACACCCAAGTCTTCAATTTCTGCCATAGTAGAATTTTTATTTGTATTTGACTTTCATATTCACATTGATTACGTATAGCAACCCTAAATCATTTACAAATATCTATCTCCCTTGTCTCCCTTTTCTCCCTTGTCTTTACGTGAGCAAACAAAATATTTTTTTAACAACTGAACTGGAGCGATCGCAAAATTCATCAGTTATGAATCAGCACTGAGAACTTTCGCAGACTGGGGAGGTATCCAGACAGTAAAAATAGAGCCGATACCCACAGTCGATTCTACTTCAATTCGACCCCGATGCAATTCTACCAGTTGTTTAGTTAAAGCTAAACCCAATCCGGTACCTTCATAACGGCGACGATAAGGCGTATCTAACTGCTGAAATTTCTCAAACATTAATGGTAATTGCTCTTCAGAAATCCCAATTCCTGTATCTTCAACTTGAAAAACAGCAGTATTATCTTCTACCCAAATTCTGAGAGTAACACTGCCACCTTCTGGTGTAAATTTAATCGCATTGGTTAACAAATTCCATAAAATTTGTTCGATACGCTCGGCATCAGCACTAAAGATATCGCGTCGAGGATCAATTAGTAAATCCAGTTTGAGGGTAACTTGTTGGTTATTCGCTTTATCAATTAAGGCGGATATAGCACTTTCCGCTATCTTTGCCAAAGAAAATTCATTAATATTTAAAACTGTTTTTCCAGCCTCGATTTGTGATAAATCCAGGATGTCGTTAATCATTTCTAATAAATGTTCGCCACTGTCGTGGATGGTTTGCAGATAATCTCGTTGTCGTTGGCTCAATTCACCTATCGGCCAACGTAACAAAGTAGAAGACATCCCAATTACATAAGTTAACGGTGTGAGTAATTCATGACTAATGGTGGCAAGAAATTCGTTACGTAAACGGCTGGCAGCTTCAGCAGCTAATAAAGCATCACGTAAAGCCATTGTACGCTCTAACACTCGTTGTTCGAGCGTTTGTTTTTCTTGAGTGAGCGATCGCATTAACTCTGATTGATGAATAGCGATCGCTAATTGTTCAGCAATTGAAGAAAGTAAATTTCGCTCATTGTCAGTCCACTGGCGCGGAATATCGCACTGATGAGCAATTAACAAACCCCAGAGTTTTTCCTCAAACATAATTGGGGCTGCTAACTTTGCCCTAACTCGATTAGCGCGGAGAAAATTCAACAAACACTCTTCCAGCGCATAAGTTTTTTCCACATCTTCCACCACTAAGGTAAAACCTTGGCGATACTTCTCCCAGCAAAGCGAATGGCGAGTAAAGCAAGTTGTCTCTTGGGAATGTAACACCGAAGAAATCTCATCCGTCGCCCTGACTTCATAAACAATGCAACCACCATACTTTTGCCAGTCTGAGATCAGGGATGGAGTAGGACTCTGCCCATTTGCTGTAGAGTTTTGGGTATTGACCCCTGACCTTTCAAATTTATATATTACTAACCTGTCTAACTTCAAAAACTCACGCACTTGGGCGATCGCAGTTGCCATAATCACTGGCAAATCTAAACTTTTGCGAATCTGAGTTGTAACTTGATTTAACAATCGCTCTTGGGAGATTTGTTTTTGTAAAGCAATTTCAATCGCTTGACAAGCATTCTCTGACTGACTGGTATTAAAAGATTCTGTTACCGCCTGATGTTTTTGAGGTAGCAGATACTCTAATAACAACAGCGTGAATCGACTTTGAAGGGTAGCATCATTAGGGCGGAGAATTTGACTGTAGTAGTCAAGATTTTGATAAGTCTCGGAATCACTAGCAAACAAACCCTTCAAATTGTTAATAAAATCGGCGATCGCTTCTGAATTAAACGTCAAGCTAGTGCTGAGTTGGGAGTTGGGAGTTGGGAATGGGGAGTGGGGATTTTCTTCTGCTTCTTGCTCCTCCTGCGTCAAAGCGCCTCGTAACAGCGCACTAAACTGTTCTGAAACCACCAAAATGAATCTTTGACTTTGCCATTCTTCAGTTATGAGAACTCTAGCCAGCACAGATTCTGTCAGCACTAGCACAGAACTTTCAACAGATTGAGCCATTTGCTGTAACAATTCCCCAAGCTGATTAAATACAACTAAAGGCAAATTTTGAGAAAAGCTCAAATCAGGTGAACTAAGCATTTTCAAAGTCTAGTGAGAGGGGTTGAAGAACCAGTTTATGGGAGGTGTTACCTCTTGTTTAGCAACTGGCTGTGCTAGGCTGAAATGTTCTTTAAATCGTGTTCTAACCAACAGTTTAAGACGGTAAGGCGGGATCATGCACCGAATAAATGCTAAATCAGTCGGATGGAATCAGTCAGAAAGTTTAATGTTTTTAGAACAAACTCCAGCACCGTTTATATTTATTACGGCTGCGGATACTGACATTCAAACTTTGGCAGCAGCAGTTACCAAATTACCGACGAATTTTCCTGCATTAAGAGTCGCTAACTTATTGCAGTTACAACAACAAATCACTATTGACACATACAGCGAGCAAGTTTTAGAACTTGCCGAGGTAATTATTTTACGTCTTTTAGGCGGACGTGCATATTGGGGTTACGGTTTAGAAGTCGTGCAGGAAATTGTACAACGTAACGGTACAACCTTAATTGTAATGCCTGGAGATGATGCCCTCGACCCAGAATTAGTTGCTCAATCTACTGTACCTGTAGAGATTGTTAACCAAGCATGGCAATACTTCAATGAAGGCGGTGTTAATAATTTTGTTAATGCTTTGCAATTTATTGCTGACACTTGTTTAGAAACATCCTTTCAACCCCTACCACCGCAAATTGTTCCTCGTGTGGGTTTGTATGAATGGACAATTGGGAGTAGGGAGTGGGGAGTGGGGAGTGGTGAAACAGCCTTACTCACACAGGAGGAATACAGAAAGAAAAATCCCGAACTTCCTCTTCCCGATTCCCGACTCCCAACTCCCGACTCCCCAATCCCCAAAGTGGGTATTTTGTTCTACCGCGCTCATTATCTGGCGGGAAATACTCAGGTAATTGATGCTTTGTGTACAGCTTTAGCGCACAGAAACTTACAACCAGTGCCAGTGTTTGTTTCTTCATTACGTGACCCCAGCGTACAAGATGAATTGAGTGAAATTTTCCAGCCAAAAGATGCTGAACAAATAGCCATCCTGTTGAATACTACTAGTTTTTCTTTGGCGCGTTTAGACACAGAAGCACCCGAAACAGAAATTTGGCAAAAACTAGATGTGCCAGTTTTACAAGTAATTCTCAGTGGTGGTTCGCTGGAACAGTGGGAGTCACTGTCTCAAGGTTTGTCTCCCCGTGATATTGCCATGAATGTGGCACTACCAGAGGTAGACGGCAGAATTATCAGCCGCGCAGTATCTTTTAAAGCTTTGCAAACACGCAATTCTGACTTAGAAACAGATGTCGTTGTTTATGAACCAGTGAGCGATCGCATCGATTTTGTCGCTCAACTTGCGGCTAATTGGGTACGTCTCAGAACTAAACCACCACAAGAACGGCGCATTGCCCTAATTTTGGCTAACTACCCAAACCGCGATGGTCGCCTTGCTAATGGTGTTGGCTTAGATACTCCCGCCAGTTGCGTAGAAGTTCTCAAAGCCTTACAAATGGCTAGTTATGCAGTAGATGACTTGCCAAAAGATGGTAACGAATTAATCAAACGTCTTACAGATGGCGTAACCAATGACCCCGAAGCCAGAGAATTACGCCCCATTCAGCAAAGTCTTTCAAATGAAGCATATCAGGAATATTTCGCCTCATTACCAGAATCAGTTAAACAAGGTATTAAGGAACGGTGGGGAGTCGGGAGTGGGGAGTCGGGAGTAGAGAATCAAGAAGAAATTTCTTACCCCCATTCTCCTTTTCCCATTCCCGGAATCCAACTCGGCAACATTTTCATTGGGATTCAGCCAGCGCGGGGTTATGATATCGACCCTAGTTTGAATTATCACGCCCCAGATTTAGAACCAACCCACACTTATTTAGCCTTTTATTACTGGGTAAGAGAATACTTTGGTGCGGATGCTGTGGTACATCTTGGCAAACATGGCAACCTGGAATGGCTACCAGGGAAAAGTTTAGCTTTATCCAGCGATTGTTATCCCGAAGTTGCTTTTGGTGCAATGCCTCACCTCTACCCCTTTATTGTTAATGATCCGGGTGAAGGTTCCCAAGCCAAACGCCGCGCCCAAGCGGTGATTATCGACCATCTCACACCACCAATGACTCGTGCAGAATTGTATGGGGCTTTGCAACAATTAGAAAACTTAATTGATGAATTTTACGAAGCCGAAAGCTTAGATCCTTCTCGATTACCAGCCATCCGCGATCGCATCCGCGAACTCGTCATCAACGAAAACCTCCACCTCGACTTAGGACTAGAAAACAAAGAAGCCATCTTCAACTTTGAATTATCAATATTAAACTCATTAGATGGTTATCTATGCGAACTCAAAGAAGCTCAAATCCGCGACGGTTTGCATATATTCGGGCAATGTCCCCAAGATAGACAACTACGCGACTTAATAGTTGCGATCGCCCGTATCCCCAACCGCCACTCCATCGGCATCACCCGCGCCCTATCCCAAGCCTGGGGATTAGACATCGACCCCCTCACCGACGAATTTAGCGCCCCCTTCACCCCCTCAGAATCACTCTCCGCGCCTTTGCGCCTTTGCGCGAAAATAAAATCCTGTCGCACCATCGGCGATGTAGTCGAACTCCTAGAACAACAAGCCGCCGAACTAGTAGAACAACTCCCCCACTCAGCACTCAGCACTCACACTTCGACTTCGCTCAGTGTACAGCACTCAGCACTCAACACAACCCTAGACTGGATCAACACCAAACTCCTCCCCGCCCTTCAACAAACACCCGCAGAAATCACCAACTTACTGCATGGACTTGACGGCGGATACGTCCCCAGTGGTGCTTCCGGCGCACCCACACGCGGCAGACCAGAAGTTTTACCCACAGGCAAAAACTTTTACTCAGTAGATATCCGCGCCTTACCCACCGAAACAGCCTGGGATGTCGGTAGAAAAGCAGCAGAGAACTTAATTGAAACTTACACCCAAGAACATGGCGAGTATCCCAAAACACTAGGCTTATCCTTGTGGGGGACAGCAACCATGCGGACTGGTGGTGATGACATTGCTGAAGCTTTAGCCTTGTTGGGTGTGCGTCCTGTGTGGGATGGTGCGGCGCGGCGAGTCATCGATTTTGAAATTTTACCCTTGTCGATTTTGGGTCGTCCGCGTGTAGATGTTACCTTAAGAATTTCTGGATTTTTCCGTGATGCCTTCCCCAATCTGATTGACTTATTTGAACAAGCAGTGATCGCAGTCGCCGCATTGGATGAATCGCCAGAGGAAAATCCCTTAGCAGTGCAAGTGCAGCAAGATACAGAGTATTGGGTAACGCAAGGATTACCAGAATCAGAGGCCAAGTTGCGATCGCGTTATCGCATTTTTGGTTCTCAACCCGGTGCTTACGGTGCGGGACTCCAAGGTTTAATGGAATCGCAAAATTGGACTGATGACCAAGATTTAGCCCGCGCCTACATCAACTGGAGTTGTTACGCCTACAGCAGCATTACTGCCAGCCAAGAAAAGGGCAAACTCACCGGAATTGCTGCGCCAGAAGCATTTGGGCAACGTTTACAGCAAATGCAAATTGTTCTGCAAAACCAAGATAACCGCGAACATGATTTGCTCGATTCTGATGATTATTATCAATTTCAAGGTGGTTTAACGGCTGCTGCCCGTTCTTTGCAAGGTAAAAATCCGCAAATTTACTTCGGTGATCATTCTATTCCCGCTAATCCCCGCATTCGCAAACTGCAAACAGAAATTGCGCGAGTGTATCGTTCCCGTGTGATTAATCCTAAGTGGATTGCCGGAGTCATGCGCCACGGTTATAAAGGTGCCTTTGAAATGTCAGCAACTGTTGATTTTTTATTCGCCTACGATGCCACGACCAAATGCGTAGAAGACTATATGTATCAAGGGATAGCGGAGTCTTATTTATTTGATACTACCGTTTCCGAATTTATTCAGTACAATAATCCTCATGCGTTGCGTGATATTGCTGAAAGATTACTTGAAGCACACCAGCGTGGTTTATGGGAGAATGTCGATATACTGACACTGGAAAATTTAAGAAATTTAGTACATCAAGCAGAAGCAGCCATCGAAGAAAAATATATTCCAGACAAATCAACGGTGTAGGAATCTACTATGGACAACCTTGCATATTTGCACCTAGCTTTCGCCTATGAAGACTGTGAATCCAGTGACTTGGTGTTGCTGAGTGATTTATTAAACAAAGCCTCAGCCCCAGACTGGAGTAAACTCTCTGGTAAGGCTTGGAAGTATATGTTACCTCTGGCGCTTACCTTGTCTATTCTCAGTAGTGTTAATAGTGTCTTGGCTCTAGAGCGAGGAGATCAAGGCCCTTCTGTGAGAAGTCTGCAACAAAAACTCCAACAAGCAGGCTTTTATCAAGCACCTATCACGCAAGTTTACGATTTCCCCACAGAAGAAGCTGTCCGACGCTTCCAAAAAGCTGCGGGTTTACCTGTTGACGGTGTGATGGGTGCAAGCGCCATCCAAAAACTAGACAACTGGCGTAAGTCATCTGCAACTAACCAAGCTAAAAAGCCAACAGTTGTGCGGACAACTCAAACCACAAGAGTTGCGGCTGCTAGTACATCTAGTACAAAAAAACCAACAGTTGTGCGGACAACTCAAACCACAAGAGTTGCGGCTGCTAGTACATCTAGTACATCAGTCAACAAAACCACAACCCAAGCTACCAAACGCAGTAATTCTCAATACCTGATGAGAGGTGATGAAGGGGAACAAGTGAGAGTTCTGCAAGAAAAATTGCGGGTAGCAGGTTACTACTACGGAAATGCGACAGGGATATTTGGCCCCATTACCGAAGAATCGGTGAAGCGGTTCCAAGAAGCCTATAAACTAAACGTTGATGGGATTGTTGGCCCGGCAACTATCAGCAAACTGCCAGGGAGTGGTGTAGGTTATGGTGAAGATGCTCCGCCAAGACGTGCAGCTGATAAAGATAATCTTCGCATGGGCGATCGCGGTGAAGCCGTGAGAATGCTGCAAGAACAATTAATTAAAGCCGGATATTTACAAGGAGAACCAAACGGCTACTTTGGTTCTTACACTTCCGATGCTGTACGCCGCTTCCAATCTGACAATTACTTAGCCGCCAGTGGAATTGCTGGCCCTACCACCAGAGCTAGGTTATATAGTAAGGTGAGCAATGCGCCCAAAAGCGACTTTAGTGTTTTAGAAATTCAACGACGGCTGCGAGACAAGGGCTTTTATAAAGGAAAGCTCAATGGTGTTATGGCAGAAGACACAAGAAAAGCCATTAAGCAAGCCCAAGAATTTTACGGTGTCAGTCTTAGTGATATTAGAAGCGGACGCTTTTAACATCCGCTATGGCTTGTCGATGTGAATCCCCAATAGGTTGCTTCCCTCCGATAACTCTGCCAATTTTAGATTTTTTGGTCTATCACCAATTGAGTCTTAGATTGGCTGATTGATCAATCCAAAATCCAAAATTTAAAATCCAAAATTCTTTGGTTATCCTGCCCCAATGCTATAGCGGCATTAATGCCCTTTGGCACTTGGGGCATACTGCATGAATGGTCATTTGACAGTCGAGTAAATGAAACCCTTCTTTTTGAGCAGTTTTCGCACCAATTTTTAAAATCGAATCGTTTTTAAACTCAATTGTACTGTTGCACCGGACACAAATTAAATGGTGGTGATGGTGCGGGTAAGGTTGGTTAATTTCGTAATGTTTATGACCTTCGCCTAATTCCAATTCCCGCAAAATGCCCATCCGTGCCATCAGCTTCAACGTCCGGTAGATAGTTGAAAGGCTGATACCTTCGCCATCGGTTTCTAATCGATGGTAAAGATCCTCGGCACTGAGGTGTTCACCTTGTGGTAGCTCTTGAAAAATGTGTAAAATTGTTTCTCGTTGGGGAGTTAAACGCCAGCCTCTTTCATTTAACTCTGCTTTGAGTGAAGTAGTTGTGTAGACAGTCATACTAATTTTTCTCAACAAAGCCTATTAGTTGAGAATATAACAAATGTTCGGAGCAATTTGCAACAAACAATGCTTATTGACAATCTTTGTTAAGTTCCCATAAATAATCCGTAAAGTTCTTAAATCCCTACTTGAGTAGCGATCCCATACTCTCGGACAATTCAGCAGCAGTGTCTGGCAGTATAGCCAAGACTAGCTGCAAAAGTTTTTCATAAGCTAGAGAATTTTTAGCACTAAAATCCAAATTAACTGTGCTAAAACGGAAGAATCCAAAGTCAAAAATCTATAGAAGTGTAAAGAATGAAGGATAAAACTTCATCTTCATACGTCACGCTACCCTTCTTCCCAAGGGAGATGCTACGCGAACAGGAAGCCACGCAAAGCGCGTCTACACACTTTACACTTCATACATCAATTAGCTCAGAGACTCTAGATAGTCGCGGATGAGATTACGACGCTTGGGTTGACGGAGCTTTTGCAAAGCTTTCGATTCAATTTGGCGTACTCGTTCCCGTGATAAATCCAGGGCGCGGCCAATTTCGGCTAAAGAATAAGGATGACCATCAGCTAAACCAAACCGCATCAGAATGACATCTCGTTCGCGGCTAGTTAAATCAGCTAACAGATTTTGCAAGTCTCTTTGTAAAGATTCTCGCATTAACATTTCTTCAGGAGTCACGCTATCGGTTTCTAGCAATTCTCCTAACTCTGTATCTTTATCTTTACCAACTTTGGTTTCTAGAGAAACAGAACGTGGCACTCTCAACAACACTTCTCTCACTTGAGATGGTGTCATTTCTAATTCAATTGCCAAGTCTTCTAAAGTCGGAGTCCGACCTTTTTCTTGAGCAATTTTGCGTTGCGCTTTTTTAATTTTGTTTAATTTTTCTGTAATATGAACTGGGAGGCGAATTGTGCGACTAGAAGTTGCGATCGCTCTTGTAATCCCTTGACGAATCCACCAGTAAGCATAAGTACTAAAGCGATAACCTTTGGTGGGGTCAAATTTTTCTACGGCTCTTTCTAAACCAAGAGTTCCTTCTTGGACTAAATCTAATAATTCCAAGCCACGATTTTGGTATTTCTTGGCAACAGAAACCACAAGACGTAGATTCGCCTTGATCATGTGTTCTTTAGATTGCAGTCCTTGAGATTGAATTTGCTCCAATTCTTCGACTGTGATTTTGGCAATTTCTGCCCAACGGCGTTTACCTTCTGACAAAATCGGCTTGAGATCCGACACTTGCACACCAGCAGTATTAGCCCATCTTTCTAATGATGGACGGTGGCCAAGCTCCGATGCTAAACGCTCTTGAACTTCAATTAATCGCAAATAAGGCTCAACTACAGCATCACCTTGCTTGGCAGCATTGGCAAGTACTGTCCGCATCCGTAGGTAACGTTGAACTTTTTGAGCTTCTGAAACTTCTTCATCACGCCCCAACAACCGGACTCGTCCAATTTCCTGAAGATATAGACGTACCAGGTCTGTACTGCGGCGATTAGTATTTGCGCCAAAACTAGCAGGGTCAACAGAAACTATCTCCAAATCGTGAAGCTCTTCGACCGATAAATCACCGTCGTCAACCGTGATATCTGGGTCTAAAACCTGGCGGGACTTTTGGGAATTGTAGGCGGCATCCGGGTAAAAAGATGTTGCTGGCATATCGTCTCAATGGCTCCAGGTAACAATAGATTACGGTGAGTCAGCGCGGCGGGAGGATATAACCTCCGTAAGCGACTGCGTTCCCCGAAGGGTCAGCTAATCAAAATCAACTGTTGCTATTGTTCCCGTGATTCACGATGAAATAACACGGTAGAGGATTCCAATACAATTTTTTTTCAAAAACTGCACTAGTGTTTCCAACATTAATGCCGAAATCCTTCGGCCGTTGAACATTTGATTGAACCAATAGCTATTCAAATCTACAGATAAGCTTTAAATTCTGAGCTACCTAATCAGCATTTCGACGTAATATGTATTAAGTGTTACTTTTTTAACTGGTATAAACATCTGTCAGTAAATTTATGTTTAACATTGGGTTAGTCATATCTACATGGTTATTAAAGTAATTTCCTGACGATTTAGTATTTTCTGTCTAGGGATTTTTCGGGAATATGTGAAGTAAAACAAAGGCAGAGTTTAGACAGGCAAAGTAGGCAACCGAGGAAAAAGTAATGATGAATAGCTTTTCATCCCAGTCAGGTTGCTACACCAATTTTGGGCGATCGCACCCTGGACATTATTCTTATATCTAATGTAGCCGCCTCAACTCGCTACCAAACTCGGTTGAGTATAGGAAGGAATCCGATTTGATTTCTGAATCTAGTTGTGTGGTGCGCGTTCGCAAAGCGTCTCGCAGAGAAGCGCAGCGCAAGCGCGATAGGCAGGGAGTAGGGAATGGGGAGTAGGGAGTAGGAAAAAAGCCTGACCTGGGTGTACTGGTTTTTTCATAAATCAAATATGAGTCCTATATCATCTGTAATTGATAGCTGAAACCATCGTCTAATTCAGCAGAGCTTCATACTCGTCATGATTACCAATCCAGAACCAATAATAATCGTCGCCCTTTTTCAAAGCTAATGCGCGATAACCACCACTAATACGCGCAGACCATAGATTCTTGTCTACTTTTTTGAAGTGTAAAGAAGGATGCACAGGATTTTCTTGCCAAAGTTGATATGCTTTTCTTGCTTGTTCCTTCACTTCTGGAGCTAATTTTGCATAGGCTTGCCAAAAGTCAGGGGTTGTGAAGGACTTCATCAAGATCCCTTACTTTGTTATCTATAATATCTGCCTCTGCTTTAGCAATCAGCTTATTCAACTTTCCTGACACTGCATCTGTTTCAATTTGCTGATCCCACATCTCATCCAAATACTCTTGTAGCCACACAGAGAGTTGGCGGATATCACTTTCAGGTAATTGTTTGATGGCTGCTTCAATGTCTCGTAAGGTAGCCATAAGAAAAACTCATTCTTCAGGTTGAATTTATGGTATCACAATCAATTTTTTGCATAATCTCTCAAATACTCAGTAGTACAGGGAGAAAAAGCATAACAGAAAGTTCCATGTAATCTCCTTTATCTCTAACTTTTTACTTTTGACTCACTCAGTGATATTCCGGCTTGATATCTCGTAGCATTAGTTCATCGAGTGCTTGTTGAGGAGTAACTTCACCTTGGAGTAAGCGATAAACTTGCTCTGTAATTGGCATATAAATATTTTGCTGCTTGGCTAATTGCATCAGAACTTGGCAAGTGTTAACTCCTTCGGCCGTTCCTGGCAAATTAGCGAGGACATTTGTCAGGGTTTGACCACCAGCCATTTGATAGCCGACTTGGTAGTTACGACTCAAAGGACTATTGCAGGTAGCTAACAAATCTCCCAGACCAGACAAACCATAAAAAGTTTCCGTTTTCGCACCTAAAAAATTGCCGATGCGAACCATTTCTGTGAGTCCACGGGTGACTAAAGCAGCTTTGGCGTTGGTTCCCAATTTTAAGCCATCGCAGACACCAGCTGCGATCGCCATCACATTCTTGAGTGTTCCCCCTAATTCCACACCCAGGGGGTCGGGATTTGTATAAACCCGGAAACGTGGTGCAGAAAATATTAACTGCACTTTTTCCGCCGCAGTGGTGATGTTGCTGGCCACTACGGTTGCAGCTGGTAATGATTGTTGAATTTCTGCTGATAAGTTCGGGCCAGATAATACGACTACTGGATGATCAGGAAATGCAGCTTGCCAAATTTGTGACGGCGTAGCAGTTGTTTGTGGTTCTAAGCCTTTGGTTGCTGTGACAAAAATTGTTTCTGGTGAAAGGGGACAAGATTTTACTTGCAAAGCAACATCTCTTACCCCTTTCATGGAAATAGCAGATAGCACTATTTGAGCATTTTGGAGAACAGCTTCTAGTGTTTCTGTGCCATGACGTGACCATAGCCTAACTTTGTGACCATTGGCCTCTGCTAGATTTGCTAAAGCTGTACCCCAAGCACCTGCACCTAAAATTGCAATGGTAGTTTCTTGCACCACTTTTATCAGTTATCAGTTATCAGTTATCAAGTCTACTCCCTGTTTACTGATGACTGATAACTGATTTATCAGCACTCAGCACTCGTCGAGGATAACGTTCCATTAATTCCCGGACTTGTTCTGCATGATATGAGCTTCTGGTTAAGGGAGAAGAAACGACTTGCAAAAATCCGAGTTCTTCACCAAAGGCTTGCCATGCAGCAAATTGTTCTGGGGTAATGAAAGTATCGACTTGCAAATGTTTTTGACTGGGTTGGAGATATTGCCCAATTGTCAAAATATCACAATCGACTGCGCGTAAGTCTTGCATCACTTGGCGAATTTCGCTATCGGTTTCGCCAAGTCCTACCATGATGCCCGATTTAGTATAGAGCCAAGGTGCTATTTGCCGCGATCGCTGCAATAATTCCAATGTGCGATCGTATTTTCCTTGGGGACGCACCCGACGATACAGGCGAGGAACCGTTTCTGTATTATGGTTAACTACTTCTGGGTTAGCTTGTAGAATTATTGCCAAAGCATCCCAGTTACCACATAAATCAGGAATTAATACCTCAATTGTGGTTTGAGGTGACACATTCCGCACCGCCGTAATGCACTCGACAAACTGCGAAGCACCACCATCAGGTAAATCATCTCGGTTAACAGAAGTAATCACCACATGATTTAGCCTCATACGGCGGACTGCTTCGGCTAATCTGGCTGGTTCTGTAGGATCTAAAGGTTTTGGTTTTTTCTCAAAATCAATGTCACAGTAAGGACAAGCACGGGTACAAGCTGGCCCCATAATCAAAAAAGTGGCAGTACCGACATTGAAGCACTCACCAATATTCGGACAGGATGCTTCCTCGCAAACCGTATTGAGTGCTAAATCCCGCAAAATTTCTTTAACGTTACCAACGCGCTCCCATTGAGGCGCTTTAACTCGCAACCAGTCTGGCTTTTTCATAAGTACGCTAAATCAACACTTTCAGCCTAATGTGTCTCTTAAATGCTCATCTAATGCTCAAAACAGCAATATTTGGCATTTTGGGTTTCATTTCGAGCATTATTTTGTAGCTAGAGAAAATGCTCAACGAATGCTCAAAAAAATTAAACAGCAAACAACTAGCTTGCTAGAAGCTAGGGCGAGTTAAATTTTGAGGGTTTAACTATTTTAATCTCATGTCATACACCGTGGGATAGCAGCGTCTATTTTATCGTCTATTTTATCGACGGTAATATCGACGATAAAACAGACGGGAATATCAACCAGAATATAGACAACCTTACTCTGTGGTATCAGCCTTTAAAGCATTGATTTTTTCTCTTATAGAAGCAGCTAAGATAGCCGCTTTACTGTAACGTGGGTTAGTTTTTAAATCCTTTGATTGTATTTCGGCTTCCCATTGGGCAATCTCATCATCTAATTCAGTAAGGAAGCACAATAGCTCATCAATCTTGCTTGCAATACTAAGTGGAACTCTGACTTGAGTGGTATTCTCACCGTATTTAAGCTTACGACCGCCGCCCGGCTTACGCTTGCCTGCTGCTGGTATTCCTCTTGGCATATAACCTGAAACCCTTGTATAATAGGCATATTCTTATTTATGTGACAAAATAAGAACTATGTCAAGGGTAAGGAGGTACAGCGATAAAAATAAAAAAACCACCGTCGGCTAGTACAGTGGTGAAAAAAATATCAGCGTCAGTGATTAGGATTGTTGGACTGCTTTAAATAAATAGTTGAGTGCTATTGTAATGATTTTCTTATCCCCCCAATTACGACCAAAATTAGGATTATCGGTTTTAGTGTTAGAAGCAATAACGGAAGCCAGAGCAATAATGTCATCGGGACAATCGGTATGCTTTAGTGCTTCACTCCATTGTTCATAAATCTCAGGGTTTCTAACCAATGATTTGATTGTAAAAGGAGGTGTGGATTCAGGCATAGTATAGGGTAGATGTACATGGTAAATGCTGTTTTTTACCCTATAGAAAATAACGAATGTGAATCAATAGCTGGTCTTTGAATTTCACTAAATATTATTCAAAAGTTCACATGAAATTCACAGTATTAAAAGACAAAAAGGTACAACTAGGATAATCACTAATGTTTGTGGATTCAAAGCAGTGAGAATAAGCTTTGAAAGCCATCACAGTAATAAGGGTAGGCAAATAAGAACAAGTCTCAGAGATTGAATAGAACAGAGTAAATCACTGGTAATTGATAGGCAGTAACAAGGGTAGGCAATGAGATGTATATAGGGGTTATTGAACCGTCTATTTTATCGACTATATTATCGACGATAATATCGACGGTTTTATCGACGTAGTAAAAAGGGATATATACACCTCATAACTTGCAACGGAACAGGAAACTTAAGTCACACAGCACTGTACGACCGCAAGGGAACTGAATGTACATAACATCTCTACGGGAATCATGAGTACTAACTATTTTGCATTCACCTAAAGCTTTATGTATGACGGTCAGTTTAAATTCCATATATGTCAACGCTGTGTAAAAATTCAATATTTCCATATTTATGTACCTCTGTTGTTTGATAAGGATTATATTTTTCCGACGGTGGTATTTTTTTGAGGTAATAACTGTTCCCACCAATCAGAGCGTTTACAACGGTCACGCTTTTTATTTGTCTTGTCTTTGAAATCAAAATATTTTTCATCTGTCGCTATTAACGCTATAGCAACCGAAATATTTTCACCGTCGTTAATAAGTTTCATTAGTGCGTCAATAGCTTTTATTGAATAGTCGTTACGTAGCTGTAATTCATAACGCAACCATTGGGAATTTATTTTTAATTGCAGTGCCTTGTCGTAGATACGTAATTGCTTATCGCTGTCTTTACTGCCAAAGTAAATTGTTGAGCCTACAACCCGCGTTTTAGTAGCGCCAAAAAAACTACTAGTTGCCCTAGCGCACTCAAACTTAGCAAGTAGCTCAGGGAAGTTAAAAAAGTCTATAGATAGGTCTACCCTTGTTAATGTCACATTAGGGGTAGCTAGGAGCGTTTTTAAGGCTTGTATTTGTTGTAATACACTTAATTGTCCTAAAACACTTCCAGGCACGGTAAAACGCATTTTAAGGGCAAATGGTGAGTTATCAGCTTTTGTTGGGTATGAATACTCAAGGTGTATACCGTTGCTGAAATCTATGGCGTGAGAGTAAAGCTGATAACCCCGTTCTTTTTTGGTGCGGTTATTGTTGCCAGTGTTTTGAGGTGCTTTTGCTTGAGTCTTGACCGGATAGGGACTACCAGGAATACCGCCAAATGTATTGGCGACAAGGGTTATGAGTGCTTGGTAATCCTGTTGTGTAGGCAGGTTACTGGTAAACGAGATGTGGTCTATGTGTGGGTATGCAAGCTGAGAGTGTTGCTGGGCAAGGGTTTCGGGTGTAGAGTGTCCATCCAACACGCTGCTAGTTCTATATATATGCCCAAAAAGTTTTTTATTTGATTCACTGCCAGATAAGTCACACTCGTTATGACTTGCACTAAAGTGAATATCGCTGCTACTATCGCTTATGTCGTCTGGTAAAAAGTCGCCAGAATCAAGTATATTTTTCATAGAAAATTCTAATTGGTAATACCTGAAACCCACACGGTTGCAACGTTGTGGGTGTTTTTATGCCTTGAAGCGTAGATGCACTAGTACAAAAATATCATTATCAATAGGAGTCGAATATATAAGAATTTCTTATAAGTAGAAGTACCGCAAAATAGAGGTTTTTCACTCTGTGGAGGCATCACGCGATAACGCACTATGAGTTTCCAGATGGTCATAGACCTTCTACGCACAATGAAAAAAATTAGGCTTCAACCAACAAGGCTTTCGAGCCGCTAACGCGATAAGTTGAATTTATAAATCAATTGACAGTTTCACTCTGGCTTGTGGTGTAGCGTGTGCTAAGTGGGATAGTTGCGATTAGTTGCAAGTATGCACAAAGGGATTAAAACTAACGGGGATAAGGTTTTATAAATAAAAAAATAAGGGAATAAAATTATTCCCTTAAAGTGCTTGAAATTATTGATTAATTGTTTTTATTTTCTAGCAGTCTTCTAATTAATTCCTCTTGTTGTTTCATTTTCTCTTGTTGCTGCTTTAATTCCTCTTTTAATGCTTCAATATCTGATGATTGTTGTGTCACTGAATTGGCTGGTAACTCTGGATTAATTTGTAAGGCAATTTGTGACGTATTCCGATAATGTTTGGCTGATATTTTCTCCCCATGCTCACACCAAGCATTAACGATGTCTTTTTCTCGATTTAAATCATAAATTTGATGAGTGATGAATGTATGCCTAGTGTTATACGGTGGTAAATATTTTGATACTTTACCCTCATCAATTAACGTCTCGATTATACCTGGGTAATAATAAGTGCCACTTTTACTAATGCTTCTCTTACCCTTCCATGCTTCCCCAAATACACAATGATGAATTGTATTACCTTCACGATTTTTAAAAACAACTTCGTTAGGTTCTCCTTGTGGTAACTCTTTTAATAAATTCCACAATCTGCCGTCTTTTGGCATCGGAAAAATACGCGTAGTCTCATTTTTCGTTGGTTTGAATTTCCTTAGCGTACTACTGTAAGAACGGTCAATAACAATTATTTCCCTATCCCACTTAACATCCCCCCACCATAGAGCTATTGCTTCACCTTGCCTACAACCCGTTAAAAACTTAAAGCTTACAAAATGATACCAATGATTAAATCTTGGTTTTTCTGATGTTCTCAAAAACTCCATAATTGATTCTGCTTCATCCCACGTAAAAGCAAAATCTTTGCTTTCTACTTCGTCATCCTCTCTATATTCATCCTGTTTTATTTCTTTAACACGCTTTCCGCTTCCTATACCTTCTGTTAATCCATCAAAATAATTTTTACCAGAATATAAATTTTGTCGGATTACTAGAGCATACGCTTTACTTAAATGACTTAATATTTTTTTGACATTTTGATGGTCACGATTATCAAGTAACCACTCTCTAATCTGTAAAGCATTATCACCAACATGATTAATAGCAGTATCAAGATAACGTCGATAAATACCTGTGTGCTTATCTACTGTTGTTATCGCCCATTCACGCTTTTGGTACTCACAATATATATCCCAGATTTCAAGTGAAGATAATTCTGGCTTAGGTGGCAACTGATTATCTGAAACAAGAATAAGCTTCGGATTTTTAAGACTGGCTTTTAATCCATACTCTTGCAAAATCTCTTGGTAACGACCGATGTTAAAGTTACCAGAACCATCATCAAGCTTCCCCTCTTCAAGCTCCAACTGCAAGCGTCTTTGTAATTGACCCGCTTTAACTTCCCAACCACTAACCAACGGGATGCCAGTACTTAGCTTTACTTGTTTACCATCCGCGAAATAATTACGCGGGAAGCAAGCTTTAATGCTTTTGCTGTCTTCCCTGACAGATACTTGACCTTTTTTAGCCTTGCTTGATGAGGTTTTGACGCTGTTAACCATAATGCTCAAAGAATGCTCAAAATTGGATATTTAATCTTGTAAGTATTGGCTCAACAAGCATTATACACTTTTTCTTGCAACCAGTCTGGCTTTACTGTCACAATCCGCTTTTACCACTGAAAGTTATACAAATCTAATCCTAGCAAGCAATCTATATATATATATAGTTGTCATTGGTTATTTTGTTGTGATGACATCTATGCAGTTTTAGATCAGCTAATTTTCTGGTTGCTCTACCTACTCTCTTTTTTCGGACATTTATGATATCATAATCAAGATATTGCCTTTTTTTGGCGGGATGTAGCGCAGCTTGGTAGCGCACTTCGTTCGGGACGAAGGGGCCGCTGGTTCGAATCCAGTCATCCCGATTTAAAGTTTTAAGCTGAAATCATTACTGTAAGTAGATAGAAAAACTTGTTTCTTTTTCAGGGAACTTTTTGTGAGTTATTTAGTCTACAAGGCTGAATTATCTTGTTGTTATACCAATTGAAATCAAGATACTTTCAATTCAACTGGCAATATCATTCCAAAGATATATTGACTTAAGACAAATCAATTTGCAACATTTTTATTAATAGATAAAAATTGCAAGTACATTAGGAACTCAGGAGCCAAAATTTAGGTAAGCTGATGCCACTTATTATCAATCAATAGATAAATCATCCTGACTTACTTTTACGTTTTGATCCTACGATAAGCTCAAGATATTGCTTGTGACTCCTGATTGCTTAATCCTTGCTGAGTATATGTTTGCCTATTTTCCGAGTTGTAGTTATTGTTCCAAGATTACTCGAACAAGATATTAATTATTTGTGCAGCAAATAACTGTATCATTAATTCCAATTACCTAATTAATAATTGATGGATTGATTACTTTAATTACTACCTCAATTTTGTAGTGATCAATGATGAGAGTAATTAATTGTTGACAGTCAGATTAATTGATTATTTATATTACTTCACAATTGCTTTATAAAGTTAGCGAGTTTTAAAACAAAGGATGAAGATATCAAGCTTACGTAACAGTAATTTCCACAAGGGTGATATAAATTGTTTTTAGTGTGAACAGTTAAAAATCAGTGATTATACTATAAAGATGCCAACAAAACTAAGTTCATCAGAAAACTTAAGTGTAGTAGCCTCTAGAGAGCAAATCTGTTCAGACTTGCAAGGAGAGGTGGTAATTCTTGATATTAAATCTGGTGCGTACTATGGTTTGAATCAAGTAGGAGCAAGTATATGGAACTTCATCCAATCACCAAAAACTGTCCAAGAAATTGAAGATGCCATCCTAGCGGAATACGAAGTAGATGCAGATGTCTGCAAACGTGATATATCCGCTTTGCTAGAAGATTTAGCAGATCAAGGATTGATAGAAATAAACAATGAAGCGGCTGCTTAAATTATGGCAACTCAGCAATAGCGATCGCCAATTTTTATTGAGGACGTTCGTTTTGCTGGGGTTAGTTCGGCTAGGAATGTGGTTACTGTCGTTTAATAAGTTAAGAAAACTGATCAACAAAATCAGTAAACCAACTTTCCAGCTAGAACCAATTTCTCTGCACAAAATTGTTTGGGCAATAAATGTTAGCACGCGTTACACACCAGGTGGAGCCAAGTGCCTAGCGCGGGCTTTAACTTGCCAAGTATTAATGACTCGTTATGGTTACAAACCAGAATTGCGAATCGGAGTTGTTAAAAGTGAAGCTGGCAATTTAGAAGCTCATGCTTGGATTGAAACTCAAGGGTATGTTGTCATTGGCTACCTTCCTGATCTCTCGCGCTTTACTCCATTACCGTCTTTGGCAAGGATATAAATCATGAGCGGTATAGTTGGCATTTACAATCTAGATAATCAGGCAATTGAACAGAAAAAGCTGGTCTTGATGGTAGATGCGATCGCTCATCGGGGGCCGGATGGTGCAGATATCTGGTGTGCTGGTGCAGTTGGCTTGGGTCATCGGATGCTGTGGACAACACCAGAATCACTGTTAGAAAAACTACCTTTTGTTGATCACACCGCTAATTTAGTCATTACAGCCGATTTACGCATAGATAACCGTGATGAACTAATCTCTGCCTTATCGATTAATCACTGTCCACCAGAAAAAATCACAGATAGCCAGTTAGTACTATCAGCTTACGAAAAATGGGGTGAACAATGCCCAACCAAATTGCTTGGTGACTTTGCATTTGTGATCTGGGATCAAAATCAACAGAAATTATTCTGTGCGAGAGATCATTTTGGCATCAAACCCTTATATTACTGCTATCAACCAGGTAAGAAATTTTACTTTGCTTCGGAAATGAAGGCGCTGTTGTGTTTACCGGAAGTGCCGAAAAAGGTGAATGAAATTGCGATCGCCAATCACCTACAACCATTCACAGAAGATAAATCAATTACGTCCTACAAACATATACATCGATTACCTCCGGCGCACACAATGACAGTGAGTTCCACAGGTAAATTAAGAACTCGCGCTTACTGGGCTTTAGAAATTGGTGAAGAGTTAAAACTCAACTCCGATGCTGAATATGCCGCCGCTTTCCGAGAGATATTTATCGAGGCAGTGCGTTGTCGTTTACGCAGTGCATTTCCTGTTGGCTGTCATTTGAGTGGTGGTTTAGATTCTTCCTCAATTGCTTGTGTAGCTAGGGATATCTTACAAACTAAAGGTATCAAGCTGCACACCTTCTCCAACATCTTTGAAGAAGTTCCAGAATGCGACGAACGCCAATACATTAACCCTGTATTAAACCAAGGCGGATTTGTCCCCCATTACGTCCACGCTGATCAATCAGGCCCCTTATCAGAATGGCAGAAATACTATCAATATATAGAAGAACCCTTTATTGGGCCTAGCCATTTTCTGGTGTGGGAATTAAATCGTGCCTCCCAACAAGCAGGGATTCGGATTTCTTTAGATGGTTTTGATGGTGATACAACCGTATCTCATGGCGTGACATACTTTGCCGAATTAGCACGTCAAGGAAAATGGCAGAAATTTATCCAAGAAGCTCAAGCCGTATCACAACACTTTAATACTTCATTAGCCGCCCTTTTTTATCAATATGCCATTACCTACTTACAAGAATTAGTCAAACAGAGAAAATATTTCACCTTTTTGCAAACTGTTTGGCAAATTGGACAGCATTTTCGAGTGTCGCGGCGGAGATTGCTTGTTAGATATGGCATTAAATCCTTAGTTCCTGAGTATATCTTAAAGATTTGGCGATCGCTCCGGGGTAAAAAGCAAAATCAACCCCAAGTTACTTCTTTAATCAACCCACAATTTGCCAAACAAGTCGGGATAAATCCGCAAACACCATCTCAGGAACAAGCCGTCACAGTGAGAGAAGAACAGTGGCGTACCCTAAATTCTGCCCTATTTACCACAGTACTAGAACTGGGAGATTTATGTGCGGCAGCATTTTCTCTAGAGTCGCGTCATCCCTTTATGGATAAACGCTTGATTGAATTTTGCCTGTCTTTACCACCAGATCAAAAACTTTATCAAGGATGGTCTCGCTTTATTATGCGGAGAGCCTTAGATGGTATTCTTCCCCAAGAAGTGCAGTGGCGTGGTGGCAAAACAGATATGACACCAAACTTCCAGCGCGGTTTATTACATCTTGATCGCGCACTGCTAGATGAAGTGATTACTAATGATGTCAGTAATATTCAAGAATTTGTGGATACCAACTTGCTCTACAGATTCTACAACAACCTGATATCGACAAAGGAGGAGATAAACGATGATTCATTAATGCCAGTTTGGAACGTGCTAACACTTTCTCTGTGGCTAAATCATACTCAAAAAACCATAAGTCGGACTAGGGGCAGTGCAGTCTCAGCCTGCTCCTACCTAGACTGATTTGGTTAAATTTCAAAGCCAATATCTAGTCCAGTCAAAAACCAACAAAACAACAGGAGACTTAACAATGAAAAAAACTTACGAAGCGCCTCAACTGACAAACTACGGTAGCGTACAGAATATTACCAATGCTTTTGGGAGAAGAGGCGCACAAGATAATTTCATCATAGGAAATGAAACTTTTCCTGCTGTCGGCTTCGAGGGTTCTAGAGATGGTGTAGTTACTCCCGCACCCAGACCATAGCTTTAGCAAGGTTATAGGTGTAATAGCATCACGGATACTATTATCCCTAAATCAAATCTAGAGCTAAGAAAGAAGGTAATCCTAAAAAAGTAAGTTAGTTTTAGGATTACTGCAAAATCTAAATGAGATGTTTGGAAACATCAGGAACGCTATTTCCTGATGGCTTCCTTTATTACAGATTGTCAGAGCTTTGTCAATTCAAAAGTGATACTAAAACTGAGTTTTGCGTAAATAAAAATTCACTCGTTATCCAGCAATATTTTAGATGTACGTTTACACAGCATACAACTTAGGCATTCACTCGGAATTACCCTTACCTGAACTCATCCCCAGTGACAAACCAGCAGATGTAGTCATCCGTTTTGGTAAGTTAAATGATCAACAACAAAACTTTAGTGATGGTGGTAACTACCTGTTAGCGAGAATTGCCCAATTCGGGATGGTGTTGCTGAAAGATGGAAAAGAAATTGTCCTTGATCCCGATCCTGGTGTTGATGAAGCATTAACACGGACTTTTCTGTTGGGTGCGATTATTTGCGTCTTGCTCCGACAGAGAGGCTTGCTTGTACTTCATGCTAGTAGTGTAGTCATCAATGGTAGTGCAGTTGCCTTTATGGCTGACTCTGGTTTTGGCAAGTCAACTCTGGCGGAATGTTTTCACGCTCACGGCTACAGCATTTTGACAGATGATGTTTTGGCCATTCAAGTTGGTGAACAACAGCCACTAGTCATTCCGGGTTTTCCTCAAATTAAGCTGTGGCCTGATGCGGCGACTTCTTTTGGTCATGTTCCAGATAGTTTACCTTTACTAAATTCCCAAACCATCAAGCGGGTTCATCGACTGCAAGATGGTTTCTTTCAGAAATCTGTACCCCTGAAGAAGATTTATGTGTTAGCTGGCGGAACCCACCCAGAAATCGTTCCTTTAGAACCAAAACAAAGCTTTGGTGAATTAGTGCGACATTCTAGGGAAATGCAAGCCTTGACTGCACCAGAATTTCTCAAAGCACATTTCCAGCAATGTCTGAGTGTAGTTCAACAGGTGCCGATTTGTAGTTTACAACGGCAACGTTCTTTAGCTGCACTACCGGAGTTGGTGAAGCTAGTGGAAAATGATTTGGCTGAAAGAAACTTGTCTCCAGTTACAATCAAAGTTTAAGAAATTAAATTTAGTGCGATCGCCATTTTAAATATGCAACTAGGCAAAAAAATTCGAGATAGACTGCAAAATACTCTGCGACTTTTGCCGGCATTGCGTCTAGTATGGCAAAGTAGCCCCCGTTGGACGATCGCCCGTGTCGTTTTACTAATAATTCAAGGTATCTTACCTGTAGTCTCAATTTATCTTTCAAAACTGATTATTGATACGGTCGCTGCTAACTTGAGCCTAGCGGATAAGACATTAGCATTTCGGAATGTCTTAGTATTAATTGCGCTGGCGGGTGGAATTACTTTATTAACAACCTTGGCTAACTCCTTAACAGAACTAGTCACCACTGCCCATTCTCAACGGGTAACTGACTATATGCAAGGAATTATTAATGCTAAATCGATTGCGGCTGATTTAGAGTATTACGAAAATGCTTTATATTACGATACCTTACAAAGAGCGCAACAAGAAGCACCTTATCGACCACCGCAAATTCTCAATCGTCTAGCACAAATTGGTCAAAATAGTATTTCCTTAGTAGCAATGATTGGTTTGTTACTAACACTGCATTGGGGAATTTTGGGGGTTTTATTTGTAGCTGCTTTGCCTGCTATGTTAGTGCGGATTAAATATAGCCGTATTATGTATGATTGGCAGCGCAAATGGACACCAATGCAACGCCAAGGTTTTTATTTAGCTTGGATGTTGACATCAGACCAATTTGCGAAAGAAATCCGCTTATTTGATTTAGGTCACTATTTTAGTGATTGGTATCTTCGTATTCGTAGACAAATCTATAAAGAAAGCCTGAAAATTTTCACCAGGCGCTTTATCGCTAACTTTTTCGCCGAAGCGATCGCCGGGGTTCTCATATTTGCAATTTATGCTTTAATTATCTATCAAGCAATCAATGGTGTGCTGCGTTTGGGTGATTTAGTGCTTTATTACCAAGCACTCCAACGAGGGCAGAACGATATTAAAAGTTTATTAGCTAACGTTTCAGCACTCTACGAAGATAATTTATTTTTAGGTAATCTCTACGAATTTCTTGACCTCCAACCAAGATTAGCTGACCCAGTAAATCCCAAACCAATACCGCGACCAATGCAGACTGGGATTGTGTTTCATGATGTGAGTTTTCAATATTCTACTACCACTCGTCAGGCACTCCATAATATTAATTTGAGTATTAAACCAGGAGAAATAGTCGCACTGGTAGGTGAGAATGGTTCGGGAAAAACGACTTTAATTAAATTGCTGTGTCGTTTGTACGATCCATCCTCTGGCTGCATCACAATTGATGGTGTTGATATTAAAGATTATCAAATCTCTGAATTACGCCGTGACATCAGCGTGATTTTTCAAGACTATGCTAAATACAACTTTACCGCACAAGAAAATATTTGGTTAGCTAATATTGACTTGCCAGCTAATAGAGAGAGTATTATAGCGGCGGCGCGTCGTTCTGGTGCGGATGATGTCATTAGCAAATTACCCAAAGGTTATGACACAATTTTGGGTAAACTATTTGACCAAGGAGAAGAATTAAGTGTTGGTCAATGGCAAAAAATCGCTTTAGCGCGGGCATTTTTACGAGATTCCCAGTTGATCGTTTTAGATGAACCTACTAGTGCAATGGACGCGAAGGCGGAATATGAAGTGTTTGAAAAATTCCGTCAACTTATCCAAAATCAGTCGGCGATTTTAATTAGTCATCGCTTGTCTACTGTCAAAATGGCCGATCGCATTTATGTGATGGAAAACGGCACAATTATTGAAAGTGGGACTCATAACGAACTGATACAAATGGGTAATCGCTACGCCTACTTATATGAAACTCAAGCCAAGCAATATCGTTAACATCAGCAAAATAGGCTACTGTTCAGCGAGGAATTTATAAATATCACGCTTTACCTGAACAAGCAATTCCTTGACTCGGTTTGCTTGTTCTAAATTGCCACTGCGACCAATTTGTGCGACGACATCATGTAACTCTATTAAAGTTTGGCGCAACTCAATCAATTCCGAAGGCTTGTTTTCTGCAAAACTGTCATAAGGATTTTTTGAAGGAGATTGCTGTTGGCGATCGCTTAGTAACTGTCTACCATTATCTGTAATTGTGTAGATGCGCTTACCTTCGACTTGTTCACTAGTCAAATAACCGCCTTCTTCCAACATTTGTAGTGTTGGATAAACTGAGCCTGGACTCAGCTTACGAAAGCCTCCACGACGATTTTCTAGCTCTTTAATCAGTTCATAACCATGCTGGGGACGCTCTGATAAAAGCGCCAGCAGCATAAATTTGATGTCACCGCGCCGGGTGCGTGGCTCATCTCCCCAGTCACCACCAAATGAACCCCGGTGTCCATGTCCATGTCGTCCACTCATAGCAAATTGATGGGCAAATTTATGCTGGTGATGCTCCGATAAAAGTCCCAGCAGTTTCAATTTGATGTCACCGCGCCGGGTGCGTGGTTCATCACCCAATAAATCTCTGTGTCCACGTCGTCCACCGCCCGAAAATTGCTGGGCAAATCCTTCTCCAGCGTGGGCTGGTACAGGAAAACGTGAATGAAATTGTCTAAACATTATGTAACTCCTTGTGTTTGTTTGACGTATCACGATATATCGTTATCGTTAAATAAAATATATTCCGATATATCGGAATTGTCAACAAATAATTTTCAACACAGCAGTTAAAGCATAGATATAGGACTTACGCGCAAGGTTGTTTGTTGAGATTGGGTGTGAGGGTATGGGAGTGTAAGGGTTTGGAACACTTACACCTTTACTCTTTACTCAGCACTCACAAAAAGACTAGTACAGGTCGGCTTAAATACAATACGGTTCTGCTCTACCTATTAAACAATGAGAAAGATTTGGGGGATTCTCCACGCCACATGCTTCAAGTCGGCAAAGCCGCCCAACGCAGTGGCTCCCCAAGCCCCCGATTGGGGGACGGTTGCGTCCCCCAAACCCCCTCCAAAATCATTTGGCTGTTTTTTTTGAGTTATCATTTACTGGTTTTGTTGTAATTTATTTTTCTTACCTGAACCGTATTGGGCTTAAATAAACAGACCACACTTCGACCACGCGGTAGTTGAATCTCGAAACTTCTCTTCTCCTGCCGGAGACGCTACGCGAACGACAAGCTGCTCAGTACATCGCTTCGCTCGATTACCGCGAAGCCGAAACTCAGTGACCATAAGGAATTGCTAAAAGGCTTGTGGTATCAATATTCTTTCTTTTTCTTTTTGCCCTTCGGGTTCACCATTTGACGACAGTTGCCTCAAGTCGGGAGACCCTTTCAGCAGTTCCTCCTGGGGGAAACCCCCAAGACCGGACTGCTTCACCACGGCACTGTCTCCTTTATGCCGGGAAACCCGTCCACCGCAATGGCTCACCTTTTTACTTTTGCCTTGTTGTACTAATTTTCCATCAACATCAAACGCAGAGGGTCTAAACACACGTACCAAGGGAAAGGTTTGTCTTTGATATTCACCCATTTCTCTTTGAAGACCTCTGCTTGTAGGTGATAGTCTTGCAGATTATTAGGGGCGGTGTGTAGTTTTAAAAATAATGTCATCCTATGGGGTGTTTCGCTGGTTCGCACTAACCAACAGGGAAAGGTATTAACGGGAGATTCATCTGCGGAAAAGATGAGTTGATGAGCGCGAATCCCGATGTGAGAGAGTTCATCAGGAATTGGTTGAACAACTTGCAAATGACAACCCCAATCTAGGGCTTGGATTGTTTGCGTTCCTTGAACAGCAGCACGAGAAAAGTTTTTACAGCCAGTTAATTTAGCTACGCTCACACTAGCAGGATGCTCGAAAATTTCATATTTGGAACCGTGATGAACGGCTTGACCTTGTTCCAAGACTAATAAATTTGGACAAACGCGGTAAGCTTCATCCATGTTATGGGTGACAAATAAGGCCACACCTTGGTAATCGGCTAGAGTTTCGGTCATCTGTTGTTCTAGTTGACTCCGCAGATGAGTATCGAGGGCGGAAAATGGCTCATCGAGAAGTAATGCTTCTGGTTGACTGGCTAAGGCTCTGGCTAAGGCGACCCGTTGTTGTTGACCACCGGAAAGTTGATGGGGATAGCGATCGCCCAATCCAGGTAACTGCATTGCTACTAGTTGTGCTTCGATTTGCAGTCGGACACTTGACGCAGATAATCCCTTGGGTAAGCCAAAAGCGATGTTTTCCGCCACTGTCATATTCGGGAACAGAGCATAATTTTGGACTAAAAAACCAATGCGGCGATCGCGGCTAGGTACATTAACGCCTTTTTCAGAATCAAATAACACCCTACCATTCAAAACGATTCGCCCTCTAGTTGGGGTTTCAATTCCTGCAATGCAACGCAGAATCATACTTTTACCTGCGCCGGAACCACCCAACAAGCCTAGTGGTTGTTCGTTGGTACTAAAGGAAACTTGCAAATGAAAACTGGGTAATTTTTTTTCAATGTCTACAAACAGACCGATTTCAGAAGTTGGCGCAGACACAACATAAGATTGAGCCACTCGTCTTTCTGATTTTCTTGTTCCTGTTTCCTTGTGTCTTCCCTTTTCTTTGACTTCTTGCCAAAAATTTACCGCAATAATCCCCGACAGGGAAATTACCATAATTGCGATCGCCCAAAACCAAGCTTCATCCATTGCGCCTGCTTCCACAGCAAAATAAATCGCCATTGGAATTGTTTGGGTTTGTCCAGGAATATTCCCCGCCAACATTAAGGTTGCGCCGAATTCACCCAAAGCACGGGCAAAAGCCAAGGTCGTCGCTGCTAAAATTCCCGGTAAGGCTAAAGGTAAACTAATTCGCCAAAAAATTCTCGATTCACTTGCACCCAGGGTTCTCGCTACCCGCAGCAAATTACCATCAATTTGTTCAAAAGCTCCCAGGGCTGTTTTATACATTAACGGGAAGGAAACCACAGTCGCGGCGATCGCTGCACCATACCAAGTAAAAACAATCGTGAAATCAAAAGGCTCCATGAATTTCCCCACAGGCCCATTCTTGCCAAAAAATAACAGCAATAAAAAGCCGACAACTGTGGGTGGTAAAATTAGCGGCGCAACAAAAATACTCTCAATTAAAGATTTAGCCTTACCACGATAACTGAGCATCCAATAAGCCGCCGCAATGCCCACAAAAAAAGTGATAAATGTTGCCAATAATGCAGTTTTTAGCGATATCCAAAGCGGTGATAAATCCTGTGGCATAGTTTATATAATCAAATATTTTCAACTTTTCCCAAGAGATAATGACAAAAAATATAGGGATACGGTTTGATTCCTGAATCTAGTTGTGTAAGCAGGGAGTAGGGAGTAGGAAAGACGGTTGATCTGGGTGTACTGATTTTTTTCATAAATCAAATATGAGTCCTATCGCAGACAATATTTTCTTATTTGATGTATTCCAAATCTTGCATCTTGTTGATGAGCGAAGTCGAACAACGGTTAGTTATCGCCATCGAACCAAGCTTGGTGAGCGAAGTTGAATCAACCTCCAGCCCACACAAAACCATGATTTTTAAATACATTTTTAGCTTCATTATTACTAGATAAAAACTGCTCAAATTCTTTAGCAGCATCAATGTTTTTACTACTTTTAATCACTGCAATGGGATAAACTATAGGAGAATGACTATTTTCAGGTGCATTAGTTACCACTTTAACTTTTGAACTAGTTTTGGCATCGGAAAGATAAACTAACCCAGCATCAACATTACCGGATTCTACATAATTTAAAGCTTGGCGTACATCTTTAGCGTAAACAACCTTACCTTTAAGTTTGTCAGCAATTTTTAACGAAGTCAAAACTTGTTGAGCATATTGTCCCGCAGGGACACTTTTTGGTTCACCCAAAGCAACTTTCTTAATTTGATTTGAAGTTAAATCTTTAAAATCTGATATATTTGTCGAGTTTTGTGGGGCAATTAATACTAGTTGATTTTTTAATAAATCTTTCTTAGTACCATCAACTAACAAACCCTTTTTATCCAGTGCATCTATTTGTTTAGTTGCGGCGGAGATAAAAACATCAACTTTTGCACCTTGTTCAATTTGCTGCTGTAAAGCACCCGATGAACCAAAGTTATAGGTTAGGTTCACGCTTGGTTTTACCTGATTGTAAATTGGTTTGATGGCTTCAAGTGCATCTTTGAGACTAGCTGCGGCTGAAATAGTTAAAGTGGTGGTCTGGGCTTTTGGACTAGTAGTTGTGGCTGAGTTGGGTGTATTTGCTTGATTACAACCAATAACTAATAGACAAGCGAAGAATAACCAACAACTAAAAGCTAAAATGCGTTTAAAACTCATTGCCAGTTTTTAATTCATCTAATTACCAACCTAACACGAGAAAAGTTGGTAAGTAACAGTAAATTATTTAAATACACGAAAATCTGGAATTTCTGTAACGAAGAGTTCCAAATCTTAACCTATTACTCTGAATGATTACATCTGTTCAGATTCCCGACTTCTGGGATCTAGCGGCTCAAAACTTTACTATAGCTAGGTTGCAAATAAAAAGCCCCCGGTGTTTACCAGGGGTATCTATCTCTATCAGCATCAACCTATTCCTACATAAAAGAGAATCGCACTTATCAGGGTTTATTGCATCCGCATTCATGTAATAATTGCATATTTTGAATTGAATTTTTGCATAAAAATATCAGGTATGGGCTGTAAAAGTTTTTCACACCTACACCCTGACACCCTCAAACCCCTAAACCCTTGATTTTTCATCTCACTGCGTTATTCATTTTCAAGAAAAAGGCTTAACGTTTTGTTAAGCCTTAAAATGTCCTAGTGCTTAAGCAGACATCCGTGATTAATGTAGAAATATTAGCTTGACAGTTCATCTCTCTAAAGGAAGTCATTTTTACTTACAGAAAAAACTTGAGAAAAATTACACATCGCGTTAAGCTTCCTAAGCGTAACTGCACGCTGTGACATCAGGCGATGACAAATCAAAACTCCCACGAAATTCCTTCTTGTACTTGGAACCGTCCCATCGGGTTAGGTTGGGATAAACCTTATACCGTCCGCTATGCCAGTAATCTTGACGATGGCCCTTGGCATGGAATGCCTTTGGGTGGTTTTGGTGCAGGCTGCATTGGGCGTTCTTCGAGGGGAGATTTTAACCTGTGGCACATCGATGGCGGTGAACATATCTTTAAAAATGTGCCGTCTTGTCAATTCAGTGTGTTTGAGTCCAATGGCACAACTTCTCAAGTTTATGCTTTATCGACTCAATCACCGGAAGATGGTAGTCTCCAGACTTGGCAATGGTACCCAGCGAGTAGTGAGTCAACTTCCACCGGGACTTATCATGCTTTATACCCACGTAGTTGGTTTGTGTATGAAAATGTCTTTCAAGCAGAATTAACTTGTGAGCAGTTTTCGCCGATTTGGGCAGATAATTATCAAGAAACTAGCTATCCGGTGGCGGTGTTTTTGTGGAAGGCGCATAACCCCAGCAATGTACCAATTACTCTCAGCATTATGTTGACTTGGGAAAATATGGCGGGCTGGTTTACTAATGCGTTGAAGTCGCCGGAAGTCAAGATACGCGATGATGGTAGCCCAGTGTATGAATATCAGCCGCGCTGGGGTGAAAGTCAGGGCAATTACAATCAATTAGTGGAAAATTCTCTACACTTTGGTTGTGTTTTCGGAAGGGTTGGAATTACGGAACCTGTGCAGGAAGGTGACGGGAGTTGGTGTATTGCAACGGTGAAACATCCGCAAGTGGAAGTTTTTCACCACAGTAAATGGCATCCTGACGGTACAGGTGAGGAGGTATGGCAAAGCTTTGCTAGTGATGGTTCTTTGCCTAACTATCTAGATACCAATCCGGCGGTAGAAAATCAACAGTTAGGAAGTGCGATCGCAGTTCGCTTTACTCTCCAACCAGGAGAAACTTTAGAAATTCCTTTTGTGTTGGCTTGGGATTTACCAGTGACGGAATTTGCGGCGGGAGTGAATTATTACCGCAGATATACAGATTTCTTTGGTAAAAATGGCAATCATGCTTGGGAAATTGCGACTACTGCTTTAGACAATTATCAAACATGGCGATCGCAAATTCAAAGTTGGCAAGCACCAATTCTCAACCGCGAAGATTTGCCAGATTGGTTCAAAATGGCGTTATTTAACGAATTATACGACTTAACTAGTGGTGGTACTCTCTGGAGTGCAGCTTCAGAACTCGACCCTATCGGCCAATTTGCTGTGCTGGAATGTTTAGATTACCGTTGGTATGAAAGTTTAGATGTGCGGTTGTATGGTTCCTTTGGGTTGCTGTTGCTGTTCCCAGAACTAGAAAAGTCGGTGATGCGGGCTTTTGGGAGGGCAATTCCCCAAAGTGATGACCATCAGAGGATTATTGGCTATTACTATACCATTGGTGCAGATACGACAACTGCCGCCCGGAAAGTCGCAGGTGCAACACCCCACGATTTAGGCGCACCCAATGAACACGTCTGGGAGAAGACGAATTACACCTGTTATCAAGACTGTAATTTGTGGAAAGATTTAAGCTCTGATTTTGTTTTGCAAGTTTACCGCGATTATTTGCTGACTGGTGCTGATGATGTAGAGTTTTTGGCAGATTGTTGGGATGCAATTGTCCAAACTCTCGATTATCTGAAAACTTTCGACAAAGATGGCGATGGTATTCCAGAAAATTCTGGCGCACCAGACCAAACTTTTGATGATTGGCGGTTACAGGGCGTGAGTGCTTATTGTGGCGGGTTGTGGTTGGCGGCTTTGGAAGCAGCGATCGCAATTAGTGATATTTTAATAACGAACCGCCAAGGCGCAGAGGGCGCGGAGAAAGAGAAGCAAAAGTTTATTTATGAGGGTTGGTTAGCGCAATCTCGTCCTATCTATGAGGAAAAGTTGTGGAATGGACAATATTATCGGTTAGATAGTGGCAGTGGTTCTGCTGTGGTGATGGCAGATCAGTTATGTGGGCAATTTTATGCCAGATTACTAGAACTACCGGATATTGTACCGAGCGATCGCGCCCTTTCTACCCTGAAGACTGTTTATGATGCTTGTTTCTTGAAATTCCAAAATGGTGAATTTGGTGCGGCGAATGGTGTACTTCCCGATGGTTCCCCAGAAAACCCCAAAGCCACCCATCCTTTAGAAGTGTGGACAGGAATCAATTTTGGACTAGCGGCGTTTCTTGTGCAGATGGGAATGCAGGATGAAGCTTTACGAGTCACACAAGCTGTTGTGCAGCAAATTTACAACAACGGCTTGCAATTCCGCACCCCAGAAGCCATTACCGCCGCCGGGACTTTCCGCGCTAGTACTTATCTTCGTGCAATGGCAATTTGGGGTATTTATTTAGTGATGAGTAAATAGACATCTGGTGAACATCAATGTAGAGACTTTATACAGCAAATTCGATGTTTATGAGGTACAAAAAATGATTGAAAAAAGTCAGGAATTACGCAGAATCATGAAAAAACGAACCGCAAAGGGCGCAAAGGACACGAAGTTAATAGGATTCGAGAGTGTTTTTGCGTAAGTCCTAAAAGTAATGAGTAATGAGTAATGAGTAATGAGTCATAAATTTACTTATAGCGTTTCTTATTCTAGTGAAGTACAAGCAAGCCCTAATTAAACGCAGATGGACGCAGATAAATTTGTACCTCAGCAGACTAGGAAAGGCTATATTACTCATTACTCATTACTTAATACTCATGCTGTATCTCACTTACTTCAAAAGTGATGTATATAACGTCTCTACATTAGTGAAATCTTGACTTGGTTAAAATCAACATATTGAGAAGTTGAAATATGACTAAAATATTACAACCAGGACAAAGTTACACTTTTAGTAATTACTTCCAAATGTCCTTTCCAGTAGAAGATATATTAAAAGAGCTTGACTACAATTATACTAGTCAAAAATTAGACTTACCTGTTGTCGAGAATCTTCCCAGTAGCTTTGAGCAGTTAAATACAACTATCAACAGAAATCTACGGCTGACTAGTTTGTTGACAGAGGATGCTAGAAAACAAGCGGCGGTCGCTCCGATATTATTCGAGGTGTGCGATTATTATCAAACTAAGCTGAACATTGAGTATCCGGTGAATGCCGGTGAATATTTAAAAGGCACATTAGATTATTACATCAAAAACAGCAAAGAATTGTTAGTGGTGGAAGCCAAAAACGCTGACTTGACTAGGGGTTTTACTCAACTAGCTGTAGAGTTGATAGCATTGGCAAAAATTAATGAGTCGGAATCAACCAAGATTTATGGTGCGGTAACAATCGGTAATATCTGGAAGTTTGGTTTTCTAGAGCAGCAAAATAATTTAATTTATGAGGATTTGAATTTTTACATAGTACCAGATCAACTAGAAATATTGTTCAAGATATTACTAGGGTTGCTGGGTACACCTGTTGTAGAATAACAACAATATAAAATAAAAGAAGACACGAAATCTCGTGTCTCTAGATAAGATTTGCTTTGCTGAATTATTTAAGTTTCCAGCACTTCTCGCAACAGAGAAGCCAATTTATCCGCACTATCAGGAACTGCGATCGCTTTGGCATTTTCCCTCATTTTGGTTAACTCGGCGGGATTTTGCAATAACTCTAAAACTTGAGTTTGCAATTTTTCGGCGGTTAACTCTGATTGTTTATCTGTAATTGCTGCGCCAGCTTTAGTAAATACCTCGGCGTTGTAAGATTGATGATCTTCCGCCGCAAAGGGGTAAGGGATCAAAATTGCAGGTGTACCACACACGGCTAATTCTGTTAAGCTACCAGCACCAGAACGACTAATTGCTAAAGTTGCACGTCGCAACAGCGCCGCCATATTGTCATAAAAGGGTAACTCTATATATTGCGAATGTTTAAAAATCCCGGCATCGGGATCGCGATCGCCTGTTAAATGCACAATATAAGCACCAGTATCTAACCAAGCACTCGCCGCTTGACGGACGAATTTATTTACAGCCACTGCGCCTTGACTACCCCCAAAAACCACAATTAAGGGTGCATTCTCAGGAATATTTAAATCGAGCGGGGGAACTGCTGCTGCTAAAAATTGCGATCGCACTGGTGTACCAACACAAACATTTTTCGCTTTGGGTAAATACTTAGCAGCCGCTTCAAACCCCAGCGCCATTGCATTGCACCAAGGGCCAAAAAACCTTGTTACCTTTCCTGGTAAAGCATTAGATTCGTGAAAAACTACAGGTAAACCCAAAGAACGCGCCGCAATTACCGCAGGCCCCGCAATATAACCGCCTGTAGTAAACACCCCTTGAAATTTCCCCTGTTTGAGAATTCGTCGAACTTCTATAATCGAACCAGTGAGTTTACCCAAAATCTTTAGAGATGCAAGTCCGAACCCTTGCTGGAACCCTTCAACTTCAATAATATTCAAGGGATACTGTTTGGGAACAAGTTGCGTTTCTAGTCGATTCGGCACACCCAACCATTCAATTTCATAGTTTGGCAGTTTTTCTGCCAGTGCGATCGCCGGAAACAAATGTCCACCAGTCCCACTGGCAGCTATGAGTAATCTTATCGGTGCGTTTGTCATCAAACCTCTACCGTTTAGCGCCTAGCTTAACTAAGATAAAACAATTTCCCGACCTTCATGAATAAAATCAGTAAACTGTTACCAATGACTAACATTATTCCTATATTCCGCAAACGCCAACCCCGATTTTTAACTCCAAGTTGGCTGTTATTATCGCTACTCACACTTGGTTTAACTAGCAGTTTACACAGTGTGCAAGCCGCTACTCCCCAAGCTCCACCAGCAGAACTAAATAATTTACTAACGCAAATTGATACAGCCGCTAGTAAAGGCAATGCTCAAGCCGTACTTCAATTCTATAGTCCCAATTTTACCAATGGAGATGGCTTAAACCGTACAAACTTGGAAAAAGCCCTGGTGACTCTTTGGAAACAATACCCCCAATTACGCTACACCACAAAGCTGCAATCTTGGAAATCAGAAGGTAATGCCATTATTGCCGAAACTGTCACTAACATTTCTAGCGCCCCATCCACTAACGCTAATAATTTGGCGCTAAATGCCACAATCACATCCCGTCAAAGAATTGCAGGCGGCAAAATTGTCAGTCAAGACATCTTAGGCGAACGGACTTTGATTACTAGAGGTAATCAGCCACCCCAACTTGATGTTAAATTACCCCAGCAGGTAAAAGTTGGGCAGCAGTATAGTTTTGATGCCATTGTGAAAGAACCATTGGGAGAAGATTTTCTGCTAGGAGCAGCCACGGAAGAACCAGTCAAAATCGAAAAATATCTCAACCCCGCACCTTTAGATTTGCAATTACTCACATCCGGCGGCATTTTTAAGGTTGGACGCGCACCTGCTACACCCGGTAATCAATGGGTTTCCGCCGTGGTTGTTCGCGGTGAAGGAATCACAATGGTAAGTCAGCGTTTAAGAGTAGTGAAATGAAGTCGGAAATTTGAAGCACATACTATACAAACAAACCCCGTATTTCGGCAAGCGCAATGACCGCCTGCGCGGTTTGTAGATCCTCCTGTTGGTGAGCGCAGTCGAACCACCAACTCCTTTCATCTTCACCTTGGTCAATAGTTCAGAATTATTGGACAATTAACACTGGACTATTGACTATTGACTAACAATGATTTCCCTACAAAATCAAATTGTGTTAATTACTGGCGCAAGCAGTGGAATTGGTACTGCTTGTGCCAAAGTTTTTGCAGGTGCTGGTGCAAAGTTGATTTTAGCGGCGCGACGGCTAGAACGTTTGCAGCAGTTAGCAGACAGTTTAAATCAAGAATTTGGTACAGCCACTCATTTATTACAGCTAGATGTGCGCGATCGCCCTGCGGTAGAATCAGCAATCAATAATCTGCCTGCTGAATGGTCGAATATAGATATTCTCATCAACAATGCCGGTTTGAGTCGCAGTTTAGATAAGCTGCATGAAGGCGACTTTCAAGACTGGGAAGAAATGATTGATACCAATATCAAAGGTTTGCTTTACCTCACCCGCTACGTCGTTCCCGGAATGGTCAGCCGTGGTCGTGGTCATGTGGTCAATCTTGGTTCCATCGCCGGACATCAAACTTACCCTGGTGGTAATGTTTACTGTGCAACAAAAGCTGCTGTTAAAGCAATTTCCGAAGGTTTAAAACAAGACTTGTTAGGTACTCCAGTCCGCGTCACTTCTGTTGATCCTGGGATGGTAGAAACGGAATTTAGTGAAGTGCGGTTTCATGGCGACACAGAACGCGCCAAGCGAGTTTATCAAGGCGTAAATCCCTTAACGGCTGATGATATTGCTGATGTGATATTTTTCTGCACCACGCGATCGCCCCACGTTAACATTAACGAAGTCATCCTTATGCCAGTAAATCAAGCCAGCGCCACTCTCGTTCATCGTCATAATTAGTACTGTTTTAATATACGTAAACAATTATTAGATAGGACTTACGCACCAAGATTGTCTGTGGAGGTTGGGTATAGGGGTGAAAGGGTATGGGGTGTAAGAGTTTTAAATACATACACCCCTATACCCCTACACCCTTAATATTTCGTCTTACTGCGTAATACCATTTTGGATTTTAGATTTTGCGAAAAGTTGCGTGGGCGGGTTCCCCGACTTGAGCAAACTTTTCAAGACAGATTTTGGATTGATACAAGCTTTACTGGTAAGCTTTTGGGCAATTCATTTGTCGCAATCATTCTTCAATTTGGTATAAGTCCTAAATTCTTATGTACCACTTGTGAATAATATTCCTAACATTGTCTAATAAAAAAGGGATGATTTACTCATCCCTTTCTATAACTAACTTTATCTACACCCATAACAATTAGAAAACTCGGAAAATAAACGGATAACGGAAAGGCTCATCAGGATTACTGAAACAGTGTAAAAGTGCAACAATTGTTAATCCCCAGTGTAATAAAAAGCCAAAAGCGACAACGGGAAAAAACAAAATTCCACCAATACCAAAAGTCAGCCAAGATAAAACAGTAATGGGTACACCAACTACAGTTGCCCAAAACCAAACATTGAAGTGAAAATTAATTGATTCCTTAGCGTTACTTTTAACAACTGGGTCATCCGAGATAATGTTAATAACAATCGGCACACCAACTGAAAACAACGCCGTACTAAAAAAAATCGCCCCATGACACAGAGATGATAGCAACTTGCGCTTATCAGAATCGTATGAAACTTGCATCCTGCAAGGCTCCTCAATTTGTTTCTTGTCTTTTATTCTAAAGGCTCTTTGTTAAGCATTGTATGGTAGTTTACCGTACTCAGTAAATTATCGACTATTTCTTAACTATTGATTAACTTTGCTGCTACTCATCAGATATAAATGATAGTGTTTACCGTACTTCTATGTTTGAAGGCTATTGCCTAGAAGATATTTGTAAAGCCGTCCTTTAACGAAGCGAAGGACGGGGTTTCAGACCCATTTTTCTGATGAAAATTACGTCATAAACCCTTGATTATTGGGGGTAAGTTATGAACAATTTAATAATTTATGGCAACATTGTAGATATTCTTCACAAAACCATATTTCCGGGAAAAGTCTTCATTGAGAAAGGGCGCATTCAGTCTATCGAACGTCAAGATGGGCAACACTACGAACAATATATTCTCCCAGGTTTTATTGATGCTCATGTTCATATTGAAAGCTCAATGCTTGTACCCTCAGAATTTGCCCGACTCGCAACGGTACATGGTACAGTTGCCACAGTGTCTGACCCCCATGAAATAGCTAATGTTTTGGGTATTGCTGGTGTTCGCTTTATGCTGGCCAATGCTGCCCAAACACCGTTTACAGTTGCCTTTGGTGCGCCTGCTTGCGTTCCAGCAACTCAATTTGAAACCGCAGGTGCAGCACTAACACCCGAAGACATCCACCAACTCTTTCAAGAAGATGGTATTTCCTATCTAAGTGAAGTGATGAATGTTCCTGGTGTTTTGGCATCAGATCCAGAGATAATGGCAAAAATTGGTATGGCTTTAGAACTGGAACATCCTGTTGATGGTCACGCGCCAGGACTTTGTGGTGAAGCAGTACAACGCTACGCATCTGCCAAAATTTCTACTGACCACGAGTGCTACACCATAGAAGAAGCACAAGACAAACTTGCAGTCGGGATGAAAATTTTGATTCGAGAGGGTTCAGCAGCCAAAAATTATGCAGCCCTACACTCCTTGATTGATTCTCATCCTGAGCAGTGTATGTTCTGTAGTGATGATAAACATCCTGATGATTTGGTAAAAGGGCATATCAATGAACTGGTGCGGCGTTCAGTCGCCCTCGGTCATGAGGTAATGAAGGTACTGCAAATTGCCTGTGTAAATCCTGTACTCCACTACAACCTGAATGTGGGACTGCTACAAGTGGGCGATCGCGCTGATTTAATAGTGGTAAATAATCTGCAAGAATTTCAAGTGCTGTCTACCTATTGCAATGGTGTTTTAGTAGCGAAGTCAGGCAAAGCTTTACTTGCATCTGTCCCAGTTACACCCATCAATAACTTTGCTACCGAACCAAAGCAAATCGCGGATTTTTGCTTACCAGTACAGGGTTCTACTGTACGAGTTATTGAAGCCAGGGATGGACAGTTAATTACAGGAGAGCAACATTTACCAGCACATATTCATCAGGGAGAAGTCATTGCTAATTTAGAGTATGACATCTTGAAAATTGCTGTTGTTAATCGTTATCAAAATTTACCACCAGCGATCGCTTTAATCAAAAATTTCGGCTTAAAACGAGGTGCGATCGCTTCTAGTGTTGCCCATGATTCCCATAATATTGTTGCAGTGGGTACAACTGACACAGAAATCTGTACTGCTGTCAATGCAGTAATTAATACTCAAGGCGGTATAGCCGTAGCTGATGGTGACACCATTCAAGTGCTTTCACTTCCAGTAGCAGGACTGATGAGTATTGCAGACGGTTATACTGTTGCTCAAAGTTACGCCAACCTGGATACTTGGGCAAAATGTCTCGGTTCAAAACTTTCTGCACCATTTATGACCCTTTCATTCATGGCGCTTTTAGTGATTCCCGATTTAAAACTCAGTGACCAGGGATTATTTAACAGTAAGAATTTTCAATTTGTACCAATTTGGGTGAGCTAATGAGAACACTTCATAAGGCGTACAGAAAGATTAATTGCACAATTGCGATCGCTTGGCGTTGAACCTGATTTAGACTGATGAATGTTAAATCATGCACTCATCAATGCTCAAGGGAGAAATTTTCCTGAAAACTGGCACTTTATGGACAAGTGTCAAAGAAACTACGTTACATGCTCTCAAATGTGGGGCATTGCTTTCTATTCCAACAGAATTTGAATTTGTTGAGCAAGACGGCGTTAACTTTCTAGTCCGAATTTTATCGAACCTAACCCGCAAAGACGCAGCCAAGAAACAGCAAGATAAACAAACTAATGCTGGTAAAGATTTCAACCCTTTCCTTCCCTATGAACAAGATTTATTTGTGGCGGAAATTTCCGATACTCATGTCTGTATTTTGAACAAATTCAACGTTGTTGACTATCATCTACTCCTCATTACCCGCGCTTTTGAAGAACAAGAAAGCCTACTCACCCCAGAAGATTTTGCGGCGTTATTGGCTTGTTTTGCTGAGTTTGAAGGTTTAGCTTTTTACAACAGTGGTAAAATCGCAGGTGCGAGTCAGCGACACAAACATTTACAGATAGTACCTTTACCACTCGCTCCTGCTGGAGTACAGATACCTATTCAACCATTATTCGCATCAGCAGAATTGAAAGATGGTGTAGGAAAAATATCGCAACTACCGTTTGTTAATGCTTTTGCCACTTTAGATCCGAATTGCTTGGAATCTCCGTTAACCTCAGCAGAAGCTATTTGCCAGGTATATCACAATTTGTTAAGTGCTGTGGGGATAGAAATAGTTGATAGTCAAACACCATCTGCGGCTTACAACTTACTAGCAACTAAAGAATGGATGTTAATCGTACCGCGATCGCAAGAAAAATACCAATCAATTTCTGTTAACTCATTAGGATTCGCTGGTGCTTTACTAGTACGAAATGAACAAGAAATGCAACTCCTCAAAAACACAGGCCCAATGAACATCTTGAAAGAAGTGGCTGTCCAAGAATCAATAGTCAATACTAATTTAAGTACTAAAAATCACTTTACCGTTTTGGACAGCTAATAATTTCACGCGCAGAGGCCCGGCTGTGTATGTATCTTCGGCGGCGATCGCTTTAATATCTAAAGGCTGATCATATTGTCTTAGCTGGTTAATAAAGCGCAAAAATGTGCCATCTACTTGCACGCCTTCTACAATGCCGGCATTTCTGGCGCGAAACTGGGAAGCCGAAATCAGCAAATCTAATCTTTGCCGTAACTGATAAGATGTCATGGTTTTGGGGTCGGCGCTAGTACTGGCTAACACCTCTCCTCCCGCAAAGACTAAGACATTACGTGCGGCATCTGCAAAAAATTCTATCTGTTTTTCGCCCCGGACGTAATTACCTGCGGAGAAAATTCGCACGACATACTCCCTACCATCACTAATTTGTCTAATCAACTGCTCAACTCTTTCGGGAGTGACGCGCAATATTTGGGTATTTTCTGGCGTTGCGCTCGGTTCAGTTAATTGAAAGATGGCATTTTGGTTAGCATCGCCTAAAAGTTGCAACACCGCCTGACGCGCCGCCGAGGCTTGACTGACTTGAATTACTGCACCAGCTAAAACTTGACCACGCACTAACGCCAACTTGCCTAAACGCAGGTCTTGATAAGACTGATAATATTTTTCGAGTCTGGCTACTTCTTGTTCTAAATAATCCTGTTGTCTTTCTAATTCTTTGAGGCGAGCTTCTCTGGTTGCAATTACCTGTTCTCTGGCAGTAATTTCTAAATTGCGATTTTGAATGAGTTTATCTAATTGGGCGATTTTGCGATCGCGCTGTTCAATAATTTCTTGACGATTGGCGAGTTCCTGATCTCGTTTGGAAATAGCGGTTTTCGCTTCATCAATCGCCTTTTTCGCCTCTGCGTACAATCTTTGTTGTTCTGCCTTTAATTGTCCTACCGCTACTTGTAAGGCTTTTCTTTGGTTATAAACGTTTTCTAATTCTGACCGCGCTTGCTGATATTGAGTTGCAACTTGATTCAAACGCCCTTGAGTGCTTTGTAATTGCCCTTGGATCTTTGCTTGGCGGCTTAGAGTTTGGTTAAGTTTTGCTTGGGTTTCCCGTTGTTTTGCATTGGCCGCTTGCAAAGATTTATTAATTCTTTGTAAGTCTTGTTGCGCTTGGGTTTGTTCTTTTCTGGCTTGACTTAATTCTGTTTCGACTTGGCTTTTTTGGGCTTCTGCGGTTTTGAGTTGTTCCCGCTTGTTTCGCAAGTCTTTTTGAATATCTTCTAATTCAAAGACTCCCTTACGCAAGCCCTCATCCGCAGCAAACAAAATGCCCAAAGTTGATGCAGAAATCAAGCCACCAGTAAAAATCGTCACCACCACCGCCGTATTTTTGGGACGAAGCTTAAAGAGTGAGAGGCGAGCTTTGCCAACCCGTGTGCCAATGCGATCGCCCACAGTGGCTATTACGCCTCCCAAAATTAAAATTGCTGCAATGAGGATGTACCCGGTGGTCATCTTCAGCTACCGAAATGGTTCCAGATACAGCCTACTACTTTCGACCATTGTCTGTGGAGGGTTGGAAATTGGCAATAGCGAAGATTTATCAATTTATGATTTGCCTCCAGCTATGGGTATTATCTGCAAAAACACCAGACTTGCCAACTTCATTACCTCCAATTGCTTTGAACAACCAACAATGCCAGAGTCAGAAAGCCCAAATGCAGAATGAATCAAGGTTTGATTCTGACTTCTGACTTCTGTTTTAAGTGAACTGCCTACTTAAGCTAACAGGTTTATGCACAGTAATCTTCTTTTTATGAATAGAAATCATTTTCTTTTCGCGTAAATCACCAAGTAACCTAGTGACTGTGACGCGAGTCGAACCAATTGCTTCTGCGATCGCTTGATGAGATAGCTTCAGATCAATTGTGATTCCATCTGCACAAGGAACACCAAAATCACGACAAAGAATTAATAAAAAACTCACCAATCTAGAACCCATATCCCGGTGAGCGAGAGTTTCAATCATCATCTCTGTCTGTAAAATCCGCGAAGATAGACCCCGCAGCATTAACATAGACAATTCTGGATTTTCCTTGAGTGCTTGCTCTACTTGTTCGATTGGTGCTGATAGCAATTCTACAGGTGTAAATGCAACAGCATGGTAAAACCGATCTGACTTATTTCCAGTCAGCAAAGACAAAACACCAAAAACACTATTTTCCCGTAACAGTGCTACCGTTATTTCTTCTCCTGCTTCGTATACCCTGGAAAGTTTTACAGCACCCTTAAGAAGAAAATAAACTCGTTCAGCAGGATCGCCCGGAAAAAAGATCGTTTTGTTTCTTTCAAACGTTTCCACCACTGGCGGAAACGCCCCAGTTGCCATCTGACGAAAAACATTTGCTAGGGCTTTATCTTGTGTCACGATCATCTCCCTTCCCCTACCCAATGCCGGAAAAACAAATAAACTGATTACCTAAGAATACACCTGAAAAATCAATAAATCACCGTCAACCTTTCTGTACTTTCCTATACTCAAAAGCCGAACTTCAGACTTATTTGTTCATAATGATACATAATTTTTCACCTTTTTAGCTAGTAGTTGTTATAAGTACTTACAAACTCCTATTCATCAGGTTTTTTGCTAAAAAATTCATTATATCTTGAGAATATCTTCAGGAATAGCAGACAATTTTTATGCAGCAAACACACCAATTGAATTAAAGAAAAATTCAGATAGCAGAATTGAAGACGCAAAATTAGTCAATGGAGAAAAACACTCACCACTTAATTTGCTGTGTTGTTTGTTGATTCATCCACTAGCCTCACAGAATTTCACCCTCAATTCAGGCTTCTGGTTTCTTGATTCTGGCCTGTGAAACATGATTTTGATAAATCAAGAAAAACAGGCCTCAGTTTCTAGTATCCTCCTAAGAGGATGTCTGAAAAAGTCCCAGGTGATACACTCAGCAGTTGAAGTATCCTCAATTCCCCTAGAAAATTTAGACTTCTGGCTGTAATTGCCTTTGAAACAGAAAAGTGAACACAGCCACACAGCAGTCAAAAACAGTGATTAGGGGGAGCAAAACCCGAATTTCTCACGTATGGGTAAGGGATGTGGGGAGTGTGGGGAGTGTGGGGAGTGTGGGGGGAAAGATTTCTTCACCATCCTCCCACTCCTCCCACATCCCTGGATTTCTCTCTTGTGAGAAATCCAGGAAAAATCTTTGATACTGCTCAGACATCTTTTATCATGATTGATCCTGTTAATAATTTCTATGCTGAATCTGACTGGAAAAAACGCCCTCGTTACAGGTATTGCCAATAATCGCTCCATCGCTTGGGGTATCGCCCAACAACTGCACGCAGCCGGGGCGAACTTAGGTATTACTTACCTCCCCGATGAACGTGGCAAGATGGAGAAAAAAGTTGCGGAATTGGTAGAACCTCTGAATCCCAGCTTATTTGTTCCCTGTAATGTTCAAAATGATGAACAGATTCACTCTACCTTTGAAGCGGTGCAAGAAAAGTGGGGTAGATTAGATATCCTCATCCACTGTTTAGCTTTTGCAAATAAAGATGATTTGACTGGAGGCTTTAGCCAAACTTCCCGTTCGGGTTTCAATACAGCTTTAGAAATTAGTACCTATTCCCTAGTACAGTTAAGTGGCGCAGCGAAACCGTTAATGACTGAAGGCGGTAGCATTGTCACCTTGACATATTTGGGTGGCGTGCGAGCTGTGCCGAATTACAACGTGATGGGAGTTGCCAAAGCAGGTTTAGAAGCAAGTGTGCGTTATCTTGCAGCAGAACTCGGCCCGCAAAATATTCGGGTTAATGCTATTTCGGCTGGGCCAATTCGGACTTTGGCTTCTTCGGCTGTTGGGGGAATTTTAGATATGATTCACCATGTAGAAGAGGTAGCGCCTTTACGACGTACTGTAACTCAACAAGAAGTGGGTAATACTGCGGCCTTTTTGTGCAGTGACTTAGCTAGTGGTATTACTGGGCAAGTGCTGTACGTGGATGCAGGATATGAAATTATGGGAATGTAATAAGATTTGGGGAGTAGTGAGTGGGGAGTGTGGGGAGTGTGGGGAGAGAGGGGAGTGTGGGGGGAAAGATTTCTTCACCATCCTCCCACACCTCCCACCCCCCTGGATTTCTCTCTTGTGAGAAATCCAGGTTTATTCCCAACTCCCCACTCCCAACTCCCAACTCCCTCAATTAACTATGCAAATCAGCGATACTTCTCACAAAGACTCAATTCTGCACCAAGTTTCCCTAAACACAGCGCGTATTGCTTCGGTTCACCGTGTGACTGGTGAAACTGATGTGCAAGTAACTGTCAATTTAGATGGGACAGGAAAATGTCATGCGGCGACTGGTATTCCATTTTTAGACCACATGTTGCATCAAATTTCCTCTCACGGTTTGATTGATTTAGATGTCCAAGCCAAAGGAGACTGGGAAATTGATGATCATCACACTAATGAAGATGTTGGGATTACTTTAGGTCAAGCTTTGCATCAAGCGTTGGGTGATAGAAAAGGAATAGTTCGTTTTGGTAATTTTTTAGCACCATTAGATGAAGCATTGATTCAGGTGGCGTTAGATTTTTCGGGACGGCCTCATCTCAGTTATGGTTTAGAAATTCCTACCCAAAGAGTTGGTACTTATGACACTCAGCTAGTGAGGGAATTTTTTGTTGCATTGGTGAATCATAGCCAAATGACCTTACACATTCGTCAATTAGATGGTATTAATTCCCATCACATTATTGAAGCAACATTTAAGGCTTTTGCTAGAGCTATGCGAATGGCTACAGAAGTTGATCCCCGTCGCGCTGGGACAATTCCTAGTTCTAAAGGTGTTTTATAAAAAAGGCAGGAGGCAGAAAAGTCAAAAGTAAAAAACCAAAAATCAAAAGTACTCTTGATCTTTGACTTTTAACTTTTGCCTTTTGACTTACCGCTACAAGGTTGAGGCAGGAGGTAAATATTATTACTCTACCTGCCATTTGTGCTTTTGAAATGTCCTACCTTATGCCTAGACTGCTATATTTAGATGTGTTTCCAGGCTAGACAGCTACTTATTTGATTCTGACTCCTGGATTCTGACTTCTAACTTCTTCAAGCAGATTGAAACTGACATAATAACAAACCAAACCACTGATTTGTATCAGTCCATGTTTGAACCGGAACTAAACCACGGCTTTGGAGTTGTTGTTTAATGGTGTTCAGGTTAAATTTGCGCGAGATTTCGGTCAAGATAGTTTCGCCTGGGGCAAAGTTAACGGTGAGGTTGAGAGATTTTAATTGCACAGTTTGCGATCGCATACTCCGCAAGTGCATTTCAATTTGATTTGCAGTTTCATTATAAAATGCCCAATGTTCAAATTGTGTGGTATCAAAATTGCCCTCAAATCTGCGATTTAAATGCTCCAGCATATTGATGTTAAATGCTGCTGTCACACCTTGGCGATCGTTATAAGCTGGTTCCAAAATTTCTTTTGGTTTTTGTAAATCGACTCCCAGTAAAAAATATTCACCTACTTGCAGTGCATTGGTAATTTGCGAAAAGAAAGCATCACACTCTTGGGTTGTCATATTTCCCAAAGAACTACCAATAAAACCAATCATCCTACTTGGTGACTGTTTTGGTGGGAGTTGTGCTAAAGCCATTTCATAAGTTCCCGCCAATGCGTAAACTTGCAGTGAGGGATATTCTTCGAGTAACTTTCTCGCGCTATTTTCCAACATTCCCGCGCTTATATCTATTGGCAAATAGCACTGAAGCCCCCCTAACTTTTGATAAGCATCCAGCAAAATTCGGGTTTTGGTCGAACTCCCACTACCCAGTTCTACTAATTCACAAGCACCTGTGATTTGAGCAATTTCATCTGCATACTGTTGCAAAATTGCTGTTTCTGTGCGAGTTACGTAATATTCGGGCAATTCACAGATTTGTTCAAATAAATCAGAGCCTTGGTCATCATACAAGTAGTATGGAGGTAAATATTTGGGGTTGTGCGTTAATCCCTTGACTACATCACGTCCTGCTGTTGATGTGACTACTTTTGTGGCTTCTACCAAACGCTGTATTTGCAAACGTTCTTCTAGGCTGGTTAGAGAAGTAACTTTGCTGTTGACAGCTTGAGATATTGTCATTTAACCTCCGTAGAGTTGCAGTAGTAGATTGCTTGGCAACCCAAGCTTTCCTCTAGCTAGTGAAACACACAGCCACAGCTGCTAACCTCACGCTTAAGCTAGATCAATCAAGGTTTAACACTAAATTTGCGTATTTACCACTAAAAAAGCCATAAACTTTCGTTAATTAACACTTGTAGCACAGCGAAAACCTGTAAAAACTTGGCGTACACAGGGATAGTACCAGTTCCGAAAACTACAACGTGCTACCCAGGGACGAGTTGCCCAACTACCGCCTTTTAATACACGGTGTTGGTGATCAAAATAAACTTGCGAGTAACCCACATAAGGGTAACTTTGAAAACCTTGGTATGGTGTAAACCAAGAAGCTGTCCATTCCCAAACATTGCCGAGGGTATCTAATAAGCCGTAGGGACTTTCGCCTCCAGGGTAGTTACCGACTGGGGTTGTCTGACCGATGAGGCGATCGCAATTACAATATTTTTGTGAGGGCATTTCTTCACCCCAAGGATAGGTGCGCCGACGTTGAGCTTGAGCATCCCAACTAGCAGCTTTTTCCCATTCGGCTTCTGTGGGTAAACGCTTGCCAACAAACCGCGAATATGCTTCCGCTTCGTACCAACTCACACCGCAGACTGGATGATCATCATAACTGCGATCGTTCTGCCAATATAGCGGTTCTGTTACCTGTTCTACTTGTAGCCATTGCCACCCAGCATCAGACCACCACTCAGGATTTTTATAGCCTCCCGCCGCCATAAATTCCCGATACTGCCCACAAGTCACCGGGTAACGGTCAATCCAATAAGTATCCAGATATACTCGATGACAAAAACTCTCATTATCCAACGCATCCAAAGAATTATTTCCCATTTCAAATTCCCCAGCCGGAATCATCACCATCTGGGTGTTGAGTGCTGAGTGCTGTACACTGAGCGGAGTCGAAGTGTGAGTGCTGAGTGCTGTACACTGAGCGGAGTCGAAGTGTGAGTGCTGAGTGCTGAGTGTGATGTTATTCCCTTGTACCCCTACACCCTCGCACCCTTGCTTACTGAGCGCAGTCGAAGTAGGGTTACTGAGCGCAGTCGAAGTAGGGTTACTGAGCGCAGTCGAAGTATGCACCCCTACACCCTTTCCTCTTTTCGACAATTCCAACACATAGCTGAGAATTTCACAGTGTTGACTTTCGTGCTGAATTAAAAATCGCCACAGACGTTCTTGGGGTTTAATATCAACCACTTCCAGATATTGCAGCACTTTCTCGCGGACTGTCTGCAAGTAATAACGGATTTCGGCTAAGTTTGGTAATTTGACACGTTCTGACTTGGGTAAACCATCAGCCGCAAACAGCTTACGATATTGCGGAAATAAACACCTTAAACCCGCACTATGTTCTAGCAACCATAAAGACTCAGTGTAAGCAATATGTCCTAAGTGCCAGCCAATAGGACTAAAATCAGGATGATACTGATTGCAAAATGTAATATCGTCTAGCTCATCCAACAGCTTTAAAGTTCTTTTTCGACAATCATTTAAAGCATAATAAATAAATTCTTTGGTGCTAGTAGATTTGCTCAATTTTGATATCACAGTCTTCTCCCACACTGATGATGCTATTCTCTGGGCAAGGATTCCAATTACCAGGAAATAAAGGTTCCGAAGCAATAATTACTGAGTTCGGGAAATTCAGATCATCTCGTATCCAATACAAAGACGGATTTGCTGCACCAATAGCAAAACGCGAAGCTATCAAACGTTTACCATCACTGAAAATAATGTTAGCTAAAACCTTGATTTGATGACGTTTCGCTAGTTCAGCAATACCTAACAAAGTAGTGCGTAAGGCATATTCTGGCGGACGATGTTTGTTAATTTGACGCTGAGAAAGTAACAACGCAAATAAATGTTCAGAATCTGTACTGCCATAAATTTTGTCGTAAAATTCTGGTGCTAAAGTGCTACGAATTCTGCGGTGTAATGTTTGCCGAAAATTTTCAATGAATCCGTTATGCAGAAATAGCCAATTTTCGTGATTAAATGGCTGACAATTGGCAAAATCTAAAGCTTGCCCGATTGTGGCACTGCGGACATAACCTAATACGCAACTTGATTCTACGTAACGGCTCAGATGGGGTAAGTTAATATCATTCCAAATCGGCAATGTATTTTTGTAGATGTAGGGAGCAGTATCTTTGTGACTATGATACCAACCCATACCAAAACCATCTGCATTTACTACCCCAGAATTCATTTCACGGGGTTGATAACTTTGGACAATCAAAGAATGTTCTGGTTTATACAGAAGATGCTCCAAAGATACAGGCGAACCAAGATAGGCAAGTAAACGGCACATGATAAAAGTATTTACTCCCAATTGCAGTACAGAATAAGCTTTTTGGCTGAGAATTTCCTGAATTGTAAATGAGTTTGCCCTATACTTGCCGTTTTCACTCTGCCAACCTCCTGATGCACTACAATTTTTTCAAGTTATATTATTCTCTAGTAATTAGTAACCTTGACTACAAAATTATTTACCAATTACTTAACCGATAATTGCTCATGACTAACTCAATGATGGTGATTTTTCCATACAGGCACAATCAAACATGGGTATTTGATGATGAGCGTCTGGGTTTGGTGCAAGAACCGTTTGTGAGTGGTGTACCTGAGATGATTGATATTCTGGTTCAGGGTATAGCTAATGTGGATGAAGGGTTTAAATTGCTGTTTTCTGCTAGTCCTTTCCCTGGTTATCAAGCCGAATTAACTTGGTTACGTGAGGAGTACAACGGTAATTGGTATTTGTGGCGGGAAAAAGGTCTGGAAGGTTGGTTATGTCCAGCGTTATTTAAATATTTTGAGCAAGCGCCAGCAAAAATATATTGTCAAGCTGAAGGTTTGTATTCCTAAATTATGCGTGAAATACAAAATCCCCGAATTCTTAAAAAAATCGGGGATCTGAGCATATCGATATTTAGCTATATTTACGAAACGCCAGGTATCAGAGAACGCAGAGTATTAATAAAGTTTTGCGCGTAGTTCTGGGTGGAAAAATCGAGGGCGCGTTGGCGTGCAGCGACGGCGACCTTTTGGGCAAAGTCTTGTTCATCTAGATAGCGGAGAATTGCGATCGCCAATGCTTCAGAATCACCGTAAGGTGTTAATAAGCCATTCACTCCGTCGGTGATAATTTCGGTGGGGCCGCCAGCATTACCCGCAATGACAGGTTTACCTAGCGCCATCGCTTCGATAATCACAATGCCAAATGGTTCTTGATCAGAAGCATGGACAAAAACATCCATCGCTTGCACCCATTCGGGGATATTGCGCTGGAGTCCGGGCAGAATGACTTTTTCTTGCAGTCCTAAATTTACTATTTCTGATTTCAGAAAGTCTTCGTAGTCTGCTTCTAAGTCATGCTTACCACCAACTACCACACAATGAGCATTAGGATATTTCTGTAAAACTTTTGGCATTGCTTGAACGAGGACGTGCATTCCTTTCCAGCGTTGCATTCTGCCGACAATGCCAATTAGCGGCCCCTGTAATGGCAAACCCAACTTTTGCCGCGCCATAGCAGGAGTAGGCAAAATAGCAGGATCAAAACGATCTAAAGCTACCCCTGGATACACTAAAGATACTGGTAGTTGTGGGGTGATTTTTGATTGCGCCGCTTGAATAGCTTTGGTAATGGTGACTACGCCACGCGCCGGCATCAGATTAACTAAGCGTTTTAAAAAGTTCTTCCCATCGGGTGTTTCTTGTTGATACCACAGTGCCGGTTTACCTGCTAGTAATCCTGCCAGTCCGCCTGTTAAATGAGATAGCCACATCCAACTGATAATTACATCTACCTGTTGACGTTTAGCTATGAGTGCTATCTTGATGGCTGTGGCAACTAAACGGTGTAATTGACGGACACGACCACTAGGAAAAACCTGTGCATCAATACCAAGCGATCGCACTTGTTTGACTAAGGAACCATCTTCACCAAAAATTACTAACCACTCAATATCACTATTTCGTCCTTGCTGCAACAGATCCCAGAAAGTCATTTCACTGCCACCGCGTTGTTCAGCCAATGGCATCAGGATCATCACTTTCATATAATTAACCTCTAATGAAGTTGGGTGATTTTTTGCGACTGGTGGTATTTATGTCCTGCCATCGCCATAGCCAAAAATCCCCACAGAATTATTCCGGCGATACTTAACATCCCACTGCCGATAACTAGCTGGGCAGTAGCACTAAAACCAATGGCACGGGCTGTACTTATAAAGCTATCAAAACGTGATTCTGTGTAATTAGCAACGCTAAAAAGCGTCAAGATTAATCCACCCAGATAAAATACGGCTCCAAACCAGCCAAGGGTGAAAAACATATCTAAAATACCACTGTCAATTACAAAAACTTCGATTTGTCCAGTCTTTTCATTGACTTTCCAAGTATTGCCGATGCCATTACCTAATAAATTAGAAAGAGCTAAACTGAGGTTTCTGTCGTAACTTCCCGATCTATCCCTAAAGCTAGTATCTTCTTGCAGATTCGTAAAAGTCTCTAAACGCGCTGCCACCACGTCAGAAATTGGCTCGATAGTAGTCAATGGCACAACACAGGCGGCTATAACTAAAATCAAGATGATGAGTCGCATTTGAATACGGGCTTTGACTGAACCCATAATCATGATGACTCCTAATAACCAGCCTCCCCAGTTAGTCCGCGCTTGTGTGAGTAAAAATGATAAGTAACCAACAGCCGAAGCCGGAAAGATTAAGGGGCCTGAACTGGTAAATAACAACAAAAGGCCTGCTTGCATCACCGCACCAAACGGCCCGACTGAGTGCAGCGTACTCCAAACACGCATTCCGAATGGTACAGGGTCGCCAGAACTGGTAAATAATTTTGACTGAATTAGCCAATATCTATCCCATTCCGGGGCGACGACAAATTGATAGATGCCGTAAGCACCAGTTAGCAATACGCACCAAAGAAATGTCCTTTGTAAATTTTGGCGATAACTGGGATAATCTCGCCAATTCATGAATAGGTGAAAAGCAAAAATAATTGGACTGAGCCAGTCTAGCAAGCCGCGTGCAACGGGGACTGGAGTGTTATAAATTAAGCCGACGAGAAAACCATAAATTACGCCGACAAAAGCCAATATAAAAGGTAAACCTCCCTGACGAGAGGCTTTAGGAAAGTGTCGTAAGAAGGTGGCAATTGTGACAAATACAACTAAATATGGTGCAATCAAAATTTGGCGGGTAGGGTCCCAACCAACCTTATAATCAATTAAACGGGCAACTAAGGGTGTGATAAACCACATCCACCAAGTAAAACCGATGTATAAAATCGGATGTCGCAAGTATAAAAATATCGCTACGATTAAGGCGGTGACTGGATAAATTAGGCGTAAACTACCAGCTACACCCGCAAAGTAACAGGTTACACTCAGCAAGATAAAACCGAGGATGGCACTCCAACCTTGTAGCGATCGCTGTTTTGGTGAAAATGGTGTTTCTGAAAAACTATTAAAAAGTAATGATTGAGATATCATACCAATTTGTTATTTGTCATTGGTCATTTGTCATTGGTTATTGGTCATTAGTTCTTTGGCTCCCCCTGCACCCCGGTCACTGAGCGCAGCGCCGCCCTGAGCCTGTCGAAGGGTCGAAGTGCTGCACCCCTGTAACCTGTCACCTCTAACCTGTCACCTGTAACTTGCCATGTCTGCCATCCTTGCCAGCGACCGCGCCAGGAGGCTAAAAGTTTGCGGGTGGCGAGTCGGCCTTGGCTGGGGAAGAATCTTAGCCATTGCAGGCAACCAAAACAATCTCTAGTACCAATGAAAACTGCCCACAGCAAGAAGATGAGGCGACGTAGGGGTGATAAATGTTCGAGTAATACTAAAGTTTCGTTATGAACTAAGTTAATTTGCGCGATCGCATTAAAATTATTGCGTTGGTCTTCGTCAAATCGCTGGGCGGGATAGTGGTCTACTGCAACTTGTGGGTCATAAATGATCTGCCAACCAGCACGTTTTAAAGCGAGGGTGAATGCCATTTCAAAATGTACCTGTGCGCCTGAACCTCTCATTCTCTCGTCAAAACGTAAGTTGGCGATCGCCTGAGTACGGAAACTCATGTTCACACCTTTGAGGACATCGACTGGACGGGCTGCGCCGACTCCGAGATGATGGTTGCCAATTACACGCCCAAACCACTGCAATTCACCCACCACAGCGCGAGATTCATCTTCAATTTTGTCACCATAATGTATCCAATCACGCCCACCAACACCGCCTATTTTGGCATCTGCGAGTAAGTGGGCGTTAATTTTCTCTAACCAATCAGGACGAGGTGCAGCGTCATCATCAGTAATAGATAAAACATCTCCCTCAACGGCTGCAAGTCCAGCGTTGAGGGCGGCGACTACTCCAGGAATGGCGACGGTGACGATTTGTAAAGGTAAATGATGGGCAGGAAAGGCTTGGAGAAATTGCCAAGTTTGGGTATCTGTATCCCGCACAACGACGATGACTTGATCAACGGGTTTAGTTTGCGCTTGCAGTGCCGAAAGGCAACGAGATAGATCCAGAGGACGGCGATAGGTCGGGATGAGAACTGTGTTCTTCATGCTGTTGTAACTCCTCAAATAGATCCATATAGGTTTGGGCCATTGTTGACCAACTGTGTTGTTGGGCGACGGCGCGGGCGGCTTGACCCATTTGTTGCATCAAGGTGCGATCGCTGGCTAAAGATGACAAAGCAGCAGCTAAGGCTTCCACATCATCTGAATCTGGTAAAACAATTCCACATTCAGATGTGACTAACTCTGCCCCACCGGTAGCTGTGGCGGTAATGACAGGCAACCCAGAGGCGAGGGCTTCTAACAAGACCAAGGTGCAAGCTTCATAACGGGAGGGGAAGACAAATAAATCTACCGCCCGCATGATTTCGGCAATATCCCGGCGATAACCGAGAAAATGTACCCGTTCGCTAATGCCTAAATCGGCGGCTAACTGTGGAAAGGGACTACCATCAGTACTCCCGACTACGGCTAGGTGTAAATCAGGTACTTTCACTAAGGCCTGTAAGACGCTATCTAAATTCTTCCGTGGTGTACGGATGTCTCCGGCAAATAATCCTAAATTTACATTCTCTGGTAAGTTTAATTTTTGGCGAGAAGCAATACCAGGGATAAACTCTTGCAAATCGACACCATTGACGATGACTCGGATGCGATCGCGTGGTACGCCAATTTTAATTAACTCTTGGGCAACTTTCTCTGAGACAGCAACTACAACTTTAGCGCGTTGAAAAGCTTGTTTTTCCCAACGGGCATTTAAGGCGGTGTACAGCCATTGATAAAAACCGTAAGCATCGCGGCGAACGCGGGAAATATGTACAGGCGATCGCAACCAAGAACTATGAACAAAATGCACAGCATTCACATCTGCTGCCACATTTGTAATTGCGCCATTGATTTTTAATAAATCGATTTCTGAACGATTTTTTTGTAACCAAGACGCACTTTTATAAGCAAAGATAAAATTCCGAATAAACTCGCTCGGATAACCATCAACCGAAATTTTAATCCAGTTAACTTTACTGTTTTGCTCTATTTCTGGTGCAACTTCACTGGCTAATAATGTTAATTGATGACCACGAAGAATCGCTTCTTGAGCAACTTCATAGTTGACTCTTCCTTGTCCATCACCTTTTTTAAGTTTGTGGGTAACAATGCAAAGTTTCATTGATTTTTATACTCCCAGCAATTGATTAGCTAATGGTTGCGGAATAAAACTGAGTATCAGTGCTGCTAAAGTTCTGGGGTTCAATTTTTGTCTTTTAAATGCTTGGAATAAGTAAGGACGGGCTGCTGTTGTTTGATGATTCCGCAGTAAACCAATGCCTAAAGTGGTATGTGATTCTAACCATTTAGCTTGAAAATAATCATGAAATTCTTGCAATCTGCCATCTTCCATGAATGCTTTGTAGCAAAAGATTTCGCTTTGGGCTTTGCGAATTTTGGCGTTAGCATTTCTACTCCCACTTAACATTGTATCTGTGAGTTCATGGGCGCGATAATAAGTTAATCTTTCGGGATAATAGTACGCACCATAACCCGAAATGCAGCAGAGATAAGTTAGATATAAATCCCACATCCCGCCGACTTCTTGCGGAATGCTATCCCAATCAATGACACCATTACGAATTACACAAGCAGCAGCCGTGGGGATACTTTTATCAATTAAACCAATTTTAGCGAAAAATGTATGAATACCTGGGGCTAAAATATCTCGCTTGAAACCGCGTGTATTTGCTTCTGTACCAAGATGATTAATGTTACTGTCACTATCAATAATATATTGGTCAGAAAAAGCCAAAATAACATTAGAATGAGCTTCCAGTGTTGGCACAAGTTTCACTAAAAAATCTTCGTGCCACATATCATCATCATGGAGACTGGCAACATATTTACCTTGTGCCATTTTGAAAGCATTCATTTGATTAGACAACATCCCAATATTTTCAGGATGTTGCCAAAATCTAATGCGTGAATCATTAAAAGATTCGATAATTTCTTGGGGGCTTTCGTCACTACAATTATCAGAAACGATGATTTCAAGATTCTGATAAGTCTGGTTAACTGCACTGGCGATCGCCTGCTTTAAATAATCTGGTCGATTGTAAGTTGGGATAACAACACTAACCAGAGGTTGCTTTACGTTCTGCTGTAACATATCCCTTCACACTGATAAATGTATTGATTAATAAGCTGTAGATAAAACTGAATAGCAATGCTGCGATCGCTCTCACACTCAGCTTTTTCTTTTGCCAGACATACCAAAAATGAGGGCGTGCTGATTCTGGCTGTCCAGCTTTTAATAAACTCATACCTAGATATTGATTAGCTTCGATTAATCTCTGCTGAAAATGTGGATATAACTCTTTTAATCTGGTATCTTGCATAAAATGTTCATAACAGAAAATGTGATTTTTTGCCTTACGGATATTAATTTGAGCATTATCTGTTAATGTATCTGTTAACTCATGTTCACGGTAACGAGTGAGTTTTTCTGGAGTATAGTAAGCGCCTAAACCAGAGCGAGAACAGAGATAATTGATATACAAATCGTAAAAGCCACCCACCTCTAAAGGAAATGCTTGCCAATCTACAACATCTTTACGAATAACAGCAGCATTGGCAGTGGCTACAGACATATTTTCGATAGCAATCTTATAAAAAGGCTGATGAATTCCTGCTGTTAAATTAGCTCGTTTCCATGTCTTGGAACACTCTTGAGTCAGTTTATCATCTATCTGCCCATCAGCTTTAATCACGTAATGATCACAAAAAGCTAAAGCCAAATCAGAATTAGCTTCTAGAGGGGGAACAAGCTTGGCTAAAAAATCAGGTTCCCACATATCATCATCATGGAGGCTGGCCACATATTTACCTTTAGCGATGACAAAACCGTTAATAATATTGGCAACCATCCCAATGTTATGTGAATTGCGGCAAAACCGAATTCTTTCATCTTTAAAAGCTTCGACTATTGGTTGAGGACTGACATCACTACAGTTGTCACAAACAATAATTTCAATATTTTTAAATGTCTGGTTGACAGCACTGGCGATCGCCTGCTTTAAATACTCTGGGCGATTGTAAGTAGGAATAACAACACTAACTAATGGTTCTGTTAATTCAATACTGCTAGACATACAATTAAATCGTTATCTTTTTTAATAGATTTATCTGGAGACTAAGCATCCCTAGCTATTTTCTAAAAACCCCATTGATGATTGCTAAATTTCGTATTTTCTACTTTCATCAAAGTATGAAATTCAGCAATAGTCTGGGCATAAATTTGATTTAAACGCTGAACATGAACATCAATCGTAAATTCTTCTTGATACCAAGCTTGTCCTTTTTCACCCATTGTTTTCGCTTTAGCATAATTGGTTGCCAATTCATTAATTGCCGCCGCTAATTGTGCAGTATTATTAGGTGAAACTAAAAGCCCAGTTTTGCCATCTTTTATATGTTCAGGAATGCCCCCGACAGCACTGGCAATTACTGGACGATAACGCGCATAAGCTTCTAAGGTGACTAAACCCGCAGGTTCTGGCCAAAGACTAGGAAAAATCACCGCCAAACACTGTTGATATAAAGTTTCTAATTGTTCAGAATTACACCAACCATGCCAAGTAATGCGATCGCCTAGACCCAAATCATCGGCTAATTTTTCCATATTGGCTTTATCCCAACCATCACCAGCAATATCTAAATGGATATGTTTTTCAGTTTTGCTTAAGGCTTTGAGTAGCCACTCTAAACCTTTATCGGGAACTATCCGACCAACAAAAAGAATGTGCTGATTTTGATAAATTGTTCGACTCAGAGGTTCTGTCTCCACCTTGGGTAACTGCACACCGCAACGTAGTGTAATCACTCGTTCTGGTGATATTCCAGCACTAATGATTTGCTGACGAACATATTCACTATTAGCTATTACAGGGATTTTCAATTTTTTCAGGGTATTTAAGGGATTGTAAGCATTCCACCAATTACCTAAAATTCTGTGTGGTCGCCGACTACCACAACCATCAACTACATGACCCCAAGCACAGCCTAAAGGATTCATGACGCGATCGCAAATTTTACCTCGGTCTGCTAAATATTTGGTTCCACTCGGACAGTAACTACAATGATTGTGCAGGGTAAAAATAGCTGGACATTCTTCGCGTAAATCCGCTAAAAATTCTGGGTCGTGAAGGTGTAGTAATTTAAATTGCTTTTGATCCTCTGTCTTAATCGACTTGAGAATATGTTGATGTACTGTTGCTTGTTTGGAGATATCACAAGATTCTGAAATTTGTGAAAGTGCTAAAGAAGCCACATAAGTTTCAATTCCCCCTCCTCCGTTAATATTAGTGTTTGTGCAGTGGTAAATCATCTCTGTATGGGTTACATTTTTGCTCATTTTACTGGTAATCGGAAATCGGGGATAGAAAAGAAAAATATCTGGATTTATGTAATGTTTTATTTAGAAAAAGCCAGGATAAAGTTTGAATTTTACCTGTTGCTTATTCCTTGTTTCCTTTCACAAACCGACATTTAACCACAATTTATGTCTAACATCATTGACATAATGCCTCATGGCAATCTTTGGACTGGCAAATTTATCTGGATAAATGAATTGGTCTTCTACATTCAAAATATATTTTTGCGAACAGAAAGGTTTAGCATGATTATGGTGCATTGTTAAATGGGCAATTGTTTGTTCTGTAAAATAGATAGGCTGATCTGGCAATTTTGCCAACCGTTCAATTGCCCAACTCCAATCTAATTGATGGTTAAATAAAATAAATCCAGCATTAACTGGCTGCAATTTTTCGTTTTCATCATAGATCAGTCGTTCATCTAAAGAAGCAGAACAATCAGGAAGATAATAGCAAGATTTATCAGCTACCTTAGTGAAGTTATCTAAATCTACACCACCAGGAAAGAATAAAATATCGGAATCTGTATAAATAGTTGTACCGTTTACCGGAATTGACATCAATGCAGCTAACTTTTTACCTAATGGATGAATTTGAGCATAATTAGTAACACATTGAGGTAAATCATCCCGAATGAGTTTCGTGACAGGGACAACATCTACACAAGGATGAATCCGACAAAGTAATTTACAGCTAGAGTCGCTATAACTACCATCAGAAATGACAATAAATCTTTTTGGTATACCAATATTCCGAATAAATGAACGAATACTAGCGACTTGTTCTGGTAAATCACGCTCGCAAGAAAGCGAATAAACTGTGATATCAATCTGGCGAGTTTGCTTGATTGGTAAAGTGCTAATTATATTAATAAACTTGGTGTAGATGTTACGGATAAATCTACCTTGCATTCTAGCAGCATGGTAGCCAATATTTACCATTTATTTAACCTCAAAATATTAGAAGAATAATTAACCGCACATAAATAACAGAGGCTAGGGACTAGGGACTAAAGCTTTTGAAAATGAGATTTAGTGAGTTAGGGATAGAAATACTAGCCTCTACTTCTTACCCTCGAATTTCTCACGTATGGGTGGGGAGTGTGGGGGGAAAGATTTCTTCACTATCCTCCCACACCTCCCACTCTTCCCACCCCTCCCACACCCCTGGATTTCTCTCTTGTGAGAAATCCAGGTTATCCCGCTTGTCCCATTTCATACTGAGTTTTGTGATATTCCCAAAGCTTACCTTTTAGCTCTAAGAGTTCTTGATATTTACCTTGTTCGACGATGCGTCCTTGTTCTAAAACAACAACTTTATCGGCGTTGGCGATAGTAGAAAGACGATGAGCGATCGCAATTACCGTCCGACCTACCGATAGCTTTTCGATGGATTCTTGAATCAAGCGTTCAGTCACAGAATCGAGTGCGCTGGTGGCTTCATCTAATATCAAAATTTCTGGGTCGCGTAACAAAGCCCGCGCGATCGCTATTCGTTGGCGTTGTCCACCAGATAATCTTACGCCTCTATCTCCTAATTTGGTGTCAAAGCCTTCGGGCATTTCTTCGATAAATTCTACAGCGTTGGCTAACCGCGCTGCTTCTCGAATATCTGCGGCTGTCGCGCCTGTTGTCCCATAAGCAATATTTTGCCAAACAGAAGTATTGAAGATAAATGTATCTTGACTAACAACGGCAATTTTTTGCCGTAATGAATTGATATCAAATCTTTGGATATCAACTCCATCAATCATCACATGACCTTCTGTGGGGTCGTAAAATCTCGGAATTAAATCAATTAAGGTACTTTTACCAGCACCCGTGGCTCCTACTAAGGCTGTGGTTTTGCCTTTTTCAATACTGAGTGTGACATTATTTAATACTAAATAATTGGGGTCATAACCAAAATCTACAGACACAACATCAATTGAATGTTTTAACCCAATAAATTGAAGTTTGCCATTCTGTAAATAGGTTTTATCATCAGTCCTCACTAAATCTTTAATATTGTCGGCTGCACCTGCTAAGGTACTCAAATGCGCTCTCGTACCATTAATATCCTGCACAATCGGCACTACCCGAAACAGCACAAAGAAAAATGTTAGTAAAGACGCAACTTGCAGTGTGCCATTCACAACAAAAACTGTAAAAGCAAAAATGATCATCCCGATGAGAATTGTACTAGCGATACTTTCTGCTAATGGTCTCACCATTGCCCAAATTAAGATAACTTTTTTGGAACTTTTAAGTACATTATCACTAGCCTGATAAAAACGCTGACGTTCAAAATTTTGCGTCCCAAATGCCTGAACTGTACGAATCCCGTTAATAAATTCTATGGCTGTGGAAGTAAAATGACCGTTAGCAATAGAAGTACTAAAACTACTTTCTCGCGCACGCGCATTGAGAGTTGATAAGCCGACACCAGCCAAGGTAAATAGTAATAAAGATGCAATCGATAACTGCCAAGATAGCAAAAACATCGAGATAAAGTAGACAGTAGCGGTGATAGTTCTGGTCATTAAAAATGCCGTACCACTAAACCACTGTTTGATGCGCTCAATTTCTGTCGTAATTGTATTAATCAGTTCCCCAGAGCGAGTTTTTGCGAAGTAACTGAGGGGCAAACTTTGTAACTGTTCAAAAATCTGCTTCCGCAGGCGATCGGCTAAATATAGCTGAGTGCTTTCTGTATAGACTTGCGCTAAATAATTAAAACCAGCCCGGAACCAAGTACTGAGTAAAATCAGCAAAGATATCCGATACAACCGATTAATTGCCGAACTATTTGCAGCTAAAATCCAAGTATCAAACCACTCGACACCAGTTTGAATTGGTTTTGCATTGGGGTCAGTTAAGTTTTGCAAAAATGACAGCAAAAACCCAATACTAAAACCTTCAAATGTTGCCGCTATAAAAGAGAAGACTAAAGCAAATATAGCAACCTTGCGAAAATGTTTAAATTCTCGCAATATTAAATAGTTATTTTGCCAAAATGTAGTAGCTTTAAATATATTATTTAATTGTTGGTTTAGTTTAAAAAGCATGAGTTTGCGAATAAATGTTTTCTAATTCCTACAGGTGGCTACAGATGCTCTATGATATTTAGCTCTAGTCTAAGTGCGGCAAATGATGTGATCAATTACCGCACTGTTTGTAGAGGTTGTTAGCTAGATAGAGAAGCAGGCAGTTAATAATTATGAATTATGAATTATTAAGTTTGATTCCGCCTGGGCTGACCAAGATTTTGTCATCACAGGTAATTGATTAAGGGAAATTTGAGCTTCTGAACTTAATCTTATTGCTGTTGCTAAAGTCCAAGAGCGAGACCCAATAAAACCCATATCACCCCGCAGTACATTGAATAACTGTGGTAAGTTTTCTAGACCAGATTTACGCATCCAAAGAGTTAAGGGTGTAAGCTTAGGTTTGCTTGTCGTGGAGAATTTAATAGCTTGGAAAAGCCTACCTCGTTCTCCTACATACCACTCAGTAGAAAATAGAGAGTCAGGTGAGGTAATTTGCAACAACATTACTAATCCCAACATAGCTGGACTTAGTAATAGCAGCAGAAATAAAGCTGCTATCCAATCAATCAGTCGCAGGAACCATCCCCAAGGTTTACTATTTTGTTTAAACAGTAAATTTTCTGAAGATCCGTAAAGAAACATGGGCTTATGAGATTTTTTACAAGCATCTGCCCAAAACTTTACCCAAGTCTCACCAATTTGAGGGTCTACGCTCACCAAATTTACAGGAGAATGTTTTAAGCAATCGATTAATAATTGCTGGTTTTCTAAAGCTGGCAAATATGGCTGTTTAAATTTACCGGGAGATTTCACTAACAATTTATCCCGCCGCCATTGTAGTGTGCAGTATGGGGTAGCTTCGGTTGCAGGTTGTAGAGTTACAGTCTGTGGAGTACGAACTAATGAGCTAGTCATGTGTCTTTGGATTAGTACGATAGTAAGTTGCTGATCTCGAAGGCGATTCATGCCAAAGACTTTGATCTGAATCTTGTCTTGCTCTTAAAATTAGTAGATGAATGATTAGTAAGAATTCAGTACCCAGGAGTCAGAAGTAATTCAGTATGATTGCTAAATTTGATGGGAGCAAACTTGTTGTTGATGCTGATGAATATTCTGAATATAGCAATCCTAAATGATTTATAAACTTCTTTCTCCCTTGTCTACCCTGTCTTCCTTGTCACGCCACTGAGGGAGTCGGCAGAGCCGCCCAACGCAGTGGCTCTCCCTTGTCTCTGTTGTTTACATATCAAATGGAACTGATATACCAATCAATATTTAGGGAAAACTTGCAGGTAAACTTGGTATTTTGTGAGTAAAAGAAATATTGGATAGATGTAGAGGCAAATCATCCAATATTCCTTTAGGTTATGGATGAGAACTATGTTGAACTTTATCTACCTTTGTTATTGATTTTCTCAGTTGAGAAAAACTAGTCCACTGTTGTCTTTTAGCTGCTTGGAAGGGGCTTTAATCTCTAGGATATAAGAGTCTGTAGAATTGACTATATACGGAAGCAAATTCTTTATTTAGTCTTTAAAATCATGAGACTTAATCATCATAATTATAAAGATGAGATAAATATACTGATTTTCCACACAGTAAATAGGATTTAATTTTGACAATTAAAATGTTTAATCAAGACATTAAAAATAAAAAACTTAGATCCCCGATTTCTTGAATAAGTCGGGGATCTATTTTTTCCAGGACATAAAAAATATGTGCGATCGCATCCACCAAAAGAGCGATCGCACATATCTATAAACTTCCAAGTTGTACTATTTTTCTACCGCTTGTTTCAAAGCCAAACGGTATTCTTTGGGATAATGGACAAAACTGCTATCTGAGCTAGAAACACCATTAGCCACTACCCCAATCAGATTTAACCGACTCAACATTCCTGTAGCTTGAGCAAGTTGGTTACGAGTCACCACACCCATACTAGCCACTAACACCACACTCCGACAGGACGATGCTGTTAACATTGCATCTACCAAACCCAATACAGGCGGCGCGTCTATCAGTACCAAATCATAATTTTCTTCAAAGGTTCTCATCAGTTGCATCATGCGCGGAGAACTCAACAAATGGGCGGGATCAGTCGGTTTTGGCCCAGCCGTCAAAATATCAATATAAGCTGAACCTAAAGATTGAATGCCAATCTGATTCGGTAAAGTAATCTCGCTACCCAGTAAAGTCGAAAGTCCTTGCTCATTAGGCAAATTTAGCTGTTCGTGCAGACTGGGATTGCGTAAGTTAGCATCAATCAACAGCACTCGTTTGTGTAAGCGAGCCGCACTCATCGCCAAACCCAAAGCCATACCTGATTTAGCTTCATCAGGTAAAGCTGAAGTAATCATCAAAGACTTCAAACTAGATACAGTATTGAGCAGTTCAATGTTTTTGTAAATTAAGTCTAGAGATTCCCAACGTGGAGGCGACTGTAACACCTGAATTGTCCAAGGTGCAGGGGTTTCTGGCTTCCCAAAGGGTAACTTGATAATTGAATCTCTGGCTTTAGCGGGGGGTAATTTTGGCGTTGTTCCCAACAAAGGTAAAGCAACTTGCTTTTCTAACTCAGCCGTTGTATGTACCGCATCATCAGAAGCCTCGCGTAAGAAAGCTGCAATTCCGCCCAACATTAACCCCACCACAGCACCTAATAAAAGGTTTTGTTGCAAGTTGGGGCCTAACTGCACACCTACATGGGGTTCTTCTACAACTTCCCAATTAAATCCACCTTTAGCTAATTCTTGGCGCAGTTGTTGTTCGGCTCTTAACAACTGCTCAAATCTTTCGCGGCTAAATACCAACTGTGGTTGGATGCGATTGTAATAAGCCAACAAAGGCGGGAAGCGTTTGATTTCAAAACGTAATTGAGTTTCTTTTTGCGCCAAAGTTTGATCACGGGCGCTCAATGCAACTATTGTTGTTTGAGTTTCTACTAGTTCACTCGCCAAGTTCAAATCAATTTGGCCAAACTGTCCTTGTTCTAACAGCGAGTCTCTAGAACCAACTACACCAGATGATCTTCCGCCTAGAGTTCTGCCTACTTCTTGTTCTAATAATGCTTTTTGACTACCTAACTGCTCTTGTAGCTTCTGTACATTGGGAGTTTCATCAGTAAAGCGCAAACGTTCTTGAGCTAAAGCTAATTCTGTTCTTTGAATTTCATTGAGTAAGCCTTGGTAACGTGTAGATTGGCTCAACCGGGAAGCAACGAGGGCATTTTGGGGAGAACGGTTCAATTGTTCTTCTAAAGATTTCTGTCGTGCTATAGCTTCTTGATATTGAGCGCGAGTTGTACGACGTTCTTGCTCAACATTATTCAGTGCATCTTCCAAAGCTTTGGCTTGAGCTACCGGGTCGATTAAATTTTGGTTACGACGGAATCTTTGGAGGTTAGACTCAGCCGCATTGACTTCTTCACTGGCCTTACTCAACTGTTCTCGGATAACTTGTAGACCTTTTTGCAGCCGAGAATCTTGTTGTTGTTTGTTGTATTCCACATAAACTTCCCGAACAGCAGTTAAAACTTTTTGGGTTTTGATGGGGTCTCTGTCGGTGTAGTCTACTTGGAAAATTTTGGTGGCGATATTATCTTCTTTGGTTTTGAGTTGATTTAAAGCTAAAGCGCCTTTAATCTCACCTACAGTGATGTCTGGATATTCTTTACGCAGTTTATCCACTGCCTTTTGAATCAGTCCTGAACTCTGCATGAGATTTAGCTGAGTGCCTGTGTCTATTTCTACATTTGATTCAGTAAACTGATTTTCAACTCCACCTGCTTCTTGTTTACCTTGATAGTTAGGTTCTACTAACAGTTGCATTGAGCTTTTGTAAGTAGGTTTAGTCTTAGCAGTCATAATTGCTGCCATCGCAATTGAAGCTACGAATACTGCGACAAACCAAGGAAACCTACGAATAAAAACTGCTAATAGTTGTCCATAACCCGGCTCTGTATCAGTAATTTTATTTACACTGGGATTAAGACTAGTTTGAACCACTTTTATTATCCTTCTCTGCGAGACGCTACACGAACAACTAACAAGCCAGATGAATAATTAGAATAGAATTCAGGAGTCAAGAGCCAGAATTGAGTATAAATTCTGTGCGACTCGTGGATGAATAAACGGTTTTAAAACTACCTCTAAATTGAAAATTGAGAGGTTTTCCATTAGCTGCGGGTATAAATCACGCACTAATTGATTCTGACTTCTTACTTCTGAATTCTTCTACATACAAGTTTGATCAATAAGTTGCTCAACCTTCCTAAAAAATACTGGTTCTGAGAAATTGTTCACTGCATGATTACGAATATTTTCATAATTCCAAGTGATGCGTCCGGACTCTAGTAATGCAGCTTGTAGAGAGTCTGGTGATTGTCGTTTAAAAAAGACTCCAGTTTCGCCGTGAATTTGGGTATCTAAAACACCACCAGCACCATAGGCAATAACTGGTGTACCACTAGCATTAGCTTCTACAGGAACTAATCCATAATCTTCTAAGGCGGCAACAATCACTGATTTGGCTTTTGCAAACAAATCTTTACGTTTGCGATCGCTAACATGACCTAAAAATTCAATATTATTTAATGCCTTGGCTTTGAGGCGTGCTTGTTCTGGGCCGTCACCTGAGATTAATAATCGCCACCCCAACCAATTAAAAGCTTCGATGATTATATCTAGCCGCTTATAACTGATCATCCGTGCAGATGCTAAATAATAATCTTCTTTGGTATCAGAATAAACAAACTTACTGGTATCAATTGGATAGTTAACTACAATTGCGGGTTTACCATAAATCTGTTGAATTCTCTTAGCAACAACGCTGGAATTGGCAATATACAGGTCAGGTTCCTGAGCATATTTCAAGTCTACATTCCGCATCAATTGAAAAATTTGTTCAATTAACGGCGCGAAATATCGATAATCTCCATACTCACGTAAATATGTTTCTGTATCCCACAAAAAACGGGTGACATTATGACAAAAACAAACATGGTGAGCATCATGTCTTTTGCGTACAGCTTTGGCAAAACTAGTGCTACTGCTAATAATTAAATCGTAGTCTTGCAAATCCAAAGCCCGAAAAGCAGGAAAGTAAAAGGGTGCCATCATTCTAAAATATTTGGCTGCACCCGGAATTTTTTGTAAAAAAGTTGTATTGACTATCCGCTCACCTAAATCAATAGTTTTTTGTGGGTCATACAACGAAGTAAAAACATCGGCTGTGGGGTAGCGCCTACATAATAATTCAAATACGCGCTCTGCCCCTCCACGCTGTGTTAAATAATCATGGACAAGAGCAATTTTCATAAATTTAATTCAACCTGCTACCAAATTTTATTAGACAAGTAATTTAATCAATTACTGTTAAAACTTTAGTGTTTAGAACTATAAAATTTTATAACCAATTCATTGGTTCAATAGAATACTTTTTGGCAATATTTATCTGATTTTTTTAGTTGCTTCAATTATTTATAATAGTTACTTCTGATCAAAATTCATTATTCAGCAAAAATATTTCTTTAGAGATAGAATAAAGACCGAATTGGAAAAATTGCTAGACTCAGATCCCCGACTTCTTTAAGAAGTCGGGGATCTGGTTACTCACGAATAATTAAATTAAATGTCAGAACTCAGGAATCAGAATTAGATAAAGCCAAACCGTAAGAATTCAGGAGTCAGAATCCAGGAGCCAGAAGAGTTAAAGAATAAGGAGAAATATTTGATGAGTCAATTTGCTAATCTACAAATAGATACCTCTAAATTCTGACTTCTGACTCCTGAGTGCTGAATTCTTACGCCAAATCTTACACCACATTGAATAATGATTGTGAGAAATAAGTAGAAGGACTAAATTAAACCTAACTTGAAGTTGCCGGGTTTCGACACTTCGACAAGCTCAGTGCATCGCTGCGCTCAACCCTCGTCTTCTCAAGGATCGAGCATTGAGCGTTCGCGTAGCGTCTCCCTTGGGGAAAAGTCGAAATGCGTCTTCTAAATAATTGTGTCCACCTACTTAGATTTATTGTAAAGACGTTGTATACAACGTCTCTACTCACTTCTACAATCTAAAATCCAAAATGGGATTACCCAACAGCTACGAGAACTTTTTCAGAAGCAAAATAAGCATTTTGTTCTGCGCGTAATTGGTCACAAAGTCTACCTTCGGGTAACTCTACATCGTCATAAGTCAGCACTTGATCGCGGGGAATATCTCGTTTTAAGCGACAGCCTTCAGCTAAACCCATTGGTAAGAGTTTTTGTGCTTGAACGATGGGTGAATTTTCACATTGACCGTAGGTCATATAGTAACCAATGCCGTCGAGAGTTTCGCCAGCTTTCAAATCGATTTTGGCCGTTGTGACTACATCGACCATTGGTTTATTAATTGGAGCCATGACTGCATCATGGAATAAGACAGCACGAGCCACTGACAAGGGAACTTCAAAATGACAGAGGTGATAAGGAGTATAGAAGCTATAGAGAGGCCCTTCACCTAATTTGTAGAGGTTGAGATAGTGGCGTTGTTTGGGGTCGTCGTGGGTAGCGAAGACAAATACACCGGGGCCTGGTTTAGCACCAACTACATAATCGACGATACCGCCTAATTCTTTGAGTTGGTCAATGTCATACATATTGGTCATTTCATCAACATGACCTGTGAAGTCATAGCCCAGCATTCCCCGTTTAGCGACTTGCATCCCGGTTGCATTAGCCACGATCGCCTGCTCAAAGGAAATTTTGCTACCATCAGCAAAGCTTGTTACCATGTGGGCTTTTTGTCCCCAACGTTTAGCAAAGCCTTCTTGGGTGGTGGGGTTGCGATAGGGGTCTTGCAAGCCTTTGATGTTACCGCACAGTAATGGTGTTAAACCAATGCTCTGCACGAAGCGGTACAGATTCATTTCTACCCCTGGTTGGTCGCCATCGCAAGCACTGAGGATAACGCCTGCTTTGTCGGCGTAAACTTTCAGGATGGGGCCGACAGTACCATCGAGTTCAGCATTCATCATAATGACATGCTTGCGATGGGCGATCGCTTCCATAACGATATGAGCGCCAAATTCAACTGCGCCAGTTACTTCAATAATTGCTTCAATGCTCTCAGCTTGACAGATGATTTTAGCATCGTCGGTGATTGTATATTTGCCACTGGCGATCGCATCTTCTAAATCGCTGACAGTGTTCACCACTTGCACATCTGCAATACCAGCTTCTGTATAAGCTCTTTTGGCTCCATCAATACTGCGGTTGAAGATAGCAACTAACTCCATTCCCGGAACAGAATTAATAATTTGATTAGCAATTCCTCGCCCCATAAAGCCAGCACCAATCATTCCTACTTTGATGGGATTACCAGCAGCAGCACGAGCTTTTAAAGCATTATCAATAATAATCATGAAATTCCTCTTTGAATATCACTAAATTATCTGTGGTTAATATCAACTATTAACTAAATTGTCAGCGTAAATATGTCTCATTATCTTACTAATGACAAATGACAACCTTAAGTAGTTACCTTGATTTGCACCTACTTACTTATACATTTGCCGAAACAGCTTCAGCTTCTCCAACACGCATCATACTCAGCAATGGCCAATTCAAATCTTTTTCAGAAATTTCTGTGACTTCTACAGGCCATTCAATGTTGAAAAATGGGTCATTGTAGCGTAAGCCACGCTCATATCCTGGTGTATAAAACTCACCAACTTGATAGATAACTTCTGCATCATCTGTCAGTGCTTGATAACCATGAGCAAACATTTCAGGAACATATAAAGCCCGACGATTCTCGGCTGTTAATTCCACACCAATATGCTGTAAAAATGTTGGTGAATTAGGACGCATATCAATAATTACGTCATAAATTGCCCCTTGAGTACAGCGCACTAATTTTGTTTCAGCTGCGGGGTGGAGTTGATAGTGCATTCCCCGCAGAGTACCTTTTTTATAGTTATAAGATAAATTACATTGAGATACTACTGGTTTTAATCCGTGGGCTTCAAATTCTTGAGCGCAAAAATATCTAGCAAAAAAACCACGATGATCATTTTTGGCTTCTAAGTCAATAATGTAAGCATCTTGAAGACTTGTAGCGGTGAAAATCATGAATTACCTCAATATTAATGTTTGATTGTTTCAGAATTTGGGAGCTATAAATCAGTACTCAAAATACTTAAAAAATCAGGAAAAATTCATCAATATAAATATCAATTATCCTAGATATATTTTAAATACTCACCCTTCGACAAGCTCAGGGCATCGCTTCTGAATACTGAGTTATAAACTCTTACTTAATTTGTGAAACCAGAACTTTTTCTGATTCAGGTACAGTCACTTCGGCTCTGGGATGGGTATCATCCCAAAATTGGGTACACAGGTCTGGTCTTTCAGGAGGGTTAGCTGTGTAGCAAAAGAACAGGGTTGAGCGTGTTTCGCTGCGTACAGTTCCGTGATGTAAAGTATTTTTAGTATCTACAAAAATGATTGTACCTGCTGGCCCTGGACAAGATTTCCAAGCTGATGGAGGTATGACTTTTTTGACAATTTCATCATCAATCCCCATATAGTTTGACTTTAAAAGCTGGTAGTAAAGCCACCAAGATTTCAGACTAAATAAATGTGTTAAAGAACGGGGAATGTATTGAAAAGGGCCAGTTTTTTCTTCTACATCATGCAAGCAAACAAAGATTTTGATTAAGCGTCGGTCTTCAGCATCGCTATGCCATAATAAAGTGCCGAATTGATGATCACTAGGGAAATCTTGGCGTAAGTGTACACCATGAAAAGTGATAGGTAGGCCAATATAATTTTCAATTATATTTAGCAATCTTTTTTGCGTTGCCCATTGAGAAAATTCGGGTAAAGCCGTCACTGTGGTAATGTGCGGCCATTTTTCGGCTAAATTTTCATTGTTGGGATTTCGTATCCGCGACAATTGATAATTAGCAGCTTGGAGTAGTTCAGCACTAAAATCTAAACCCAAATCTGCCAAGGTTGTCGTATAAACACCGTCTCGTTTGAGAGTCTCGACAATGATGCGATCGCGTGATTCTAATACTGGTAAATTTTTAGTATGTCGCCAACGTTTGAGGTTAAAAACCAAGTCGGAGTATAGGGAAAATATTTTGTATTTAATTTTTTTTAGCATGAGCTTATGATGTCGAAAATTGTCAGTCAACAGTTGGGAATTTATTTCCTCAATTACTAGAGTGATACATAGTATCACTAAGCAATTTCTTGCAGCATTTCTGGTTTTGGAAAAGTGTCATCCCAATATTGAGTGCAAAGTTCTGGTCGTTTGGGTGGATTAGTTGTATAAACAAAAAATAGTGCTGACCTTGCTTCGGTGCGGATGGTACCGTGATGTAAAGCAGTTCTGGGATCTGCAATTAATACTGTACCGGCTTTCCCTATACAAGATTGCCAAGCTGATTTGGGAATAATTTTTTCTACTTGTTCATCGTTAATTCCTAAGTAACCAGACTGACGCAACTTGTGGTCAATTCGATAGGAATTTAAGTGCGGATATGATGTTAAAGATAAAGGAATATACTCAAACGGCCCGTGCTGTTTCTCAACATCATGGAGATAAATAATTACCTTAACCATTTTGCGGTCTTCGGAATCTTTATGCCATAATAATGTGCCGAATTGATGTTCATTTGGAAAGTCTTTGCGTAAATGTACACCGTGAAAAGCAACGGTTAAACCTAAATAATTTTCAATTATCTTTAATAGTCTGTTATTACTTCCCCATTGATAAAATTCTGGTAAATCTGTGACTGTATAAATTTGTGGTAGTCGCTTATTCAAATGAGCGTTATGAACATCTGCCATTCTGCTTAATTGTTGATTAGCAGCTTGTAGCATTTCTGGGGTGGATGGTAAGCCTAAATCGGCGAGTGTGGTTACATAAGCACCTTCTCGTTTGAGGGTTTCGACAATCAAGCGATCGCTTGATTCTAATGCCGGCAGTTTGGCTGTATGCTGCCAGATTCTCATTCTATAAGCTAACTCTGAGTTGAGTGTTGCCATTTTGCCTTTTAGTGTATTCAGCATGGCACAAATACCCCATTAATTTACTGTGATTACGTTAATAAGCGTTGGAAACCAGAATTCAGGAGTCAGAATTCTGCTAGATAGAAATTTTGTAAGTTTCTATGTATTAATTGTCAAACTTGATTCAACTCTGACTCCTAAATTCCGTATTCTGAATCCTTAGATTTTCTGGAGTGTTTCTGGTTTAGGATAAGTATCATCCCAGTATTGAGTACAAAGTCCTGGTCGTTTAGGTGGGTTAGCAGTGTAGACAAAAAATAGTGTGGAACGCTCTTGAGTGCGTACAGTTCCATGATGTAAAAGTCGCTGGGTATCAACGATAATGACGGTACCGGCTTTACCTGGACATGACTTCCACGCTGATTTAGGCACAATTTTGTCTAAGGTTGCATCGTCAATGCCTGTGTTATAAATTTTGGAATACAGGCGATAGAAATTAAGATTAGAGATAGAAGTAAACGATGCTGGTACATATTCAAAAGGGCCGTTTTTTTGTTCTACATCATTTAAGTAAATGATAATTTTAATAATCCGGCGATCTTCTGAATCTCTGTGCCATAGCATGGTGCTGAATTGACTAGTATTTACAAAGTCTTTACGTACTTGTACACCATGATAGGCAACAGGAAGACCAATATAATTTTCCAGAATATTTAACAGCCTTGTTTCCTTTCCCCAGTTATAAAAGTTAGGCAAATGGGTAACTGTGTAAATTTCTGGAGGATTTTGAGCAGAAGCTGTATAGTTATCAGTACCAATATTTGGTAATAAGCTATTAGCAGCTTCGAGTAATTGTGGTGTAGTGGCTAATCCCAAATCAGCGAGTGTTGTTATGTAAATACCTTCGCGTTTGAGGGTATTAACGATTAAGCGATCGCCTGGGTCTAGGGTTGGCAAATTTGGAGTATACTGCCAGAGTTTGATTCTATAAGCTAACTCTGAGTTTATTGCTTCTATCTTGTCTTGAAGTATATTTAGCATAGGTAGATTATTTTGTTTTGATAATAGATTTTGGTTGCGATCGCCTGTTATTTGCACATCGTACTTCTTGGGGAGTTGGTTCGTGAGCTTCGGCAAGTTTCAAGTCTCCCAACGCCATCACATCAAACACCGAAAGACTAACTAAAGCAACAAACGGAACCGCTACTTTAATGGCAGATACAGGCCATCTTCTTAAAGCTCCCAAGAAAACTTTTAAATTAACTTCTTTGCCATTTTGTAATAGCATCCGTCTGCAAAATTGCTTAGAATAGCCACATTCCTCTAGTTTCAAAATGACTTCGGGAATATGTTTATACTGCATTAATAAGGCTGATTTTGGCTCTTTTTGCCAATAACTCACACCCACAATACATTCTAAATAAGTTTCTTTAGTGACGATTATCTTACCGTGTCCAGCGCAATAGCCAGCCAAATATGCTAAAGAAATCCAATTACTTGCAGCATCCGGCCAAATTTGTAAGGCACGTTTTATAAAGTCAGCGCGGTAAATACTAGCTGTGAGAAAAATAACTGCGCCAACGCTTTTAGCAAAGCAATGTTCAAATATCGCTTTACTATCTCCACGACCATCTTCTGCATCAGCATCAAACCAGCGATTTCCCATAATTGTGGGGGGATGAACTGGTTCGTTGGTAATTTTATTTCTTCCAGAAAAATTGAGAAATAATAATCCTAAATCTTCATGTTCTTTGAGCTTATGAATTACATAAGGAATAGCTCTATCTTGAATTGGATCATCATCTCCAATTGTCCAAACATACTTGGTGGTCACAGAACTTAGGCAATACATAATATTCCGCATTACACCTAAGTTTTCAGGATTTCTATTTGACCTAAAGGTGATATTACTCAGTTTTGCTTGCCATTTCTGAATCACAGCCTGAGTATGATCTGTAGAACAGTTATCAGAAACTAAAATTTCACATTCAGATTCAAAACCTTGAATTGCTTTTCCGAGCCATGATAACTGTTTATCTAGTAATTCAGCCCGATTATATGTAGGAATGGCAATGGTGAGTAATTTATTCATAAATGGAGAAATTTTTCAGGTTTATTAACTAACTTTTAGTGCTTTTGCGGGTAAAAATGACTTACGTATAGATGCAATGACTAAAACTAGATATGAAATAATAATGTTTATGGCTAAACCTGGCCATCTTCTTAAAGCTCCCAAGAAAATTATCCAGTCGCTTTTAGTAACGATATTCTGCAAAATCATTTGCAGACAAAATGTTTTAGAATAGCCAATTTCTAAAAGTTTGGCATAAACTTCCGGTATATAAACAAACCTCATCATGAATGACCATTTTGGGTCTTGCTCCAAATAACTCGCGTGCATTGTACATTCCAAATAATTATCTTTAGTGACAATCACGCTACCATTGCTGGCACAAAATCCTGTCCAATATGCTTGGGATGCCAAATTTTTACAAGCAGATTGCCACTGTTGCAGAGCGCGTTGTACTAATGCTGTTTGATAAACTGTTGCAGTCATAAAAATTACGCCGCCAAAGCTTTCTTTGAGATAATGTTGTAAAGCCGCTTTGCCATTAGCCATTGGTGCATCACTATCACTGTTAAACCAGCGTTTTACAGTAATTTCATTTGTTAACTTATTCCTGCCATAGCAATTCAAAAAAATCAGTGCTGTCTCAGGATTTTGCTTGATAGTTTTTAACAAAAAAGCTAGAGCATTATCTTGAATTGGGTCATCATCGCCAACTGTCCAAACATATTTACCACTAGCAGCTTGAATGCAGGCAGCGATGTTAGGCATTAAACCTATATTCTCTTGATTTCTATAATATTTAAATGTAGTTTCACTAAAGATTGGTTGCCATTTTTTAATGATTTCTTGAGTGTGATCTGTAGAACAATTATCAGAAATAATAATTTCACACTCAGATTCAAATCCTGGCAGGGATTTAGCTAACCAAGATAGTTGTTGTTCTAACAGTGCGGCACGATTATAAGTAGGAATTGCAATGGTGAGCAACTTATTCATTTTTTTGCTAAGATATATTACAGGATGAAATTTAGTATTGTTAATATTGGCTTAAGAAGGCAAAAGTAAAAAGTTAAATGGCAAAAACAAGAGAATAAACAATGGTTAAAAATCCCTAAATTAATTTACGGTAATTACTTTTTACTTCTTAAGTAATTTTTATATCCCCGACTTCTTTAAGAAGTCGGGGATATAACTTTGTTAAGACTGGGATTTACTTTTTAGTCCAGAAGAAATCTTTGTCAATTTGTTCGGTACGGATGAGATACTCTAGCTGCTTTAAGCGAGTAAAACCTCTAAATAAGAAGGTGTCTTCAGTCATATCAATTTGACTGAATAAGTTAAATAATTGTTGTGCGCCTAATTGAGCATTCCAATCACATTTAAAACCAGGGAGAATGCTGTTAATTTTATCGAAGGATACGCGATAACTGCGGTTATCTGCGCCATTTTGACCAAAGCTTAGTTTACAGCCGGGGAAAGCATCAGCAATAATTTCGGCAATTTCTTTGACGCGATAGTTATTACTGGTATCACCAACATTGAAGATTTGATTATGTACAAGGTCGCGTGGTGCTTCTAAGGCACAGATAATGGCTTTACAAATATCTAATGCGTGGACTAATGGCCGCCAAGGTGTACCATCGCTGATCATTTTAATTTCTTTACTTGTCCAAGCTAAACCAGCGAGGTTGTTTAATACAATGTCAAACCGCATTCTAGGAGAAGCGCCAAAAGCTGTGGCGTTTCGCATGAATGTTGGGGAAAAATCATCATCTGCCAGGGGTCTAACATCCCGTTCAACGAGGGTTTTACATTCTGCATAAGCAGTTTGGGGATTGATGGGAGATTCTTCTGTCACATCGCCTTCTGTAGCAACACCATAAACACTACACGAAGACATATAGACGAAGCGTCGGATACCCATTGTTTTAGCTAAATTAGCAAGGCGTACAGAACCTAAATGATTGATTTCGTAGGTAATATTGGGTGCTAGTTGTCCAGTGGGGTCGTTGGAAAGTTCCGCCATGTGAACAATTGCTTCTACACCTTCTAAATCTTCTGGGGTGATGTGGCGGATATCTTTGTTGAGGGTTTTAGCGGTAATTTCTGTACCGTTGTATAGCCAACCAACTTTATAAAAGCCTGTATCAACACCGATGACTTCATGGCCACGTTCAATTAACAGAGGAGGCAATAAAGAACCTAAGTAGCCTTCTGTTCCGGTTACTAATATTTTCATTTGTGGAAATTCCTTTAAAAGTTTTGAGGTAAAAATTCAGGAGTCAGAAAATGTTTTAAAAGCCCTCTATTTGCTAGTAAGACATTTGAGATCCCCCTAAATCCCCCTTAAAAAGGGGGACTTTGACGCATTTTCTGGCACTCTGGGATACTTACGCCACTCCCAACTCCCAATGCTTATGCAACAATTACAGTTTCAAGATGGGATTGTTGGGGAACTTGAGAAGCGATCGCTTTGCCAATTTCTAAAGAAGATGTGGCTGCGGGCGAAGGCGCATTGCACACATGAATGGAGTTTTGACCAGGAATGATCAAAAAGTCGTCTACTAGTTTGCCATCATCCATTAAAGCTTGGGCGCGGACTCCCGCATGGGTGGGAACTAAATCTTCGGCTTGAACTTCGGGAATCAGTTTTTGCAAACTTTTGACAAATGCTGCTTTGCTAAAGGAACGAATGATTTCTTGGATACCTTCGTCAGCGTGTTTGGCTGCAAGTTTCCAGAAACCGGGGTAAGTCATGACTTCTGCAAAGTCCCGCAAGTCGAAGTCGGTTTTTTTGTAACCTTCGCGCTTGAGGCTGAGAACGGCGTTGGGGCCAGCATGAACTGTACCATCAATCATTTTGGTAAAGTGAACGCCCAGGAAGGGAAAATCAGGGTTTGGTACTGGATAAATTAGGGTTTTTACCAGATACCGCTTTTCTGGGGTGAGTTCGTAATATTCGCCCCGGAAAGGTACGATTTTCGCTTTGGGTTCGACTCCACCTAACTTAGCAATGCGATCGCTATGTAATCCGGCACAATTGATGATAAATTTCGTTTCAAAGTTGCCTTGATCGGTTTCTAGTACTTGATTTTTCCCACTCGCAGAGATTTTCAATACTTTGGTATTGAGGCGTAAATCTCCACCTTGATTTTGAATTAATTGGGCGTATTTTAAACAAACTTGCTTGTAATTAACAATACCTGTCGAAAATACCCGAATACCCGCCACACAGCTTACATGAGGTTCAATTTCTTTTACCTCTTCTGGTCTGATTTTCTGGACTTTTAAGTTATTTTCTAAACCACGTTGATAGAGATTTTCTAACCGTGGTAGTTCTTGTTCATCGGTAGCAACAATAACTTTACCGCAGATTTCATGGTCAATTTCATGCTCTTGGCAGAATTCCACCATCGAGCGACTACCATCACGGCAAAATTTAGCTTTAAAACTCCCTGGTTTGTAGTAAATGCCAGAGTGAATTACCCCACTATTATTGCCAGTTTGGTGAAATGCCCAGTTACTTTCTTTTTCTAATACTAAAATGCGTGCTTGTGGATAGCGTTTACCCAAGGCCATTGCTGTTGATAAACCTACTATGCCACCGCCGACAATCGCAAAATCGTACATATTATTTGTCATTAGTCATTTGTCATTAGTCAAAAAGCTGAAAGTAGAAGCTTGAGCATAAAATTTCATACTTCAGACTTCATACTTCCTACTTTTCTTACCATACTTGCCAAGGCGCTTTACCACTCTGCCATAGTTCTTCGAGATGATTTTTATCGCGCAAGGTATCCATTGGCTGCCAAAAACCATTATGTTTAAAAGCAGATAACTGTTCCATGTCAGCTAACTTTTCTAATGGTTCTTTCTCCCAAACGGTGCTGTCATCCGCAATTAAATCGATAACATCTGGTTCTAGGATAAAATAGCCACCATTTACCCAAGCACCTTCACCGTCGCGTTTCTCACGGAAGCTGGTGATTTTTGTTTGCTCTTGTTCTAAGGAAATAGCGCCAAAACGTCCGGCTGGTTGTACTGCTGTGAGTGTCGCTAATGTTTTTTGTTGTTTGTGAAATTTAATTAGCTCAGTGATATTTATATCACTCACACCATCACCATAAGTAAAGCAGAAAGTATCATTTCCGACATGTTCAGCAACTCTTTTTAAGCGTCCACCAGTCATGGTACTGTCGCCAGTATTGACTAATGTTACACGCCAAGGTTCTGCATAACCAGAATGTACATTCATTTGGTTAAAACGCATATCAAAAGTTACATCTGACATGTGTAAGAAGTAATTAGCAAAATACTCCTTAATCACGTAACCTTTGTAACCACAACAAATAATAAAATCATTAATGCCGTGGGCAGAATAAGTTTTCATTATGTGCCAAAGAATTGGTTTACCACCAATTTCAACCATTGGCTTTGGTCTGATACTGGTTTCTTCACTGAGGCGTGTACCAAGTCCACCAGCCAAAATCACCGCTTTCATGCAATTACCTCGGAGATTTGTAGGGAATTATTTTTTATTTTCTGGAGATGAAGAGGATGCACTTGGTTGGAGAGAATTTGTCTTTGCTCTGTGTTTCTCCGTACATAATCTAACTAGAATTTTTGCTACTTGTATGAAGGAAAAGTAAATTAAAATCTGGAATGTGTAAAAGGTTTATGAATAGTTTTTACACAAAAAAATTATCACGTAAATGAATATAATTTTTAACAAAAATATGATTTCAATTTACGTGTAATATAAATATATACGTAATATATAGGAATACGGTTTGATTCCTGAATCTAGTTGTGTAGATAGGGAGTAGGGAATGGGGAATAGGGCGTTGAAATATTATGTTTGATCGCAACTTAGTATCAGATCAGAAATTTAACCGCCGATCAATTAAGAATTTGATTGATTTGTTTTATTTGTAGCTTTTGTGGACAGTGCAGAAAATATTTTCTAGTAATAATTAGTGCCAATTTTTACATAAACTCAGATACCCGACTTCTTTAAGAAGTCAGGTATCTAATTGTTCAATATTGAAGAAGAACTATTGACAAATGGTAAGTATTCAGTACCCAGGAGTCAGAAGTCAGAATTTAGAGGTATTTAGTAGATTAGTAAATTGATTCATCAAATAATTCTCCTCATCAATACCGTTGCCAAAATAAGAGCATGAAGAGGTAGGGCGTTTCGTAGTAGAGTTATTGTCTCTCACAACGACAACTCAGAAACTACTAGCCGCCCATGCCCGACATCTTATC
>NZ_JACJQW010000050.1:0-40440 GCF_014696905.1 Nostoc sp. FACHB-190
TGAAATGCCTGAGCCTATTTTATTAAGTCAGATTTTTGCCAAGCTTACTTCTTTAGGACGTATTCATCCCGTTTCTACAGGTGTTGAACCCTCGTAAATTGGCTACGGTATTGGTAGTGAAGTCAGCTCTTAAAATGTGCCTAGCATTTTCAGCAACCGTTTCTAATACGTAACGCAGACGTGCTTTGCGAATATCTAGCGATCTTTGAGCCACGAGTTTAGCTAATGCGATCGCTTGTTGATGGGTGATTTTGGTGTCACAATTCTCATAACCTGCTTCCACAGAGCCAATTACTTTAGGTGGAGCATAACCTGGTATTGGCTTCATAGTGATAATAGTATGTTGCTTTTCGGTGCCAATATGATTGGGAACGAAATTCTCTTGCCAATCATACTGTTCAAACCAATCCTCTAGAGTTTTGCCGCTTTCATCCCGCATCAGAATAATCGGCGTAAAAATGCGGACAAGATTATGATGGTCAAATGTTTCAAAAATCCAACTATCAAAGCGTTCATTGTGTCCAGCGATAATTTCAGTGTGGCATTCTTTAACTATATCTGCTTGAATATCTCGTAATTCTGGATCGTCCTCAAGGTAATGTCTGGCTCGATTTACCCAATTTTTACCAATGCCAATTCCATGTACTGCTTCAATAGTGTTTGATGCAGGTATGACTAGAGATATATTGACAAAATCGAAGCCTAGCGAGTCTTGAATTTCATGGCAAATGCGATCGAGAATGAATTCTAAGCGAAAGAGTTCAGTTGTAGCTTTGGCTATTTGATTTTCAGCCTGGAGAATTTGCTGTTCAAATGCTTTGAAATCTTCTGGTAACTGTTGAGAATTGTGCATACACATTTCCTGTGAGTGATGAATTACTAAAGGTTGGAGGTTGTAGCGGTAAGCGATCGCTCCTTGATGAAAAATGCAGAGGATACCTACAGCAACATCAAGGACGAAGGCAATCCAAAACTGCTTACTTACTTCATTGGGGTTTCGGGTCAAGCGATATTTAACGCCAAGATTCTAAAATGACCATTATTGTGATTAAACACAACAAGATAACTGCCAGCTTAGAAAACCAATCTCCGGCAAAGGGTAGTAGCATTACAACAATATGTAAAGCGCCAAAACTAATGAATAAAATACAGATAATTGCAAAAGCCAATAGTGCTAACAAAAAATATTTGAAGAACTTAGCAATAAATTGCCAGAGAAAACTATATTGTTTTGGTGTCATGGCTATAAACTCCAGTCAGATTAGTTACGACTCAATTTATTTGTCATTGAACAAAGCTTAATTCACACCACAAATTGATTTCTTTTGGACTTTCCAAGTCTTAATTAATTAGCGGTATCTATTAGCAATAGATATGCAAAGCTTCCGCATCGACATGGTTATTTCTATCGATGTTTTGCAAACAAATATTTACCTTAATTGTTTGCAAATACTGTCATACAAGGCAATACAGCCCAAAAAAGCATGTGTGAGAGTTATGCTCCCATCACTTGCAAAATAAAGCTTAAATTTTGTGGGCTACCAATGGCAAACGCTGAAACCGTCTTACCTCTCGTATTAAATGATGCTGCATTTTAAAGGGCTAGGTTTTGTAACGGAGTCAGGCAATTCTTCACATCCTCACAACAACACTCAACTTTGTCTTGGCCTTGACTCAGCCCCCATTGAATTTCTATTAATTCAATTTGATTTGTTTAAACCTAGCTATTTTCTTTTCACAGTGTTAAGAAAACTTTCTACTGCTGAAGAAAAAAGACATAATTGATTAGCCAACAATGTGTAAATATAAAGCAAGAGTTTGGTAGTAAATTGTAGCTATATATACAATATAAGAATTGCGAATTTAAAAAAATCCTGTTTTTAATGACATGTCGTAAAAAGATATAATTTAGAGAAGTTAATGTATAATATATTACAAATATTCAATATAATTGATGTTTACTGTAAATTATATTGACAGTTACTAACTTTAGAATCAAGAGTATGAGTAGAGATAATATCGAAGACCAAGCAGAACTCAGGAAGATGCTTCACTTCTTCCTAGAAAAAATGGGAGCAACCCAGGTAGAACTCTCAAAAGGAATGAATGTTAGCCGACCAGTTGTGATTGAATTTCTCAATCAGGAAAAAAAAAGATTACCAGTTAACCGTGAAGGCTTAATAGAACTTTGCAAAACTCTGCAAAACTGTAAACCATCGAAAAGAAAATTAAAAGCAGAGGGTGAAAAAAATTCCCAAGACATCGAATCTCATCCTCATGCTAACGAATTACGAGAATTATTGGGAGAGATTGGTACTGACGAACTATTAGAGTCTGCTGGTTTTTTACCAAATAACGCTAGTATTATTAAGGTCAGCCCAGAGAGGTTTTTTCAAATTGCTCAAGTAGTTGCATTACTTGAGTTTCTAGAGGTTGAAGATTTAGTACCTACAACTCAAGAGTTTTTAGCGATCGCAAATAACAAAATAGCAATTGCTAACAAAGGACATTTTAAATATCAAGAGAAGGACTATTTAACATCTCTGATTGATAATCTCTGGGAATCTCACCCAACACTTGGTTTAAAACTGAGACTAGAAGTAATTGACAAGCTAGAGCGGACTAGAGACCGGCTGAGAGCTGGAGGTAAGACCAAATTCACCCAGCAAGAAGCTATCAGATTATTCATCAGCATTGCGATCAAAGAGCAAATGCTAAAAAATCTCCCCAACCTTCACATTAGAGTGCAGAAGACAGAGTTTCAAACTTTATCTCGATATGTTCATGCAGAAGAGGAATATAGTGATTTATACGCTCAATTTGTACAAATAGGTCATCAAGCAGAGTGTGTTCTCAAAACTCCAGGTTCATACTTAACAATGCAACCACAAGCCAAATCTTTTGATTCCCTCACTCCCGTGATTATGGCCTTAGTGACTTGTAGCTTTAGTTATGATGGCGAATCTCATGAGCTGATTGAATGGATGTACACTTCTGGCAATACAATCGTTGAGAATGCTATAGGTGCTTTGAGTTTACACATGGGCTTGGCAGAGCATATAGCAAACGTCAGCATATCAACAAAAACCCTAGACAGTAGTATTGATTCTTTAGTTGAAACAACAGTAATTCTAGGTAATAGACCACACTATCAAGGAATTTGGGTTGATCGCGACTCAATGATTACTATGCTGCAAGCGATCATCTATGCGGCTAAACAATGGATAGCAGATCAAAGTACATCCGGCAAACTGGATCTCCAAATCTATACTTCAGCCTGTAAAGCTCTCTCTGATTTGAGAAAGCGATTAACAAGAGCTAGGAGAGCTTTTCAAAAATTTCAGTTTCTTGATGAAGAGTGCCAAACTGTTGAAATTAAGAAAATAGCTTATACCGCCAGGGAAGAATTGAATAAAATTCCTAAAGAAGATATTTACTTTTCATACCGACTAAACTTTTATCGTTGTTATTTTCTGACAAAACGCTTAGAGCTAAGACAATCCAATTTTCAAGGAAACATCCGTAACGCCCAACTGCTCATTCAAGAAATGAACCAAGTCCTTGATGAAGACCAAAAAGTCAAGCAAGAGCTTGTTCCTATCCAAGCTCTCATTCAATCAGAAGTTTACCTGTACGAGCTTTCTTGTGGTCATGAGCCGAACTTATTTGATAAAACTAAAAGAAGTCATTGGCTGGGATTAGAAAGATGGGACAGTCAAATTAGAGATGCAATTAAACTAGGATATTGTTACAAAGATCCTGGTTGGGATGTGTATCTAGCATTATCGGAAATGTATGGGAATGTTGCACGCATAGAGTTTTATCTTTCTGATGACAAAAGCTCTCTTTCAGTTGCCGCAGAACATTTCCTCAGAGCAGCTCACTACGCATTACGTATTGGTTTAGCGCAACGAGCTTCTCGATGGTTAGCATTTGCAGGCAGAGCTTGGATCAGAGTGGGGGAAGCTAATTTACCAAAACAGGCATCTAAGTTTGCTGATAAACTTGCTAAAACAGATTTAACTGCTGGTCACAGTCATAATTTTTGTCAAGCCGTGCTTTCAGAAATTTATTTGCTTGATGGAGAATATTTATTATTAATTCAAGATGATGCTACCAATGCGTTAGAGTTTTTTTTAAAGGCACTCAAGGGCGCTGTATATTTAAGTTTGAATAGACGTATTGGTGACGCACTTTTTAATATTTATAGGTGTTCGGAAAAGCTGAGTAATTTCAGCGTCAAAGAAGGACTTAGTAGAGTTTTTCGGGAAGAAAATAGCTTAACTAAATCAAACGTAAATAAATTAAATCCCATGAAAAATCTCACATCTGAGAAAGTTTTAAATTTGCTATGTAAACTTTGGAGTAGAGAAGATAACCCTAGTTGGTATCAAGTAGGAGGTGAATTTTCTCAACTTGCCGCAGGTATTTGGCAAGAATGGCATCGTGATACTGATCCCAAAGCCACAACTAAACATCCAATTGCAGAATTGATTGAAAAAAAACATTGGCTTGGCCGAGTCTAAGCTAATACACTTGCCTATATTATTTAACATTAAAATTTGTACAGTGACTTTTTATTTGTCGCTGTGCCAAATTAATGTGATTGATGGTGTAACTCACCGTTCGCGTAATCCAAATAGGAAATAATTAATTCCCGAAAATTGCTTGAAAGTATTGCTATGTCTAGCTTTGATATTTTAAACTAGGGCATAAGTCTCTTGCATACCAGCTTTTACAAAACATATTGTCAGAAATCTAGATTTGTTGAGAGCGATCGCAGTATTGATTGTCCAAGTCTTCAAAGTCTAGATATCCCAATGCTTAATGCGTTTCATTCATGTATGACAAAGCTTTTAGTCATTTGGCTCAATTCTTTATTTCCTGAATCGATTACGCGAACGGTGAGGTGTAAAGCTTGCACTTCTTAACATTAAACTCAGAATTAGCACAGAAAACTTACAAGCCGTATCAATACCAATGGTTGCAAGCCTAAAGTGGTCAGGCTTAACTCAATGACAAGAATTTGTCTTAACGCCATTTAATTTGTCACTGTACAAATGCAAAAAAATTTGGATCGCGCAAAGCGCGAGAGGGCAAGAGGGCAAGAGTGTAAAGTGCTACTCAGTCCTGGGGGGAACACGCACAACTCGAAAACCATCGATGTTGACGTCGATGAAGCCGATGTTGCGAGAAGCACAACGACAGCTCCCAGTATCGTGGTCCCAAGAACCGCCACGACGTACTTTTATATTACTTGTACCACTTGCTATCCATGCACTACCATCATTCGGTGCGCCTTTATAGCTATCATGCCAATCATCCTCGCACCACTCCCACACGTTTCCGTGCATATCATATAACCCGAAATTATTCGCTACTTGAAAATATCCTACCGGTGTTGTTTGTTTTCTATATTCCCCTTTCACTCCATCTCCATAAACATCTTCACCATTGTAATTAGCTATTTCTGCTGTGATTGTTTCCCCAAAATGAAATGGTGTTGTTGTTCCTGCTCTACACCCATATTCCCATTCTGCTTCTGTCGGTAATCGATATTCCCTCCCTGTTTTTCTGCTTAATCTTTTACAAAATTCTTTCGCTTCTTCCCATTTCACACTTTCCACTGGTCTTGTCCATCTCTCTCTTCCCTCATAGTCTTCTTCAAACCTCGATGGATCTGCCTTTAATTCGATATCTATCTTTTCCCATTCTGCTACTACCCGCCACTGTCCTTGCGTTATTGGATAACGCCCCATGTAAAATTTCCCCACACTCACTTCATGTTGCGGTGATTCATCGTCATATCTTCCTTGCTCACTTTCTGGCGAACCCATCAGAAATGTCCCCCCAGGAATGAGCATCATATCTAAGCCAATACCATTTCCTAATTCTTCGGTATAATACTGTGCTTGTTTTTTTTGTCGCCGAATAATTATTTGATTCATTTTTACAATTTCTGGATTTTCAATCCCCTACTTTTAAAAGCTGCTAGTTTTGTAGCGGGGTAAGCTAATCGCCATTAATTTTTCTAGACTGATTCGCTTGTAGTAAGGGCTTTAGCCCTGGCTTTATGCAACTTAAATGCTCATTAACTTATAACTCACCGTTCGCGTAATCCAAATAGGAAATAATTAATTCCCCGAAAGTGCTTGAAAGTATTGCTATGTCTAGCTTTGATATTTTAAACCAGGGCATAAGTCTCTTGCATACCAGCTTCCACAAAACATATTGTCAGAAATCTAGATTTGTTGAGAGCGATCGCAGTATTGATTGTCCAAGTCTTTAAAGTCTAGATATCCCAATGCTTAATGCGTTTCATTCATGTATGACAAAGCTTTTAGCCATTTGGCTTAATTCTTTATTTCCTGAATCGATTACGCGAACGGTGAGTTATAAAACTTAATTATGTGAATGAAGTCAGATAACGTTTCAGCTGCGCTTACTAAGCTACCTAACTTCGGGTACTTTTTGGATGTTATTCACATCACTGGAGTAGGTCTGGACTCTTCTTCGGCACGCCCGACAGATTCCCATCTGCCAGTTCTGGCACAGAAGAGTGCTGGGGGGAACACGCACAACTCGAAAACCATTGTTGTTGTTGTCGATGTTGTTGTTGTTGCGAGAAGCACAACGACAGTTCCTAGTATTGTTGTTCCAAGAACCGCCACGTTTTCCAATGCCTACCCCATTTTTAGGATATACAAAAAGTAGGCTTCTGAACTATAAAATAATATTTGATTTTTGAAATATACAGGAAATGAACAGTGCCTACACGACCCTACTAAAAATTTTTCAGAAATGATTTAGGATTCCTATATCTCATCCTTGAGGATGGGGTATAAAACTGTAATGATTAAAAATAGAGCGTCGTAAACGATAAGTATTTCCATGTTTTAGATGAGATTCCCAGCTTTGTAGGCGTTGAATTAATTTATTTAGAGAAATTTTCCTTTGAGCAAAATCTTTTTGTAGTTTCTTGAGTCGTAAACGCGCCCGTCTAAGATTATCATTACGCACTCGAACACGCTGCGGTAACACCCTAAAACCAACAAAGTTTGCACCATAGCAGGTTTCAAATAATTGACTTTTAATTGGATGAATCTTCAAGCGTAGCTTCGCTAAATAATCCTCAATTGCAGTTTTTGCGTTTACTAAAAATTGGTAATCATCACTAAAAATTGCAAAATCATCTACATAACGCAGGTATTTCTTAGCGTGCAATTTTTCTTTAACAAAATGGTCAAATCCATTAAGATAAACGTTAGCAAAAAATTGACTTGTTAAATTACCAATAGGTAAACCATGACGACGAAGAATAGGAGTCAGTAAATCATCACCTGGAAAATATTCAATCACAGGTTCTTGTAAATTACTATTATCAATAATTAATTCAATTAACCATAAAGTATCAGAACATTTTATTTTAGTACGAATAATTTCTTTTAATATTTCGTGGTCAATACTAGGGAAATACTTACGTAAATCACACTGCAAAATATAGCGACTAGAACGAGCAAAATCCGTAAATCTTTCTAAAGCCCGATGAGTTCCATAGCCTAAACGGTTAGCGTAGGTATCGGGAATAAATGAACGTTCAATCAGAGGAATAATAATATTACATAGGGCATGATGAACTATTCTATCTCGATAGGGTGCAGCCGAAATTAAACGCGGTTTGGGGTCATAAATTTGAAAGGTATGATAAGCCCCAGGATGATAACTTTTTTGTTTTAATTCAGATTCTAATTGTAATATTTCTTGTTCTAAGTTATAGTTAAATGCTAATACATTATCCCGAAACCGCTTTCCTCTTTGGGCATAACGAGCCGCCAGGAGTAAGTTTTCCCAATCAACAATCTGATGCCAAAGATTACCATATCGCTTCATCCTCAAACCTCACTTTAACTATCTTCTATCACTGTCACTAGATAGAAATCTTAACCCTTTATTTATCAAGAGTTTTAGCGTTTAATTAATATTTATATTTTTTGTTATTAATAAAATATCGAAACCTTTAGAAATACCTATATTCATCAATTAGTGATTTTTTAATATTTATTTTGGCACAACAAGGCTAAGAAAGAGAACACCTCACTTTTCTTGTTGTTTAATCCATCCTCCCAATTCAATACCAATATCATTAAGCTGCTGATTACTATATTGATAACGTTGAGGTTTAATCAATTCAAAATCAAATAATAAACGGGTTTGATAACGTAAAATATCTAGCTGGGTATTGAGTGATTTGAGAATATTTATTTTATCACTTTTATTAGCAAAACGCGCTTGAATTAACTTTTCTAAAAAATCGTATAAATTATTAATTATTCGCTCCCCTAAAAGAAACCGGTGGTTACGAGGAAGACGATTTAAAATGGGAATATACCATTTGATAAAATCGTAAGTTTTTTGGATAATTGGTAGTTCATTCATAAATATAGCGTTTCCTAATTATATCAGGTATATTATAGTCCTCTCTTTGGTTGCGAAGGCTGAATTATAACAATATAGTCTTAGAACGCAACCACAATAACCCCTTTTATTTTGCTTAAACAATAAATTGTATAGTATTTTTGTATTAGCTAAAAATTGACAAAAATTTGGATCGCGCAAAGCGCGAGAGGGCAAGAGGGCAAGAGTGTAAAGTGCTACTCAGTCCTGGGGGGAACACGCACAACTCGAAAACCATAGCTGAAGTCGGCGTCGTTGTTGTAGCGAGAAGCACAACGACAGTTCCTAGTATCGGTGTCCCAAGAACCGCCACGACACACTTTTGTATTACTTGTACCACTTACTATCCATGCACTACCATCATTCGGTGCGCCTTTATAGCTATTATGCCAATCATCCTCGCACCATTCCCACACGTTTCCGTGCATATCATATAACCCGAAATTATTCGCTACTTGAAAATATCCCACCGGTGTTGTTTGTTTTCTATATTCCCCTTTCACTCCATCTTCATAAACATCTTCACCATTGTAATTAGCTATTTCTGCTGTGATTGTTTCCCCAAAATGAAATGGTGTTGTTGTTCCTGCTCTACACCCATATTCCCATTCTGCTTCTGTCGGTAATCGATATTCCCTCCCTGTTTTTCTGCTTAATCTTTTACAAAATTCTTTCGCTTCTTCCCATCTCACTCTTTCCACTGGTCTTGTCCATCTCTCTCTTCCCTGATAATCTTCTTTAAACCTCGATGGATCTGGCTTTAATTCGATATCTATCTTTTCCCATTCTGCTACTACCCGCCACTGTCCTTGCGTTATTGGATAACGCCCCATGTAAAACTTCGGCACACTCACTTCATGTTGCGGTGATTCACTCTCAAATCTTCCTTGCTCACTTTCTGGCGAACCCATCAGAAATGTCCCCCCAGGTATTTCCATGAGTTCTAAATTCACCCCTTCACCTAATTTTTCAACCACACCAATAGCTTGTTTTTCTTGACGCTTCACCACCCATCTTTGTTTATTCTGTAACCATAATTCATACCATCTACGACTTTCTGACTCCCGTTCTAAAGTCGCTACCACAAATTTAAAAGAAGTAAATTTGATAATTTCAATAGTAGCAACTTCAAAATCACAGATTTTCAACTCTGGTTCCACAGATACTTGTGGCGTTACTGGAGGAATAACTGGTTGAATATTGGCAGATATTAAATTTGCTAATTCAGCATATTCACCACCAATATTTTGAAACACATCTACCGCTATTTGTGCAAATGGCAGCACCTTCTCCTGCTGGTCATATTCAATTTCGCGTAATGAGCCTATCAATGCCATAAAGCTACGAATTGGTCTATCAATTCTCTCACCAATATATTTAGAAATCTCATCTAAAATATTTTCTGTTTCATTAATTGCCATTGCCTGATTGAGTACCTTTCGCACACCGGGAATAAAATCATAAACTCTAGATTTTCCTTCTGTATCTTCCTGGGTAACTCGGAGTAATCCACCCATATAGACTTCTGCTACATGAACAGGTTGGGCTTCCTTTAAACAGGTTTTTCTAATCAGATTTACTACAGAAATATCAACAGGTGCAGCAGCCATCATTCCTGCTAATCTTTGGGCAATTGGTGATGCTGTAGCTAAAAAACGTTTAACAATTCTTTTGGCCTGTTCTGCTTCTACTTCTGGAGATTGTTTTTCTAGAGACTTATTTTGATTACCACTTGTTTGTGATTGTGGAGATATTTCTACTGGCGATTTATTATCATTTCTTACTTGCCTTTGATTTTCTGGTAGTTTAATAAATTCCAAATCAAATAAATAAGTAGAAATTCGCGCATTTCCAAAACCTGCAACTACACGCGCCCAAAGTTTTAATATTTGCGGTTCTAAATTAAGAACAGGTAAAACTAAAGCGTCATCCCTATTAATCGGCAACCAAAACGGTAAATCATCTAAAATTAATTTATGATTATCCCCCCCTGGATTTAATGCCCTAGCAAACAATTTCCGACCCAATGATAACTGGGTACTATCCCACAATCTTTCAGGAAATAACTGGACAATGGCAGTTGGTTGAGATTCTGACCAATCTTTTAACCATTGATTTAGAGTTGCATTTTGCCACAAAGGAGATACACAATCACTGACAAGTAAAATTAAACCCCGATTATCAGGGTGAATTAATTCCCGGTGAAGATGTTGACGTTGTTCTAGTTTACCTCTTCTTCTGCGCCGAATGAGAATTAAATTAGAATCTTGGTTTTGATGATTTTCTGATTTAATAGTCCAAACTCTTATACTTCTAAATGCGCCTTGATTTTCCAGAATTTGTTGAAAATCATCTATCAATTCTTGCCAAATAAAAGAGGAACGTGATTCTTCCACTATTAATTCTAAATTAAGCCATCTTTCCGGTTCTGGTTTAGTAACAGGTTGCCAAATATCACGTTCAATAATGCGGTTAACAGTTGCTTCTTCATCTAAAATAAATTTAGTTGTGGAAGGTACTTTGCGCTTAAGAGGACGCATTGCGCGACCAATTTCTAAAGAATTTTGAATAGCTGGTGCTGCGGGTACAGGAAAGGGAAAACCTGATGGTGGAATTGTTTCTTGTTTTTGATCTCCTTCTCGTTTTTGTGTACCGCTTCTTGGAGAATCATCTAAAAAAACATCCAACACTTCTGTTTTTGATTGAGAAGAATTAGAGTCAGGAAGTAATTTTTGTATATCTTCAAATATTACAGAACCTTCCCTATTTGAAGATTCTGGTTGCTCAACAACTCCCATTTGCAAAGCTAACCAGATAATATCAGCAATATCTTCATCATCCAATGATAAATCACGCAGTAACTTCACCTCATCTAATCTGTCTATGAAGCGTACAATCATTGAATGTGAAGCTTCATTATTCATCTTCTACTATTGCCTCTAAATCTTCCACTCCCCCTAAATCTTTCAGTAGCTTACTAATTAAAATATCTTTACTAGAAATCCGCCCTTTTGTTACCATAAAAATTGAGTTTAATAATTGGTCTGTTGCTAATGTTTCCGTTTTTCGTTTATTGATAAAATCATCAATTAAGCTGTCTACATCTGAGTTTTCAGCAGTTTCTTTATTTAAATGAGCCATGACGATTTTTATTAAATCCTCCTTGCTTGGTGGTTTCATTGTTAAACGCAAACAACGACGTAAAAACGGTGCAGGAAAATCCCGTTCACCATTACTGGTTAAAATCACAAAAGGGAAATGTGTACAGGTAACACGCCCATCTGTAATTGCTGTCTTAATATGTCCTTTAGTTGTATCTTCTGTTTCATCGCTATAGGCTGTACGGACATTAACTTTTGGTACTTCTTCCTTAATTCTATCTAGTTCAGGAATTTCAAACCGCCCTTCTTCAAAGATACCCAATAAATCATTAGGTAAATCTATATCACTTTTATCTATTTCGTCAATTAATAAAATACGTGGTCTATCAGAAGGTAAAAAAGCTGTTCCTAGTGGGCCTAAAGTAATATATTTTTCAATAATTTTTAGTTGGGCTTTTTGTTGTTCCTCTGATAACTCCGAAAAATTCTGTTGTTTTTGTTGTTGGGCTTCTTGCAGTCTAGATATAGCATCATAACTGTAAAGTCCATCTTTCAAAGTCGTGCGAGTAGTAATAGGCCAATAAAGCACCTCTCCTAACTTGAGTTCCCTAGCGACAGCATAAGCAAGAGAGGATTTTCCCGTACCAGGTTTACCAGTTATCAATAATGGTCTTCTTAAATACAGAGCAGCATTGACCATTTCAATTTCTTCATCTCTAACTTGAAAGGTTTCTCCCCGTGTTTTTCGTCTATTTTCCCCTGGTTTACTATCTTCACCAAAAGGCCGCCAACTAGGTGGCTGTGGTAAATCAATGATATTATCGTGGGGTTCGGTATTTTTACCTTTAAATATTTTCCAGTCTTGATTAGTATTGTTCATAATTTAAGGCATTGATAATTGTTTAGGTAGTGGACGTAAATTAGCAGTATCAAACATTAATGATAAATGATTTCCTATATGATTATCGTTATCCTCTTCTTGCCAAGCTTCACAACGTTTCTCTTTGATGATGCTTGATAAGCTTTCTAAACAACCTGATTGACATATATTATCTAACTCTTCCTGAAGATTCACTTCTGGAATTTCTTTTCTGACCCATAACGCAAAAGGAATACCAGAATAAAATAATATTTCCATTACGATTTTTATGTCAATTGTATTAATGAATCTGAATCCAAATACTGAATCTGAATCCAATTTCTTATACAATTGTTTTAGTTTTACGTTGTCTAGTTTTTCTGTTATAAAAATATCTTGAACCAACTTACATGAAATAAAATTGTTACGTTTTTTCTCCCATTTTACCACCTCATGATTAATTCCCAAACGTTCTGAAAATTCTAAGATTATTTCGTACTCTTTCCCAAAAGTATCAGGAGTGATAAATCTAGGATATTCTTCCTTAATTGTTAACTTATCTATAGGATTAATTTCACAATCAATCAATTTATAGGGTAAAAAAACTTTAATTTTTTGAATATTATTGAGATTTCTATTTTTACAATATTCTAGACTATTTAAGTATATATCCCTAAAAATTATAGGAAAAGTTTGTAATTCCACTGGTAATTCTTGTTCATTTAATGGCTGACAATCATTTATTTGATTTATGTTATATTCTCTAATATCATTAATAACCCACGCTTTTGCTCTCAACCCCTCATTTCTTTCAAAAACAACAAGAAGCAGACAAGGTTGAGAATTACTTATTCTTTGCTGTGATTCTGCATTTTTTAGTTTTATGAGATTTAGCAAATCAAACAAATTAGGTAGATAAATATCAATCCATCTCTCAATCAATCTCTTGACTTCAGGAAATTCATTATCAATATGCAATTTTAAATAAACTATAAAGCAATCTAGTAAAGAGAAATTATTATTATAATCATCATAATGATTATTTAATTTTTCTAAAATTTCACTAATTTTACTCAGATTTAGTTCTAATTTATTGGGAATGTCAATGTTTATATTTTTATGAAACAAACATTGTTGATAAGCAGAATTACACTTCTCAAATAAATTGTCAAAATCGTTTAATTGAAGTATAGTTAAAATTGCTGATAGCCGTAATTTACGTTTTATATTTGATAATTGATATGCAAATTTTGATAATTGATCAAAATTTTCAATATTTACACATAATTTATAAAGTGCTGATTTATTATCTGTTCTTTGTAAATAATTTAATAGTGTCTCTATAAATGAATCATCACTTAAAAAAGCTACACTATCTGGGGAAATATCATCTATTTTGATTCCAATAGATTGACAAAAATTTTCCCGAACTATTCTATTACTTGTAATTGTTTGACGAGACTTTAGTAAACTTTTTAATATCTCTATATCTGACGTTTCTATCTCAAATTTGCTCATGTTTGCATAACTTTACTTTTAATAATTTGCAGTTTATTTGTAAGTTTTACCGAAGATTCAAAATGAGGTTTAATTTTTACACATATTTTATAAAATGCTGATTTATTATCTGTTTTTTGTAAATAATTTAATAGTGTCTCTATAAATAGATTATCACCTAAACCAGCTACACTATCTGGAGAAATATCATCTATTTCTATTCCAATATATTGGCAGAAATTTTCTCGAACTATTCTATTGCTTGTAATTATTCTACAACGTTTTACTAAATCTTTTAGGGTTTCTATATCTGACGCTTCTAATTCTCTATTATTTTGATTAAATAGCTGTTGTGGTGTTTCCTGAACCTCAAATAAATATCCATCTTCATCACCATTATGGCGTAAGAAAAGCACCAGACGATACCACTCATATTCCTTATGTTTCATAGCTTTAGAAGCAAATTTTACTGCTTCCAATAAAGAAGACCTACCATTACCTAAAACTCGATAAATTTGGTCTATAAAATCTGTTGTACTCTCTTGACTAATACTAAATGGTGTGGCTACAACTGCTGGTACTTGTTGTAGTAGTTTTTGGGCGACTCCATTAAAAACAGAATCACTTTTATGAGCTAAGGCAGCTTTACAAGCAGTGATAACTATTACTTGTGGTTTAGGGTTACAAATTTCTATTAAATCTGCAAATTCTTCAGCACTGATATAATCTGGTTGACCCTGTTCATCTTCAAATAAAAGAAATCCTAACTTATCTTGGAAAACTCCATGACCGTTAAAATGAATGATATCGGGGAGTTTATCAGCTTCTTTGTAATGATCAGTGAAATATTCTCGTAATACTTTAAAAGTTGGCCTTTGTCTTTGTGGTTCATACCAAGATAATAAACAGGCGCGTCCCTCATCTTGGGCTTTTTTTAAGCTATTACTAATTACTGGTTCTTGGTTTTGGAGTTGACCTTGATTGTTTTCAAATGCCTGAGACGAGATGACTAAAACTTTGAGTTTGTCAATTTGACGTTTTCCTGGCTTTGGGGTGTCTGGATAGTCTATACGATAAGAAAAAGTAATTTGTCTTTTCGCTAAAAAGTCAATACCATCATGTACCAAATTCCAAGGATACATTGATAAATTAGATTTACCAATCTCTCGGAAATCATATTTAATTTGAATGTGTAAATCTTCACCGCTTTTGCAGTTTTGATGCAGTGCTTTTTCAATTGTTTTTGGAAACAAAGCTGTATAAAGTTTCCTTCCGATATTTTCGCGCATCTGCTCATGAAGCTGATTACCGTTTTGCTTTAAGAAACGTTCCTCTATCATCCAATTTTTTATGTCATCATTAGTTTTATGTGAATACTCATCAGAAGTATTATTTAAGGCATTAATAATGGCATAAAATTGTGAGTTTTCTGAATTATTAGCAAAAGGTAATTCAGATTCTTCTAGTCCGTAATCATCTGCATAGATATTAAATTTTTTATTATCTATAGCGGTTAAGGTTAATTTGAGTGTTGACATTTTTATAAATATTTATAAGATTTTTTTGTCAAATTCCTATAACAGTTCTATTTTATTTTTAAACAGACAAGGCTTTTAAAGTAGAGCAGTGCAAATAAACCGAACTATGTAACGAAAAGTAAATCGGCTTGAGAACCTCTTCCCTCCTGCCTTGCCATAACGACAATTTTTAACACCGACCTACTAATACCCGACTGTTGTAATAATTTGGGTAAAGTATTTCCTATAGTCTTAATATTTGATTACACCTTTTGTCTAATTAAATTGGTTCGTCATCACCTTGAAGCAAAGGAAGAGGATTGTCTTTAACTTTTTTCGCAATATTATCCGGCAAATTATTCATTAAATTATCGTTAAGAATAGCTGGAGTTAAATTAATTCTGATAGTATGAATATTTTCTTGATTAACTTTTCTAGTAGCTTCTGCACTTCCTTTAGCTTCACCTAGTTTCAAGAAATCAGCACCTAGAACATTAATTTTGAGTTCAGCTTTGGCTTCACCTTGACCTTTAATCTCAATTTCTTTAGAAACTGATACTTGCAGTTCTAATTCGACATTTTCCACCAGGAACACAGGATTATCTTTGTTAGTTTTGCTTAACTCTTGTTTAACTTTGTCAATTAGTTCGCTTAAACCAATTCCATCGTTAGTTTGTGGCATAATAAAGCTCCAAAATTAAACTTATTGCTGATTTCTGACTGATTTTGGCTTGGCAATATAAATTATACATCTTGGGATTAGGGAATTAAGTAAACTTGAGGTGCAAATCGTTCAAGCGAAACTGAGGAAACCCTAATGTTAAATTTCGTGATTGTTCCTGCCTGAGTTGTTCCAGGCTCACCAGTCCCAATCAAAAGACTCAAACCGCTTGGGATTCTAAGCAGTTTAGCAGAGTGTATGTTGAATATAGATGATGCACTTCTCAAACATAATCACATCCCATTTGAGAGCGCAAGCCTCACCACCCTTAAACCGTGGCGAAACATCAACAGTAGCAGACAATAATCCCTGTGTCCGTGCCTGTCCCTGCTACCAGCAGCTTCAATTAATCTCTTCACCTCATCTATGGTTAGATACTTTCGACTGCGATATTCTTCATTTTTTCTTCTCTTAAGCATTCCCCACCGATGCTACTACTGTCCGTAAAAAGGCCAATTTACAACACAATATATAACAGCGATCGCTACTCGACTCTGGCTTTGCGATAAGCTTCACCACTGAGAAACTCATCATTAATCAAGGACAAAATTTTATCTATATCTTTACCTTTGTTGGCATAGCTGGCTGGGTTTGATGGATCTTTCTTGTTTTCCATGCCATATTTGGCATTATGGCTAATCACTTCATCTTTATGCTGTTCAATCCAGTCTTTGATTTGCAAACCATTACATCCTGATAACTCTCTTAAAGCTAGGTTAGTGATCGCTAGGCGATCGCCATCTCCAGTAGCAACAGTATCGTTATACTGACAGACAGCTAAGTAAGACCTGCGAATTTTTTCTACAGCTGCGCCCTGCACTTTACTACCCCATACTTGGGCATCGCTTTTAGCAGTCCAGTCAATTTCTTCTTTTACTGGCGCAAGCTTAACAGGTGTGGCAACGGTAGCAGATGCAATAGTTCCTCCTGTCACCTGATTTACAACCTCAAGAACTTTCTTTTCTAACCAAGCCTCTAATTCTGTAACGTTGAGTGTAACTGTTTGGGGTTGCTGTGCTGTTGTTTCCATTGCAGTTTTCTCTTGTTTTAGCTGGTTCTTTTCTTGCTGTAACTGGTTATTAATTTTTTCTAACTGTTTAACCTGAGCTTCAAGTTGATCTAATTTCTGTTTTGCTTGGTGTAACTGCTTGTCTACATCCTGATGATGGTGATAAGTTTCTACTAACTTAGTAATCACTGATTGCTGATTTGGAGCTTCTAAGTTCTCTTGAATTTGGCGGATAGCTTCTAAATCAACAGTTCTTAGCCGAATACTAGAAAGCTTTTCACTTTCGCTGGTAAGTTTTTCTTTTTCCGCTACGTCCTTGAAAGCTACTGGTTTTTTTGTGTAGTAGTCGCTATATCCTAACGTCGTCAATAGATTTCGTAAATCTTGGTCAGTGGGGGACTCTTTGACAAAATGCCCTGCCAGCCTAGCTGCATGGAGCATTTTAGAACCAATTGAACCGGGACAATCACGCTCAGTCGCTAAGGCTAAATATCCCGCTCTTAGTGCTTTACAATTGCCTTGTTCCTCACCAGAACGGATCGGTAATACCGGATTTTCACCACCAAAATAATCTCGAACTACCCGATTGAGAGAACCATTCCGGCGGCTATCAATAGCGCGGTTTTGGGCTTCGATATCTTGAGGATGCTCTCGTGCTACCTCTGCTAATAATTTCTCGGTAGATGGCTGTTGGCGAAACCAATTCAGCTTTTCAATGATATAAGTAGCTGGGTATAGCGTCGCAATTGGAAACACAGGATTCTCACCCCGTTTCTTTCCTTGTCCAGAAAACATTACTTGATAGTTCTCACCTTGAATCGGAGCAAACTTTGCACGGGCCACAATTTCATGTGGTCTGCGCCCAGTCGCTGCAATTAAACCTACTGTTACTTTGTGAATGTTATTGCTCTCTAAAAGTTCTCCTGTAACTTGTAGATAAGCATCCGGGTCAATTTCTTGAGCAAGGTTTAAGCGATCGCTGACTCGTGAGGTTCTATTTCGCTCATCCCAATCATCATCATCCAGCCCACAGAGCAAAAGTACGTAGTGCTTTAGAGTCTGTCCGACTATATTCCCCTCAGCATCATGTTTATTCACTAAATCAGCATTTTTGCCCTGCTTTAATTCCAGTGACTTGAATTTTTTATAAAATCCCACACGGCTTAACACTGTCCCCAAACTGGCTTTGCTGTAGTTGGTATGAGTATTTATCCATCTGTTAAATTCTTCACAATGAGGCTTAATTTCCTCAAAGCTGTGTAAGTCCTTAACTGCTTCAAATAATCTATTTACCTGCTCTTGTAGTGCTTTGGACATCTCTTTGGCTTTATTAACTTGTTATTAAAACTTTAATCTAACAAGTTAATAAAGTCAATAACTTGTTAAATATTTGCCATATAGAATTCATCTAAACAATCTCATTAACAGCGATCGCTATTCTCAAAATTGAATTTCCTGTTTTCTCGATTTTAAATCTGGTTTTACAGCTTTCTGGTTAGTTCTGAAAGCTGAACAATGATCAGCGATCGCTTGTTGAATACGAAAACCAACAGCTTCAATTAGGTAACAGTAACCGAGTTCGTGGTCGTTGCGTTCTGAGTCAGCCCGATAGTAGCGTGTCATGATCATCGAGATTCGTTTTAAGTTCTAGAAAACCAAAAAAGTATCTAGGGAATAATCAGACATCCTCGATGCAATTTATTTAGATGTAATCTTCGTCTTCACTGACATAAACAGTTTTACCGCTTGCCTGTTGCATTTGTACTGGTAACAATGGTTGAGTGTTTCTGCCCTTACCTTTTGGAGATAGACCAAAATAATCGACTAAGGCAATATTTACCACTTCTTGAGCCGTCAACCCAGAACGCTGCATTTCGGCCTCAATAATTGGTTTAATACTTGCCCATAAATCTATCCTGAATCGCTCTTGCTTTTGATAACCTGCCATTTTAGTACCATTTAATAATGGTGTGAAATACTCTATAAAAGCTTTTTCTATAACTTCCAATTTGGTAATTTCATTGACATCTGTGATTAATAAATAATGAACGCGAACATTGGGTAACATTCTAAATTGTTCAATTCTGTGATGATTTAACCATCTACTTTTTAGTGATGCTGCTTTTCCAATATATTGAATAGTATCAAAATTCGTTACAAAATACACTCCAGCCATCATAGGTAAGGTATGTAGTTGATTAAGTGAAACACTAGGTAATTGTTTAAAGTCAATTAAACTTGGTTGAATCATGCTTATATTTCCTCTGATTTATAGACTAATACCACCTTGATATTCATCAGGATCTTCATTATCAATATCAATAGATTCCACAGTTTCTTGTGATAGCTCACAAGATTGAAGCTGAATTATAGGCAAAGTAGTAGGCTGTTTACCTTCTAAATAACGTAAATAGAAGTTAATCGCATCTTCCACAAAACGCCGATCAGGAATACCTAAAGCCTCGCACCATTGATCTACTTTTTCATGCTGATATTTTTTGATTCTGATTTTGTCACAAACCATTAAACAACCTCCTGAATCAGACCGTTGAGATTGTCAAAAGCTCCGTTATCTGAGATCAAAAAACCTTTAGATTTTAATGCAGCACCCAGCAGAGGAAGCTTAGAGCCTCCGCCAATAATGAGAATTTGGTCGCCTGCTAACTTGTATTGTTCAAGCTGCTTAATTACTTCCCTCAGTCGGCAATTAATAAAATCTTGCAACTCCAATTCATAAACAGGGTAAAAGTTGATGTCTGAATCGCCATAAGCTAAAAATGGCAGTTTGCCGTCTGCTTCAGTCTTCTTGAACCTAATCCCTGCCTCAATACTGCGATTGACTATATCTTTATTAGGTGCTTGTTTGATTAATGCTTTGAGATCGGAACTGTGGCAAAGCTTATCAATCAAATACTCAGCACCGAAATCAAGGGCTATCACATCACCAACAGATTCAGAATCGAAGAATCTACTAATAGAAGTATTACCACCACCAATATCACAGATCGTTACTGCCCCATTCAACTTGTAACTCTTAAGTGCAGCAATTCCTTCAGGTAAAACTGCTTTGAAGGAAATATTAACAGTACAAAAAATACCACACAGTTCTACTTTGTGAGTACCTGCATTGCTTTTAATACCCTCATAATGTCGTTTAACGTCATTGCAGGTTGCAGTAACTTCTAGATTCATCTGGGGATTAATCTGTGGCAGATGTGCCAGCGTTCCGAGAAAAAATTGCAGCCATAGCGAAGATTTACCAGTGTAATCTTCAACCAAACGCATCAGATCACTACTGCCACTTCGGACGGCTTGATTACCTACTAGCCAACAAGTGTTGATTAAATCAGTACGTACACCTGACAAATACTTAACGTGTCCGGGCAGTTTATTAGAAGTATTAGAAAGACAACGAGCATACCAACTGGGTTCTCTGATTAACTCATAGCCCTCAATATAAGCTTTAATCCAGTGGTTGCCTAAGTCCACTACAGATCTGAAATATTTACGATTTTTAGCAGGTACTAAATTCTGGGTACTTTTGGGTACATTAACAACGATCTTTGAGGTCTTAGTTTTAGTCATAATTCTTGCTCCTTAAAGGTTTCAGTTTTTTTGATTAGCTAAAGATAATTGAATATAGTTTTGGGTACTTATGGGTACATTTGAAGACAAAAATAGTATTAGTTCTAAATTAATTACTAACTTTTAAAATTAATTCTAATAGAATTAATTTTGATATTTAAACATTATTTAAATATCAATTGTTAGTGAGGCCATGTAAATAAAACACATATAAATTTAGTGAATTAATAAATTAATACTAATAGAAATAGTAAACATATTAGGTATCTAACTCAAGATTAAATGGAATTTAAATGCCAGCAAATATAGTAAAGATAGAACAAGTTCCGTAAAAAGACTCTTACCCCCTTTAGGTCAAGTTCCGTTAGTTGTTCTGTGGGTAAAAAGTTTGTATTGCAAGGCTTTGAAAACTATCATCTGTGAACGTCCGTTAAGTTCTTTTTAAGAAATTCCGTAAGTTCCGTAAAGTAATTTGCGGTAGAGATTCATATAAACCGCTAATTACTATTAGTTTTATCTTTTCTTCCAGGTTTTACCACAGTCAAGACACTTGTGATATTGTGAACCTTTAGTGCCGATACGAGTAGAGCCGCAACTAGAATTAGGACAAACCAACTTAGACTCTATAATTGCCTGATTAGATTCTATTTTTATCCCGTTTTTATTGTTAGTAAATACTAATTTTTGAGCATTTATACTCATAACATCGTTGTAGTCGTAGCTATCAAAAGCCGGTAACTGAATGAATTGAGGTATTCCAGTTAAAGGTACTGCTAAAGCGAATCTATAAGCAGCAGCATCCGTATAAACATCCAACCCCAACTCTTCATTCATGCGATCGCAAAATTCTTGAATCTTGCGGTACTTCTCTAGGAGACGATTTTTATCCTCGGTGGTAATTGTGACGGATTTATCAAGCCAAATACCAGCATTGGAACCGATATGAAGTTGAACAGCGTTATTCCATTGGCTGTGACTCATTCCAGGAATGGTATTAGCATCAGCAGCCTGACCAATGTAAATTACGCCTAAATCTTGGTGTGAACCTTGCGACAAGGAATAAACTACCAAGTCTTTAACTGCGTAAGCCTGATTTCTGTACTTGGCAATAGTTGAATCAATTTCATCGAATATGTAAAGGATAAATGGATGATTGCCTTTAACTTTGGTGCGATCGTCCAATAACTGACATAGTTCTTTCATACCCTCCACATTATCCTCGTGGCTCGTGCCAGCTTTGGGCATATCCCAAAAATCTTTCTTAGAACCATGTTGAGGGTCATAGAGACGAATTTCACCTTGACCCTGACGAGATTTCATGATTGCCAATGCCAGATTTTTGGCTGTCGGTGATTTACCCCCGGTGCTGCCAGCCGTAATTCTTACCCGTTCCCATCGCCTGACATAGTTTTCAAACTTTTTAGCGGGTATCCATAAAGCGTCTATTTCCTCTCGTGATACGTCTTTCTTTTTGGGATGTCGTGTTTGGATGTCCAAAACCGCATGGCCGCCCCTAGTATTGAGCTTGAATTCAGGTGTATTAATAGCGCCTGATACTTCTTTAAGCTTCTGTGGCGCATCGTTGGCATTTAAGATATCAGCACTAATAAATCTTGAACCGTTACGCCCAACATGGAACATGAGTTTATACCCAATTTCGCTGTCATCCCAATCGATCGCGTCTAAGGTAATGGCAGCACGGTAGTAATAGTCAATAATGGCATTGCCCACTCTGGATTGTTCTACTGCGGCGGGGAAGCGATGAGGTTTAATGGCTTGTTCTAGCTTTTTCTGTAGCCCTAAAATATGTTTTTGTAATTCTTCTATCTGTTCGGCTTGACTCATACCTTCATCGATAACAATTTTGAAATCTTCTTTGTAACCACTTATGACAGTTTCAGTTACTTGATTAAATTCTTGTTTGATTGCTTCAAAATTATTCTGGTAAGTTCTGACAATTTCCTGATTTTTAGCTTGCCATGAAGCGTTTAATTTTTGAATGATTTCTTCATGTTCATTTTTGAAAACTACTTCATCAAATTCTAAGGTCAAATAAGTTATGACAGATTTATAAGCTTTGACTTTTAACATTGAGCCAGTCGAAATAATCTCATGCTGCATAGCCAAAGACATTTCTATTAGTTCTTTGGCATCCGTTTGATTAACTACTGTGTTAACTTTTGCTGTAAACAGTTTGAGGTACTGGTCTAACTGGTTGCTCAATGCTGACCAATCCTTATTTAGATTAGGATATCGTCTCTTGAGAGAGCCAATTAGGGCATTCAACCCTGACTGAAACTCTTGAAAACTATCTTGCATTATTTCTGTCGCTGTTTCTCCGTTAGCGACCTGTAAAGATTTTATTTGAAGTCGATAATTTTCTAGTTCCTCTGTCAGAGTCGCCAGAGTGACTTTTAATCGTTCTTTCTCCTGAGACAAGTTTTTGTATGCTAAAGCAGAGTTAGCCAAAAGACTATCTTTATTTGTTAATTCTCCCTGTTGGCGAAGGGCTAAATCTCGTTGGCCCTTTAGATTTATCTTTAAATTATCAGCTTCATTTTCAAGGTTTACTATTTTTTTCTTGCAGCATTTTTCGGCTTTATGAGTAATTAATTCGGCTGAAACTAATCCACCTATAGAGGCAGAAATTATCCAGTTTGTCAAAGGCTTGGCAGGTGTAAACCATAAAAATACACCTAGAGAAGCTGTACTTAAAGACAAAATAACTACCTGATTCTTCAAGTCTTTAAAGTCGCTCATTCTGCCGTCTCTCCTTCAACTTCAATAGCTCCAATTTTGGCATCTAATTGATATTTAGCTAGTTGTACTTGCTTAATTCTTGATTCACCGAGAGCATATTTTTCTTGCCAGAAACGTTTACGTTGGTCAGTTTCATTTCTTAAACCTTCTAGTGTCACTTGCTCATGAAATAGTTTTTCATGAGTCTGGTCTAGCTTAGTCAAACCGATTTCATACTGAACTTTAGCAGTTTCAAACTGAGTTAATTTAGTATCTGTATTCACCTTGGCTACACCATAATCAATGGCAGCTTGAGTCATTTTCTCTGATTTAACACCAGTCTTGAGAACATCAGTATTTAGGTCTAAATTTGCTCCCACCACTCTTAATGTTTGGCGCTTCTCTTCGATGCTTTCAACAATTGCATCTGCCTCTAATTTTGAGGTTCTAGGCAATGTAGAGCTATCAATAAATAAATCACCTGCTAAAAAGTTTTGAGGTTCAAATATTGTCAGAGACAGTCCACCATAAGCATCGTGAGACTTTATAGTTTGAGCAGTTTTACCAGTGGCGATAACTGGGATAGATTCAGCTATATTGCTAAAAGAATTAGTTACTGTTCCTATGCCTGCATTTACAGTCTTAGCAGCATCCCCGACATTTTGAGTTGTATCAGCGATTTTTTTGACTGTTTCTTGCAATTGAGTAGGAGATTGATTATTTACGAATCTAGCTCTCAAACGCTCTCTTACTCTCTTATCAGCTTCCTGGGTTGCTTTGGTAGCTGCTTTTTCTCCTGTAGGATCTGTAATCGGATTTTTCTTTCTTGGAGGCATAATTTTAGAATCTTCTATGTATAATCTCTGGCGGGATTTTACGAAAGCACAGGAGCGATGGCTGCGCCAACGCCAAGGGCGATCGCACTGACAGCTATCAATGAGATCAATTTCCTATTAGAACAGTTTCATTTGAACAACTTGTGTATTCATCACCTCAGCCTTTGCAGACATTCCTGGCACTACATAGCATTGGCTGAGAAGTTTTTGACGATTTAGCTTTAAATCTGCTTTCTTGCCTTGCCCTGGTAAGGGGCGAAAAATAAACTGAGGATGTTTGATTGAGCCATCTTGAATTACAAATCGGTATAAAACACCTTTTATTTGATAAGTCTGTCTACAACTAAGTAGAGTAGAGCATTGGATTAGGGACAAATTATTCATGACTCCTCCAGGAGCATTTGGGCAGTAATTAAACCTGATAAAGCATCTGCCAGCGTAATTTCTCCGTCATCAAGTGCTTGCTGACAAACTTCTTTCCAACGTTTTGGATAAGTCTGTTTGAGAAGCTGTATTGCTTCAACAATCACTGTTAAATCTTGTCCAAATTTAGTTGATTCTTGGGGTATCGCATTAGTCACTTGCATTATTCTTTACCAATTGAATTGGGACATTTATTGGAATTGAACATGGTCTAGCCGCAAAAGACAAAACCAGTGACCCACATAAACAAGCCACCACAAATAAGAATGTGTTCAGCACTATCAACCTGTGGTGAGTATTCCGCGCTCTTCCAAAAAAGACTTTGGGTTACATTTAACCTCTAAGTCATTAAGTATTTGCTGATACTCATCACTAAATTCTTCAACATATTGAGCAGTGTAATGGCGGAAAGTAGCCGAGTGAATTTCTTTAAAAGAAGCAAAGTTTTGCAACGCTGCACTGTAAGCCATTGCACTTGTGATTCGATTTAAATCTAATGCCATGTCTGAGAAAGTTCTAACTACAGAAACCTTTAAGTGTTGGGCTTGTTGGGTCGTTAGATCATTAGGTTCAGCAATGGTTATGTCAGTAGGTAAGTTGCAATGAAATCCACATTCTGCTGCATTTTCTAAATCCACACTTTCACCAAAGTAAAAAGCATTATTTTCGGCGTTGTAATCGGTTTCACCTTCGATTTTAAATGGCTTTGCAGCTTCGGTAAGGTCGCGCAAAGCCTCAGCAATTAAATCAAATTGACTCAGCTTAATATTCTTAATTCTTTCCCAGTTATCAGGGTATAGGGGCCTGATAGCTTCTCTGATAGATGCCTCTGGTACACCTAACTTAGAAGCTGCTTTAATAATTGAAATTCTGTTTTCAGTAGTCATGGTTAATCCTTAAATTTCGTTATTTTTGGTACTCTGTGCAGATTTAAAATTTTCAATGCCTTCTACAACTTCACCTAACGCATGAATTACATCCAACAAATTAAAATCGTTGGAAAAATTGAATTCTTCAGTAGCTTCTATTTCTCTATATTCTGATTTAGCTTGCAGCATTCTTAGCGTTATCTCTATGCCATTAAGAATGATCAGAACTTCGTCTAGGGTCAGAAATTGAGTCATAGTTTAAAAGGTCTTTATTCCAATTCAAGCAATCTTAGGAATATGTAGATTTTTCGTGCAAGATACCTTACCCCTTCTTACTGTGCTGAAGAAGGGGAGAGATAGCTGTCTGAATTTACTTGTTCAATAACAACGACTGACAGATAATGTTATGCGGCAAGAATTGCGTTTACTGCTTGACTGTCAGTTGCCCAAGTACTGCACTTTGTAGTGTTGCAAGGCTGTGAAATCCAAAAACCTTCAATGCTTTGATAGAAAGTACCAAGTAAGTTGATTCCTTGTTCGCCGCCCCAGACGCGATATAAGTCGCCAAATATATCGGGAACAGAATCAATTTCATAGTGTGATGCTTGTTCTGATTGCTCAGTGAGATAAAGATTTAACTGGAACTGAGCGATCGCTTGAGCGTCAATGGTCGCTTGTGTCATGATAGTTATCTCCATAGTTTTTGGAATAGAGAAGCGGTTTTACTTTGGACGGTCGAACCGCTTTCTCTATGTTTTTACTATAAACTCTCAATTGATAGTTGTCAATTAATAATTGAGAGTTTATATTAGGTGTAAGATATCAACCGATAATTGAGAATTGAGGTTTATAAATGGCTGTTTTGATGAGGGTCAGAAAGACTGAGGAACGTGATTTTCCAGGGTTGGGAGCGCGAATTAAACAAGCAAGAGAGTCTGATTCTCGCTCACTGATTCATTTGTGTGCGGAAATCGATATGACTCCCGCCAATTGGTACAAAATTGAAAATGAAGAAACTAAAGTTTTGCCGCTAGAGACGCTAAGGAAGATTGAAAGTGTATTACAAGTTGATCTAGGGGTGAAATTTGATGATTAACCCTTCAGCCATCATTCCTTTCACTTTGCTCTCAGTTCCACTTGCGGAGCGATCGCCTAAATGATTGAGGTAGAAAAATGACAAACGCACCAGAACAACCAAGCCGACTTGATCGTGTAGAAGCACTAGCTATCAGAAATACAGAAGCGATCGCCGGACTAGCACAAGAAATGGGACAACTAACAGCGAAGGTAGATAACTTAACCGACAACGTAAATAACCTAACAAACACGGCTACAAGTGTTTTAGGTCGGAGCGCGATTTTGGATGATGTAATACTGGGATTACATGAAACAACAGACATCTTAATCCAAGGTTTCGAGCAACACCAGCGAAACTTTGAACAGCATCAACAAAGCTTTGAACGCCATCAGCAAAATTTTGAAAATAATCAGCGTTCTATTGAAGCTGCGCTAAATCGGCTTGAGGCTATGTTGTTACAAATAATCAGAAGATTTGAGTAGGTAGGTTGTAAAGGCTCGACTTCTCAACAAGGGTGAACAGTAGTGGCTCCCATATCCCTTTTTACAAGCCTATGTAGCTAATTGTTACGCAAACTCTTTCTGACTGTTTTCTATTCAGTAAACCATTATGAAGTCTCGCAATCACAATTTTCTAAATCAGACTCATCCTCATCTACCACAAGAAGTGCCTAAATGGATACATAAAAAGTTTAATATGCAATTATACAGCTACTTGAAGGTCGCTTGGATCTGTATTTTTTACAGGTATAGCCCCTGGCTGAAGCACCCATTGTGCGATCGCGTGTAATATTTCGGCTTTCTCTTTAGGGGAAGCCGACTGAATCAATTGTGCGGCACTGATTTCACCCATTCCTAGCCTCGCTAGGGCAGAAGATTTGATGCTTTCAGGCAAGACATTAAGAATTGAAAAGTAGTCACCTGCTTTTATATCTTGCTTGCGATTTAAAAATCTACTGAGTACGCTATTATCTACGCCAGCACTAACTGCGATCTGCTTCGCAGTCATACCCTCTTCAATAGCTTGGTTGACAGCATCTATTAGAATTTGCTGGTGATTTGTCATTGCTGTTGCACAACTGCAATTATTATACTAATATTTGCATTATAGCAAAATACTTTTTGGTCACAATAGTAGTTTGCTGGTTGACATTTAGTATACACACTGAAAACAAGATTCCCCAACAATTTAAGGTTATTGGGGCAGATAATTCTTGCCTATTTACTATGATACCGAAACTAGACAAAGACTCCAACAATAAAGTTGGGAGTGGCTTCTACTGCTTTGGGCATTCCAATTTAACACAACTGTTAATAGCTCAAGTTACCTGTTCAAAATTTGGGATTATCGTTACTTTTGAACTTATAGAAAGGGGTAATGCGTAATGTCGAAATCAACCCACTACCCCTTGACAGCAGATGAATTTTTTAGGCTCAATGCTGAACTCAAAGATGCTGAACTTAGAGTCTATCTCTGTTTAATGGTTCTTAACCCATTTCAAAATTCTGTGATTGAGATAGATACTAGCCATATTGCCGAGCAATTGGGGCTAACACGGCGTACAGTACAACGAGCAGTTAAACGGTTATGCGAACTACAACTAATTGAAATTGAAATTACCAAGTTCAAGTACAAAAAAGCAGTACACGGTGCTTCATCAAGATTAAAATCTAGCGACAATAGGATCGCCACTGACGACAATAGGATCGTTTCTAGCGATCCTATTGTCGCTACAGACGACACTAGGATCGTTTCTAGCGACAATAGGATCGCCACTACCCCTGTCAAAGCCTTACCAGACAAGGATTCCAGCACTCCTCAGATCAATAATACTTATTTAGACTTTATAGACTCTCTCTCAGAAGAAGAGAGAGAGGACTTTTTAAAATTTGGAGAAAGTGAAGCGACACAGCTAACAAATCCGCCAATTCGATTACCAAGAGCCTGGATTAAAGAGCATTGGGAGGATTTAGCAAGCCGATGGTACAAATCGAAGGGTAAAACACCACCGACGCAAACTGAGAAATGGAAAAATCACCCGCAGCGTCAGGAATGGATTGATAAAATTCGCGCCCTTGGTTTTGCCGCGTTTATTTATGAAAGTGGTAGCCAGGACAGTGAACGGCAGCAATTTTATGAATGGGCAAGCTCACAAAACTTAATCTGGGTGGATGGATCATGAATCTCCCAGAACTCCCAAGAGAGCCAATTCGTGAAGAAGACAAGCCGGGGTATGAAAAGCAGATATGGTCGCCAAGTTGGAGATGTTTCTGCTGTCAGGATACAGGACGAGTTCACGCCCACTTAGTCAAATTAGTTATTCCTGATTATGACTTTGACTGCGATCGCATACCTATTTGTCAGTCACCAGGATGCAAATTTGGTACGAAATGGCTGCATTTAGGCACTGCCAATATTGATATGAGATTAACTGCTCCAATTTGCCAGGAACTTGACAGAATCAGCCGGGATGATTGGCGAAACACAACCAAATTACAGTTTGAGAAGTACAGGCAACGGATAGAAGCATCGTTTAACCAAATTGTTCAGGAACGCAGTTTGACCAAGCGCGATCGCACAGATAACGATAACCGCGAAGTAGCACAGCGCAAGGCAGAAATTGAAGCTATAAGCCCCAAGCAGTGGGCAGTAATGAGGAAATCATACTTAGGAGGCGATGATGAATAGGTTTAAGGAGGGCGATCGCTTTCAATCTAAATATGCAAATGTTACTGGCACATTAATCAAAATCAGGAGCAGTGGCAAAAAACCTTATACCATCCAGTGGGACGACGGGCGAAAAGTCCATTGTGATGAATCTTGGCTCAATAGTATGAAATTCTTAGAGGATAATTCGACAACCAAGGAGGCGATCGCAGAATGCAACTTAAACACGCCAGTTTCTTTGCAGGAATCGCCGGATTTGAACTTGGAATTGAGGCAGCCGGAGCAGCTGACATCATCACTACAGGATTATTCATCGAGAATAACTCCAACGCTCAAGCAGTTCTCAAGCTGCAATATCCCAACATCCCAATCCACAGCGACATCAGCGACTATTACCCTAAACCGGGAGAGTTCAACCTTTACACAATTGGATTTCCTTGTACTGGAACAAGCGGCGCAGGAAACGGTACAGGACTTGAACACCCAGAATCATCCAAATGGTTTGAAGCCCTGCGCTGCATCGCCGATTGCCGCCCCAGCTTCGTCGTCATTGAAAATCCTGAAGGACTTATCCATAGAGGATTACGAGCAGTTCTTGGGGGACTCAGAATGGTTGGTTATTGTTGGGACAATCCGCAGCTCATATCGGCGGCGGAAGTTGGATCACCCCAACAACGTAACAGACTCTTCGTTGTTGCCTACACCAACAACTTATGCGAAAGGCTCAACGGGATGCAGGCCAGCTGGTCAGACCAGATTGGAGCAGAAATTGAAGCCATATTTAACCAAAGGCGACAAGTTAAGCCCAGCCGTGCCAGGGTGGATGATGGGCTTCCCCGTTGGCTGGGTGGAAAAAACATTGATGGATGGTGGCGAGACAATATCAGTGCAGCTCCCGTTTACCCCGGAATACGTCACCACACAAACAAACGCCGAGAGTGTAACGACCTCTACGCCCGTGCAGTTTGCCCCCTCCAGGCAGCGATCGCAATTAAGCGAGTCTGTTACCTCGCCAATCTCGCCAACATCGCCAAAGCAAGTTAGCTCCCTACTCCCCACTCCCCATTTTTTAACCAGGGCTAATGCTAAGGCCGGAACTTACGTTGTTGATCAACTTCAATCACTGGGAATTATCAAGCAGAATTTAGGATTTGAGTTTGTTGTAGATTGGTTAAATCCCCCATCTGGTAAGGATGTAACTTACAACTGGGAACGAGATGGTGAACTGATTAAGAAACTTGCGATCGCACTCCTACCTCTCGTAACCAAATTCTTAGAGGAAAATGAGCGCAGCAGCTTCTCCGTGCAGCAAGCAAAACCCAGTAAGCAAAAGGGTTGTCTGTATAAGTATCTTGAAAATAAGAAATTAAAAGACGGAACTATTGCAACTTACCCTCGTGTAATTGGACACAGACAGCCTGATAATCCTACTCATTGGCGGTGGGGCTTTAACTGGGAAGAGAAAATAGACGGTGAGTGGAAGGGGCGCAGTATTGGAAGTGTGCCAGTGGGGGCAGTTCCTATGATTCAGTCAATGCAGAAAGAAGGGGCTAGTTTAGAAGAAATAATCGCTTTTATTCGTAGAGCGAAGGCTAAAAAATAAATTCTTAGAGGATGAGATGATACTAACCGAATCTGAAATACAACAAGTTTTACAGCGAGTCAAAACCGCTTTTCCCAACTTCACCAACTGGGAATACAATAATGAAAAAAACGAGGAGTATTTTGGTTTCTCGGTGTGGGGTGAGTTTGAAATTAAGACTGAAGAACTAATGATACCCCGGCGGTTTTTTATCACACTTGATACTAATCATGAGGATAAATGGCAAGGATGTTTAACGATAGGACTACACAGCTATCTGTGGTCAAGTGCTGATGTGGGGGACGCTCACTTAGTGAGTACAGACCCTTGTGAAACTTTAGAAGAGGCAATTTCAGCACTCAAGGCGAAAATATCAGAACTATTCCAAGTTTTCTTAGCAGGAAATTAGAAAGAATATGCGATCGCATATAAATTTCCTCGCTTGAAAAAGCACAGGGTATCGCGTGCAGAATGCGTTGAGTGATAGCTATCCTATTAGATAGGGTTTTAGCAAAATCAGCAGCAGGTGTTTTACTATGACTAACCCTCAACCGCCACTGCCACAACCCCAACTAGAGCCGGCTGGTATTACCTTTGACCAATATGCAGAATTTACTCCAGAAAAGTTGGAACTGTGGAACGGATACCTGGGCTATGGTGGACAAAACCAATTAGGGTTTCATTTGGCTGTGTTAAGAAATATGGGGCTACTTACAGCAGTTCGTCACACACAATTGTCATTGTGGATAGAAGCCCTTGACTGTCATCTCAAAGAAAAATTAGAAACTGTTAGCGCACAACCAGAAGTAGCCGAAGCAATGTTAAATCGCCTGAATCGGGCAATAGAAGATTTAGCAGTAGTGGCAGAGTATTTGGAGGCACAATAATGTTTCCTGTGGGATTTGGAAAATTACACAGCAATTTGAAGCGAGCTAGAATTCTCTTTAAGAATATCTACTTCAACCTCAGAAAGTATTTTAGGTGGCATTTGTTGTAGGTCACGCAGTGCATCAAAGATATCATCATTATTAAATTTGAAATACTCAGTTAAACTCCCGATGGGATAATTAAATTCCTGATAGCGGTGTTTAAAATATAGTTCAACATTCCCCCGATGTTGCCAAGTTCCTAACACCTTAATGACAACATTTTTGTAGTGTGCAAGTAAATCTCTTTCTACTTCTCCCACCCTCTGTATAACTGGTCTAGTGGTAACTCCTATTTTATACAAAGTTCCTTTGTTAGTTTGAATCTCTAAAAAATATAGAGTGCAAGATAATACACGTTTAAGTTGAGCGCGATACAGTCTTACATCAGTGAGTCTGTAGGCTAAATCAGGAGTATTTTTATGCTTGGCGTGTTCAAATGCTAACTCAAGTTTCAGCAGTTTTTTAAATAAAAACGGTTCTTGTACTTCGTTGAATAAGGACAACTCTAACGATCCAACAGGAATTTTACCTAAATCACTAAATTCATAACTAGGTGGCTTTAAAAATACATTTTTTCTCAACATTCCTGTTTTGATTAAACCGCGAGGAATTAAGTCAAAGCTAATAGGATAGTTTTTAGAACCGTATTCCTGCCAAAGAAGTTTTAATTGCTTCAGATCCTTACCTGATAGCTGAATATTAAAATTGTCATACAGTGGTAAAGTAGGAAAGTCTCGTTTAGCTACAGGGTGACAAGTTTCTTCATTATGGGCAAAATGATGTTCTTTGACTTTGCCTTTTTTAGCAATTAAACTACCCTGGCAATAAGGACACTTAAGTAAAGTCTTCCCGCTAGGGACATCTTCAATACATACTAATATCTCATCTTTATCTACACCGTATTTTAGCCACATTGCCACACTATAATTTAAAAGTTGAATTTGCTCTTACCAGTGTGCTTCAACTTTTCAAAAATGTGTCTATCTTTTGGGCTAATGTCAGGTAAATTTAGTTGAGTATATTGATGCGATCTCTTGTAGTTTGGAAATTCTTAGAGGAAATTATACAAAGTTATTAGCGATCGCTTGGTCTCAAAGCATTGCATCGTGAAAGCTGTTAGTCAGTTATAGGAGATAATCTACTGGTTTGTAATCAAGAGTGATGACATTGGAACCCAACCAGCTAAACCTATTTCCAGATGTGACACCCACACCTACACGCAGACCAGAGAGATTGGTGATGAGTGCTGATGCCCTGCTACGGTGGAAAGGGCAGATTTTGGATTATCAGCAACGGGTGAGGACTATATTGCTAGTTACTAAGACCTGCATTATCGCTATGAGTTGCAAACAGCAGTCAACATTGCTTTTTGGTGGGATGCCCCGGTTGAGCGACGCGCACGGCAGGAGTTAGAGTTCAGCTTGATTTTAAAGTGGCGCAGTCCATTTAATAAGGAGAATTGGCAATTATGGGGGCAACCGTTTAGTTAGTAGAAGTAAAGTTTAGTATCAAATTTTCCTCTAAGAATTTGTTGGGCTGGGCGATCGCATCCAAAACCGTTTCATTCAGCTATTTTTCCAGAAGAATGAAATATAGGATGAAGTGCCGATGGTGGAAAACCTTCTCTTAAAAGTTGGTGTCTATTCATATAGTCACTATCAAGAATTCCATAGCATTTATTCTTTTGTGCCATTTCCACTACAAAATCATTATTGAATACTACACCAAAATAAGTACTACCCTTAAAATTTTTTCCTATCCAAGTTGGGTCAATTACATCTCCATCATTATTGACCAGCCAAGCATGGGATACAGCTATGTCAACATCATCACTAATAGCAAACCCTTCACAGTAATTAAGTTTCGGGAAATTTATTAGAGCTTTTAAGCAGTTCTCAAAGCATGACTTTGGTTGACCCTTAAATGGTGGTTTAACACTTTTTAAAAAAGGTTGACCATAATCTAAAATTAGTTTTTGTGTACTTTTATAGCGAAAATCAGAACGAGTGTTAAGGTTATCAATTAAGTCGGCTTGCTGTTTTAATATTACCAGCAGACGGTCTAAATTATGATTCATAATTATATTAATAATAATTAGTATGTATTTATGAATATTTCTGTATTAGCTAGATATTAAACCACCAATACTTATGTAGCCCACGCATTTTTGAATTCGCATTACCATGTTCATCTGACCATGTAAGTGTACTATTATCACCACATACATAACCATCACCACCAAATTTATTTATACCCTCTTCTATTATTTCCATCATCGCTTTAATAATTGTTTTTTCACTGACGGAGATATTGTAGTTGTCTAAAAGAAGCTTTTTGATGTCTTGAGCGCAAACACCATCAAAAAATCTAGGTTTTTCAGCAAGGATATTAATAATAAAAGTTTTCAATTCTTCAGATTTCATTATTGTAAAATCACCATATCTTATATATTTTTAATATATTTATTGATTTATTAAAAATTATTCTATGGGTTTTAACCAACCAACACATTTTTCATAATGAAATGCCTTGGTTTCACAATCAGCAATTCTAACAACTTCCTCTTCATGATTAGGAACAGGACAAGACCCGAAATATCCTTGTTTTATAGAACCATTCTCTAATAATAAAAAATAAGTTCCATATTCTTCAGGTAGTCCTTCAATTAATTCAAACTTTAATATTTTATTTGACATTTTAATTATCCTTGAATAAATCTCTAAAATCCTTGTTGTTCTAAATCCTTTAGTTTTTCTAGTTTCCGATTCAAAAGTGCTGCATCAGTTTCAGGTTCACCATCTTTATCAAACCTGCGTTCTTCTTCTAGCCATTCCAACAATTCGATTTTTGGGCGAAACGACATTATAGGGCGCTTTTGATTATACTTTTCTTGCGACTCATAAACTTTATCACGATTAGCTTCATTCCAACGTTGTTGGTTAGACTTAGCAGAAGAATTAGATTCAGAAAACTCTGGCATTACCTCAATTTTGAGATAGCCTCCTTTACTTTTGAACTGCCAGTTATTGTTGTAATAATCGAAGTGTTTTTTAGCTCCTTTTTCAGTCTTCCAACGCTTACACAAGTGAAAATCTCTATTAGTCCAAGCATATTCAAGATTTTTGTTAAATGTGTAGAGCCAACCTAAAGGCTCATCCTCTTTTGTATAGCAACGATATCCGTAATACATCAGTCAAAACTTAATTTAATTAATAGGTTCGTGTTCGCTAAGATATTTTTTGATAATTTGTTCAATTTCTGATTCCATTGCATCCATGTGACCATCTATATCGGTATACCAGCCGTACTGATTGAGTACTTTAATAGCAGCCTGTACTGCCAAGGCCGCAGCTTTATCACGTCTACTTTCAGGTGATGCTAAATATGCCTTATATTCTTCTTCGTTTTGTTGCTGACGTTGTGCTGCTTTTTCTATAACAGCTTGAGCTTTTTCTACAGTGCATAAATAAGTTGGGTCGCCAAGAGCGCCAATTTCTCTTCCTTGTGAAGTGTAGCGAATGCCTGATTTTAAAGTAACTATACCAGTTGGTGATACTTGAGCAATTTCTTCAATTATGGCTTTAGTACCTCTTTTATCATCGTAAAAAAATACGCCAATTTTATCCCCTGTCATATTTTGCTATTAGAAAATAAACTCAATTGATGGCGATATTTTTATAGCACGTTCGCCTCCTTTACTTAGACCAAAAGCACCACGATCAGAAGGGCGGTAATCACCAGTTTTATAAATCACATCTTTAGCCCCAGCCATTGCTGCAATTTCTTGACTTTGGTTTTTAATGAGAGTTTGTAGTCTTCGAGTATTTATACCTGGAACACGAGCTAAAAATGTTTTTGTTGACTGTGATACTCGATTTAATACACCCATCTCTATATAAATTTTTATTGCAGTTTCTAGTGCGGCTTTCTCTTCATTAGTCATGTAATTTTTAGTCATTACGACATTAAACTCAATTCCAGCAGTGCCTCAGTTTGCGTTAATAAACGGTCTGTGTACGGCGATCGCCAACACACCCCCGGCTGGTTTGCGTTTTCTTCCTTGCATCATCCGGCTGCTTGTAGCTTTTGCGCTTGGGCATCACGTTGAATAATTCCTGCCACAAGTTCTTTAGCCTGTCCCAACGTATCTACTCGCCGCAGTTTGCTTTTTTGGTTGCTGCTAACTGTAAATGAATTTGCCCCACTTCTATCTTCAATCAACCAACCCTTAGCGGCGTTATTCCGTCCTGGTATGCCATTGGAGTAATAAGTATTGCGGATGTAAAACCTGCCATCAGGGGTAAGATATTCACCTGCTTCGATACGTTGCAGTTTCATGATGGTTTTAATAGGAATGCTCAGAATGTGCGATCGCTTAAGCCGTAGCCTATTGCGTACTCTTCTATTGTACATAGTAAACTATGAAAAAACAAGCTGAGAAAATTATATTTATAGCGATCGCAATTAAATTGGTAGATCCAGCCGCCTGTTATATTACTTCTTGGATTGTGATTGCACTGATGTAATGGTGGAGTAATCACCGCTTTTTAATTAAGACGATTAGCAATAATCTCTATTAATTTTGCGATTTCTTCAAGTTTCGCATTCTCTGAAGGGATAATAGATATTAAAGACAAAGAATGCCTATCCAAGACTTTTTGTGTATGAACTGGAAGATTAGCATAAGTGCATCCGTTTAATTCTGTCTTAACTTCTAATCCACTTAAAACTAATTGATTACTGTAAAAATCTACAATTGCTTTTAACCTTTGTTTACCATCAATCACTTTGTAGGTATGATATGACCTATCGTAAAGAACAATTGGCATTACAGGGAAATTAAGAATAAAAGATTCAATTAGCTGAGATTTTTTAATGTCATCCCAATCAAGAGCAGATTGACTATCATTATCAATCATCATGTAGTTAGAATTAGACCTGATATTTTCAACTAATATTGGTAACTTGATTCTGTCAATTTGTTGAATGACTCTGTTCAAAACAGAGTCATATTTGGCATTGATTTCATCGTCTGTCATCATGATGATTCCTTAGCTGACAAAATTGTATTTATAGTAACCCCGATTAAATAAAAGACCTAGCCGCCCATTTATGAAACTTAGAATGCAGTGTAATTATTCGTTCTCTAAAAGCTTATAAATATATTCAGGTTCTAGTCCTCTACGACTTCTAACGGGTGATTTCTTACGTTGAATCTTTTCAACTGTACGTTTTTTAGTCAATTGATTTAGCAATGAACTAATTGAGTTAGGGTTCATACCTGTATTTGATGCAATCTCAGCACGAGTAGCACTACCGCCTAGTTTTCTAATAGTTCTAATAATCTTCTCTTGGCTTCCAGGTTCATATTGTTTATCTTGATTTATTTCTATACCAATAGTTGCTAAAACCTTATTAGTTAATTGCTCTTTGATATCATCATCAATCGACAAATTTTCAATCTCACTTAATGTTTGGACTGCTAAGTAAAGTGCTTGTATCGTTTCTAAAGATTCCATCTGCTGATTATGATTCCTTTCCACCCATCACTAAAACTGGTTCAATCCAAACTAATTTTCTTTGCTGCCTGCCTTCTCCGTAAGGTTGATTCCGTAAAAAACCTCTGCGCCAATGGACGCTTTTAGTACCATGTGTACTGCTACTAGCTTCACTGTTTTGTGTCCCTTCACGTTTAAGCCGATATCCTTGTCCTAGCCAAAGTGGTTGATAAAAATCTTGCGCTTGTGCTTTGCCAAAGCCTTTATTTATTCTAACTATTTCGCTTGTTGTATCTACAAGTTCAGGACGACACTCCATTATCAAAATTAATCGCAGGAATATTGATTGCAAATACTCATTGAATCCTGCAACCACTTTAGGGTCAATATCTTTAGCGTCGGTATAGCTAAGTTTTTGTCCATCAATTTTAAATCGGCGGCAAAAGAAACTAGACCCATCGGTTGCTGCCCAATAAAGAATATCCTCTTCATTATCGTAAGTCCAAAAAATAGCATTAACGCTATTATTTTCAGGAGAAAGAATTACACCTTTGGGTAACATAAACATTCCCGTTTTCATTGCCCAGTTTAAATTCTCAATCTCGACGTTTAAAACTGATTGCAATAAGGCTTCGAGTAAATCTTTGTTCACCCAATATGCCGGACATTTGGCTTGACCGACTTTAAACAATGTATACGCGCTGACATACATCGATTCTGCGGGATTAGTTATTAATCCGCGCCGTAGTTTTTGTTCTTCCGTAGAGTAATAAATATCAGCAACAATACCGCACATTTTCTCATAGCTTTCGTAACCGTCTACATGAATAACGGGACGAATAACAATTTCTTTATACCAACCTCTGGGTTTTTTGCTCATGCAGCACGTCTCAAAAATTCCTCTCGATGCCATTGTAGAGAATCTTGTCTTGGATAATACTGCACTTGGGCGGGTAAGATGATGCGATCGCCCTCAAACTCCCGCATTGGTTTAGCGTTGGGTGAATCTTCGCGGATGCGGTCAGACACAATAATACGGTAATCGTCATCAATAGTGAACCAGTACCTATCGAAAGCCCAGTGATGATTTTTGCACAGTGCCAACCCATTATCGATGCGGTCGTCGTAGAACTGGGAGAATGGTTTAATGTGTGACCCATCCACAATGTTTTGACCGTTGGCATCAAGTATTTGCAATCCGCAGAAGGCGCAAGTGTGGTTATAAGTTGAGACAACAATTTTACGGAACGCACCATCTCGCACAATTACAGCTTGTTCGTCTTCCAATTCTTCTGGTTTGTAGACCTTACCGCCAGAGCGTTGCAACTGGCCTTGTAGTTCAGCAAAAGCGTTGATTTGCAACAATGACTCGATATCTTGAGTGCGATCATTAAACCATGAATTAATCAAAACATGAGTCAATACAGTTCTGTCTTGGGGATTTTGCAGCAGTGACCATAACTCATCATCAACGTAGGCGTACTCTACTGTTTCCCTGATGATGCTGGGAGTCCTGATTTTTACCTTGGCTTTCATCCATCCCTCAAAGCCCAGTTTCATTTGGTAATGCCAAAATCCATCAGTGGTAAGGTGGTAAAACGGCAGTCCAATATCCGGTTTGCGTACTGGTTCTAAATGGCTCCACAGCTTCAGAAAAGTGGCGATGAGTTCGGCATTGAACAAGATTTGGTTTTTGATTATTTGTCTGTTTGCTATCATTTCAATTACAGACAGCAGCAAAATGGGTTTATTAGGCGCACCAGGGCTAACATTTAACCCCTGCTTGCCAACAACAGACCTCTTAGAAAACTTCTTAACGTAGTAAGCTAAATCTTTGGCCATTTACAGTTATAACTATGCGCGAGTTTCGATGTACACGTAACGCATTATACTTACACGACTGCATAGGTCGAGATGACCTCAGAGAACGCCAGGGGCGTTACATCTGGGCAGTCAACGAAGAAGCTGCATTGCAGGAAATGGCACGGCGGTATCCAGATGAAACTGAGGCGGGGTTTACTGTGGAGAAGTGGGAAGGGTTTAATGTGAAGGTGGTAGAAATAAAACGCGATGAAAATGGGGATATTATTGATTGATAGAAACTCTGAATTGGATTGACAAATCTGCATGGGCAGACGGTGAATGGCAACAAGAACCTGATAGAGTTGAATGGGTTTATCTGGGATTACCTTGTTTAATAGTCAGACAAGACCCAGGTTTTTTGTGTGGTTATGTGGGTATTCCTCCAACTCATCCTTATTATGGTAAGGATTGGACAAACAACGAATTAAAGTCCATTCAAGTTCATGGAAAAATTACGTTCTCTAAAGCATCTCAGCAAAGTGATGATCCAAGAGCAGTTTGTCATCAACTATTACCAATAACTGATAATTATTGGTGGGTAGGGTTTGACTGTACCCATAGTGAAGATATTTCTCCAATTATTGTGAATATTTTTAATTATAGGGATGCTACATATAAAAATTTAGAATTTGTCAAAAATCAAGTTGAATATTTGGCACAGCAATTAAGTACATTGAAAACAGAATAGATTATGTCATCAGGCAGCATCATTATTAACACAATTCTCAAACACGATACTAAGGTAACAAACTACAAAATCACCTTGTTACGGGCAATTAATGATGTTGTCCTCAGCTTCCCTGATTTGCGGAACAAGAAAGCAAATTTTGACAAGATGTCCATTACACATTGAACTTCGATTTTCAAGAGGTTTGACAAAAGGAGTCTAAAAATGAGTGAATCACTAAATGCTGCTCAAAGCGAACTGCAAGTTATGGAGTTTTTTGCAGCAGCCCTCCAAGATAAAGTTTTGTTAAACCAACTCATGGAAGCAATGGGTGTGAAAGATAATGCTGCAATCATAGCTATGGCTGCCGAGCATGGCTATAATTTCTCTCAAGAATCATTGCACCAGGGTTTAACAAAGGTATTCCATTTAACAATACCGTAGCCAATTTACGAGGGTTCAACACCTGTAGAAACGGGATGAATACGTCCTAAAGAAGTAAGCTTGGCAAAAATCTGACTTAATAAAATAGGCTCAGGCATTTCA
>NZ_JACJQW010000051.1:0-39396 GCF_014696905.1 Nostoc sp. FACHB-190
ATTATTTCTTCATGCTTATATCCATATAACAGCATTTTGACTGCTGTAGCTCGCTTGATTTCACGTTGTTCTTGACTATTTTTGATAAAATCTTCTAACCACTGTATCCACATAACCACAACTGCTTGCTTGTTATATAATTTACTTTCTTACTTTCTCCGTATTTTCTCATAAGTAGTTTAGGATTGCTATATTTGCGTGAATCCGCTTATTATCCTATCTTTTCTATAATTCTTACTTCTATCAAATATTTTAACTTCAAGTACCAGAGGGTCATTAGTATGAAGAAGACTTACGACATCAGCTTCTCCTGATGGTGAAGTGACTTTAGCAAATGGATAATCGATTCCTTGATCAAATAAAAATTGCCTTAAATGTTTATCTAAAATGTACTCTTGGCTACCTTGATAAGTCTCATAAAGTGAGCGAAGTTCTTCTTTTAAGAACCATTCACATCTCTGCTTGTATTTTGCTAACAAATATAAGACTGTACTGAATTGCTCAAGTTTATCTTGGAGATAATACACTAAGGGGTCAATATACTGACTAACAAATAAATTTGTACGTTCTGATGGGTGCGTACAACCGTCAATTACATTAGAATTTAGATATATAGAGTCATTCTCTTCCTGTAAGAGTTTTAATAGATTATAGTGGTACATAGCACGCTCGCTATCATCTATAAATTTTTTATTTTCAAATATAGAAAAAAGCATTCCACCTCTGAGTACATCCTTACATTTTTCTCTAGGATGAACTTCTAGCAAATCAGCTTTTGTTTGCAATTCTAATAAAATAGAATTTATGATTGACTCCTTTTCTAAGCTCGATAAAAAAGAATCTAATTGTCTATTTAGCTGCTGATAATGTACATTAGCTATTCTATCTCTCCATTCTTGGATTTTAGTAATTATAGAATTAGTGAGATACAACATAATAATTACCTTAAATAAAATTATTTCCACCAATAAATTAGACTTATTACAAAAGTCATGATTTTCACTTTTCCTTTGCGTCTTTGCGCCTTTGCGCGAGGTAAAAATATATCTATGACACTAGTTTTTTATTGCCGGATACTGTTTTAAAACCTGCTGTAAATATTGCCCAGTATAAGACTTGGAATTTCTCGCCACATTTTCCGGTGTTCCAAAAGCGATGACTTCACCGCCTTTATCGCCGCCGTCTGGCCCCAAATCTATCACCCAGTCAGCGCAACGAATGACATCTAAATTGTGTTCAATTACTAAAATTGAATTACCTTTATCTACTAATCTTTGCAACACATCCAATAATTTATGCACATCATAAAAAGATAATCCCGTTGTGGGTTCATCAATTAAATACAGTGTCTTACCAGTGGCACGACGAGATAATTCTGTAGCTAATTTGACGCGCTGTGCTTCACCCCCAGATAAAGTAGTTGCGGGTTGTCCTAGTTGAACATAACCCAAACCAACATCAACTAATGTTTGTAACCTTGTAACTGCTTTGGGGATGTTTTGGAAAAAGTCTAAACTTTCCTCAACAGTCATATTGAGAACATCAGAAATAGACTTATCTTTGTACTTCACTTGCAAAGTATCGCGGTTATATCTTGCACCTTTACAAACTTCGCACTGTACATATACATCAGGTAAAAAATTCATTTCAATGACGTTAACACCTTGTCCACTGCAAGCTTCGCAACGTCCACCTTTAACGTTAAAAGAAAATTGTCCGGGTTTATAACCTCTGGCTTTAGCTTCGACAGTTTGCGAGAAAACATCCCGAATTACATCAAAAACACCTGTGTAAGTCGCAGGGTTAGAACGGGGTGTGCGTCCGATGGGAGATTGGTCGATGACAATGGCTTTATCAACTGCATTTAAGCCTTGAATTTTTTCTAATTCTTTGGGTAAAGGGACTTTTTTGGTGAGGTGATGTTGTAGAGATGGGTAAAGTAATTCGTTAATTAAAGTTGATTTACCCGAACCAGATACACCAGTTACAGCCACAAGTTTACCGAGGGGAATTTCCACATCAATATTTCTTAAATTGTTGCGATGGGCATTTTTAATAATTAAACTGCGTCCATTCCCTTCGCGGCGTTCTGCTGGTGTTTGTATGACTTTTCTGCCTGATAAATATGCACCTGTTAAGGATTTTTCTGCTGTTAATAATGCTGGTAAATCACCTTGGGAAATAATATGTCCGCCGTGAATACCTGCACCGGGGCCAATATCAACTAAATAGTCAGCCGCGCGGATGGTTTCTTCATCATGCTCAACTACAATTAACGTATTACCTAAATCGCGTAATTTAATTAAGGTTTTGAGCAATCTACCGTTATCTCGTTGATGCAAACCAATACTTGGTTCGTCTAAAACGTAGAGAACTCCTGTTAAGCCAGAACCGATTTGTGTGGCGAGGCGAATGCGTTGCGCTTCCCCACCAGAAAGTGTCATGGCGGGACGGTCGAGGGTGAGATAATCTAAGCCAACATCTAATAAAAATTGCAATCTAGCTTTGATTTCGCGCAAGACTAAATCAGCAATTTGCATTTGACGATCGCTTAATTTTAACTGTTCAACTCGCTCCCGACAATCTCTAATCGATACGCCTGTTAAATCTAAAATTCCATATTGTCCCAACTTCACCGCTAAGGCTTCCGGTTTCAAACGTTTTCCACCGCAAACTTCACAAGGTTGGTCGATTAAATATTGTTCTAATTTTTGTTTAACTAACTCTGAACCACCTTCGTATTGCCGTTGTAATATGGGCAGAACACCTTTAAATTGAGTTTTCGCATTTTCTTTGTTATTTTCTTCACCATTTAAAATAATTTGCTTTTGTTCTTCTGACAACTTACTCCAATTGGTTTGTAATTCAAAACCGTGCGCCTGACCCAAACTATAAAGTAATTCCAAATAATAAGAATTTTCCTTTTCTGACCAAGGTGCGATCGCAGCGTATACTGGTGCTTCAGGATCGGGGATCACCAACTCCGCCGAAAATCTTCTTAAAGTCCCAATACCGTGACAGTGAGGACAAGCACCATAAGGAGAGTTAAAGGAAAATAACCGTGGCGATAACTCTTCCATCACCGCGCCATGTTCAGGACAGGCGAAGTTTTCGGAAAATACCAATTCTTCTTCTTTGGCTTCTGAGTTATCAGTAGCCGGACTAATTAAGATAGTTGCAATACCTTCTGTTTGCTTTAAACACGTAGATAAAGAATCAACCAAACGCTCTTGGATACCGTCTTTTTTCACCAAACGGTCAATGACAACTTCAATGGTGTGGGTAATATTTTTATCTAACTCAATCGAGTCTGACAGCTCCCGTACTTCGCCATCAACCCGTACCCGCACAAAACCTTGGGAAGCCAAACTAGATAACAGCTTGCGGTGTGTGCCTTTTTTACCGCGCACCACAGGCGCAAGAATTTGAAACTTGGTGCGGTCTGGTAAGTCCATGATGCGGTCTACCATCTCATCGATCGTTTGGGGGGCAATACAGCGATCGCATATCGGACAATGGGGTTCACCAGCCCGACCAAACAACAGCCGCAAATAGTCGTAAATTTCCGTTACCGTCCCCACGGTGGAACGGGGGTTGTGCGAGGTTGATTTTTGGTCAATGGATATCGCCGGACTTAAACCTTCAATGGCTTCCACATCCGGTTTATTTAACTGTCCTAAAAATTGTCTGGCGTAAGCACTAAGAGATTCTACATAACGCCGTTGACCCTCAGCAAAAATCGTATCAAAGGCTAAAGAAGACTTACCCGAACCGGATACACCAGTGAATACTATCAGGCGATCGCGCGGCAACTCCAAGTCAATATTCTTCAGATTATGCTGCCTCGCACCCCGAATCCTAATGGTATTTTGGCTATTCTGGTTGATTTGGGGAAGATGTCCATTGAGAAGGGATGCGGCGGCTAACTTGTTATCTGACATATTGGCAGGCTGATAAGTGGGAGGCAGTATGAAACAGTTCTTAATAATACTATTTTTACTCACCTAATACCAGAACAATAGTACTATTTTAATTGGGGCTTGCCTATATTCTCACTACAGACATCCTCCCGTGTCTGCTAATTTAAAAGCATCACAATTAAACATCCTGCTGAGGGCGAAGCTATGGTAACGCAAATCCAACCGCAGACCCAACCAGAAGTTATCTACCCAGATAGTGACGGACAACCAGTGGCAAACAATACCATACAGTTTCGATGGATTGTCGAAATCAAGCAAAATATTGATTGGCTATTTGCGTCTGATCCTAACGTATTTGTTGCTGGAGACTTGTTTTGGTATCCCATTGAAGGACGCAATAAGATTGTCAATGCTCCTGATGTCATGGTCGTTCTTGGTAGACCCAAAGGAGATAGATTATCTTACCTGCAATGGAAAGAAGGCGGGATTCCTCCCCAGGTAGTATTTGAAATCCTTTCACCCAGCAATACTCAAGTTGAAATGGACAAAAAATTACTTTTCTATGACCGTTATGGTGTGGAAGAGTATTACATTTACGATCCTGACAGTAATAGTTTACAGGGTTGGTTACGTGGTGAAGATGGATTAGATGTCATCCCCCAGATGGAAGATTGGGTGAGTCCTCGGTTAAAAATTCGCTTTGTACCATCTCCAGAAGGTTTACAACTTTATCGCCCCGACGGAGAGCATTTTTTAAGCTATTCAGAAATTTCTCAACGCTTAGAACAAGAACGCCAACGTGCCGAACAAGAACATCAACGTGCTGAACAAGCAGAACAAGTAAGACGTAATGCTATTCCTCAACTGTTACAAATGGGTTTAAGCATAGAACAAGTCGCCCAAGCTTTGAGCTTATCTGTGGAAGAAGTGCAAAGGATGTCTTAAGGCATCGCTCACCAGCCGGGAAAGATAAATTGCAAATTAATTGACAATCACTAGAGCGATCGCGCTATTTATGGCAGAAATATCCGAATATTCATCTTTCTGTCTTGGCAAATTTTGCCTATCTGCCCCTTTCTCGCTGTAGCTGATGTTTAAATCTGCGAAAAATACTGATCTCAATTGTTATATTAAGTTTTATAACTATTAGACGAAATTCTCTCCAGTGATAGATGTCTTCATTAGAATTTAAACTGTGTCAAGTTATAAACAAGATCGGAATACTACACTACCGTTTCCGAGAAAATTGCGATTTACTGAACGTAGACAGAAAGAAGTTCTGACTTCAACAGTTACTTTAATGTCCTATTGTATCTTGGTCAGAACAAGATTTTTCCGGTACGTGTGGTTGTCACGTTGTATATATTCATCAGAAAGGTGAATAACCTCAATAACACAGAGGCTAAACCATGAAGGTATTCGATAATACCACAAAGAAGATTTTTCTGGCAAGCTGGGTTTCACTCAATTCGGCAGAGGTTAGCAAAACCTATGTAACCCAGTTACACCATCCAAATTCTCAGTCAGGCTTTGATATTTTCTTACCCCTGCGGCAGTGGTTAAACAATATAGAAGTCCGCGATCGCGAATTAGCTCATCGTTTGTGCAAACTGATCCCCGCTCAATGTCCTTTTGAACGCGATATCAAGTTATTCGGCAAAACCATCCTACACATCCCGCCAATGTGCAAACTCAACCCTTTATATGAGGAAGTCGTGAGTTTGCGTTTCCGCGCCTTATGCTATCTAGCAGATGAATGTGGCGAGGATGTTTCGCAGTATTGTTGAGTACTGAGTGTTGAGTATAAACTGAGTTTCTGCAAATCTCTAAACCATCAGTACTTTCCTCATACAAATTAGGCTACACATACACAAGAAATCAACGATTAATAGTCCATAGTCAAAGTGAATTACCCTTGACTATGGACTATTACCTTATAAGGGTGAGGAACCTCAAACCCCTGTTTTTGGTAAATGTTGACGCAAAATTTCTTGAATCACACTGCTGACAGCTTCTTTGCTCAAACTACCATCAACACGCACAATGCGGGATGGGTGAGCCGCAGCTAACTGGCTATATCCTTGTTGGACACGGCGATGAAACGCGATGGTTTCTTGTTCAATGCGGTCTAAACCTGCTGCGTCACCGCGTTTGCGGCTAAGTCCCACCTCAACATCAACATCTAACCAAATCGTTAAATCACTAATTAAGCCAGATGTGGCAATATCGTTGAGTTTTTCAATTAAACTCATATTCAAACCCCGACCGTAACCTTGGTAAGCAACGGTAGAATCAGTGTAGCGATCGCACAATATATATTTTCCGGCGGCTAAATTGGGTTTGAGTTCTTGTTCAACATGCTGGGCGCGATCGGCCGCGTATAATAACAATTCAGTAACATCTGCTACTGGTTTATCCTCCGACTTCTCCAACAATAAACGCCGCAAATGTACACCCAACTCTGTTCCCCCAGGTTCACGAGTGACAATTACTGAAATACCCAAACTTTCTAACCACTGACAACAAAGCTGCATTTGTGTTGTTTTTCCGCAGCCTTCTACCCCTTCAAATACAATTAATTTGCCACTCATGCTTAGTTTACCGAAAATATGGGTTTGAGGTTCCTCGCCCTTTCAAGGCCACCTTGTTTAATTTAGGGGAAATCTGGGAATTTTAGCCTCGAATTTTTTTGTCAAAGGAGATATACTTCCGCCGAACTGTACTACTAAAAAAATTGCCCATCTCAAGAGTTGATGTCCACTCTCATAAAGTTCACTTAGGAGTGCATTATGCCACGCAAATTTGGAGAAATTGCCTTTACGCCAGAAGTTCAAGCCGCACAGTTACAGAGGGGTTCGCGGCAAACTTACGAACGCTACATTGCTAATGGCCCAGCCAATGATTCAATTACCCCGCAAATTGCAGAATTTATTGCTCATCTTGATGGATTTTATTTAGGAACAGTCAGTTCTAATGGCTATCCATATATCCAGTTTCGTGGCGGAGCGCCTGGCTTTCTCAAAGTTATAAATGACAAAACCTTGGGCTTTGCTGACTTTTCTGGAAACGTGCAGTATATCACAGTTGGTAACTTATCAGGAGAAGCCAAAGCATTTCTATTTTTAATGGATTACCGCCATCGAAAACGGATCAAAATCTGGGGAACCGCCGAATATATTGAAGGTGATGCTGTTTTAATTGAGCAACTCCAAGTTCCCAACTACCCAGCAGAAATTGAGCGAGTAATTCTGTTCCATGTCGAAGCCATCAGTGAGAATTGTCCCCAGCACATTCCCATTCGCTATTCTATGAATGAAGTTGAAGCAATGATGGCTCCTTTACAAGCACGAATTTCCGAATTAGAGCAGTTGTTAAGTGAAAAAAATTCTCTCTCTGATTGAAAGAGAAACTCTCAGAAGTTGCTTGAAGAAGAATTCAGAAGTCAGAATCAATTAGTAGAAGATTCTGACCCACTACTACAGCGCAATTTTTCGCTAATTGAAGACCACTAAATTGAAGCATTATTAGTGATTTTAAACCCATTTATTTATCCACCAGCGATGCACTGAGCTTGCCGTTCGCGTAGCGTCTCCGGCAGGAGAAGTGTTGCACGGAATTCAATTCTAAATTCTGGCTCCTGACTACTGAATTCTGTTTTGATAATTTTAAATTTTTCTGCCGATATGAAAAGCCGAAATATACGAAAGTAGCAAACTCCCACCAAAATCATGATCAATTATTTGACTTAGTTCAGCAAATAAAGCTTTTTTAATATCTGGCTCTAATTTAATATAAGGAGAATAGGTATTGAGCAACGTTAAATATTCATCAGTGCTGTAAACGATATCAGATTTCACTTGCCCAAATTGAATATCTTGAAATTTGCCTGAATCAATTAATATATTGCCAAATTCTTGAAATACTTTTTGTTGGGCTTCCCAATCTTCATAACGGTCGAGAGAGGGCGCGTGTTTTTGATAAATTGCCGACAAGCTTTGATAAACCTCATAACTCGGTTGTAATTCTTTATTCCAGAATAAAAGTAAATGACCATTTTCTTTTAAAGCACTTGCCGCTTTGGGATATCCTATCTCTGCTGGTATCCAATGAAAAGAACTGGCGGCTAAAACAGCATCAAACTGTTCAGGTTGTAAACTCCATTCTTCAAAAGATGTATTTTGAATTTCCACATTTGGATAAGAGGAACAATTTTGTTTAGCCAACTCACAAAAATCTGGATTTGGTTCTAAACAAAGCATCGAATAACCTAATTGAGCAAAGGAAATTGTTGCTGTTCCAGGGCCACATCCTACTTCCAAAATTTTGCAATCTGGTGATAACTGGGAAAGCTGGATAACTTGCTCAATAAAATTTTTGGGATAACGCGGTCTAGCTTTGTTATATGCCTCGGCTGCTGGCGAGTACCAATTTTTTCGCACTTCCAAATCTTTTTTAGAGAAACTGGCTATTTTTTGTTTGAGGTCTTCCATAATTTATTTAATATGAATATCAGTAATTTAAGTTATTAACTATACAACAATCTCTGAAATCCTATTGCTGAAATTTCGCTAAAAACTTGAGTATAGCTTGAATAACTGCTGCTGTTGATTCAATTAAAAAACCATGACCACCATGTTCAATTACTTGCAGTTCAGCTTGAGGGATATTTTGAGCCAGTTGTTCTGAAAAGGCTACAGGCGTGAGAATATCTTGTTTACCAACCATGACTAATGTTGGACAATGAATATCTTTAATTCTCTCTGTCGTGTCATGATTAATAATGGCGCGGCTTTGATGGTATATTCCCTGTGTGGTAGGTGCAAAAGGATAGTTAATTGCCCATTCAATTAGTTGGTCTATCATTTCGGGAATAGCGTAAAAATCATCAGTAAATATCCAAGGCAATATTAGCTTTTCATATAACATTAAATCTATTTTTCCAGCAAGATTACCCCAAGTTTCAATTAAACTATTAAATCGCTTATTACCTTTAGCTAAAGAAGAAAGTAAAATTAAACTTTTAACTTTTTCAGGATATAACAAAGTTAATTCCTGAGCGATTTGACCACCCATTGAATGACCAATAATATGTGCTTTTTTAATACCAAGAATATCTAATAATGCGGCGGCATCTTGAGCCATTTGCTGAGTGCTATAAGGACTATTGGGAATGGAACTTTGACCGATACCTCGGTTATCAAAACGAATAACTTGATACTGAGAACCTAAGTGTGGTAGTAGTAGCGACCAATAAGTGCGATCGCACATAAACCCAGCAATCAACAATACAGGTTCGCCAGTACCTTTAACTTCGTAAAATATGTCAATTCCGTTAACCTGAACTTTGGGCATTACTAATTCATCATAATTGGCTTTACAACAGCTTCAAGAATTTGAAATCTGCTTTAAGTTATTCTCCCAGATAATTGCATCTCATAAAATTGTAAAATTGCTGATATGCCCGAATTTACACCCATAAACTCAAAATATGTATAAGATTTAGCATCAAATTATAATACGTACTTTTCCTCAACTTTGTTTAATTTAAAAAATCCTCAATCTTAAATTCATGAACCTTCCGCAGAAATAATGAAAACTGGCAATTGCGGGATTTTACGGAAGACTTACGTAGAAAAAACAGGATAAGTTAAGTAAAAAGAAGTAAGTAATATCAACAACTTAAAGTTCAGCGTTCAGCCCAGGTAAATCGGATTTTACAGAATACAAAAATTGCAGCCAAATAAATATCTCGGCTAAGTTTTTGTTGAGCAATTTTCTTAATTTATTACGTAAAAAGGAGGTAATAGTTATCAAAACTGTTGAATATTCCACCCTCAAACCTTACCTGGCATCTAACATTAATGCTGACTTAGATGCACAAAGTATTTTAACTTATCCCATCTCCCAAAAAACCCTAGCAATAGAAGCCAATAGTTATTACTTTGGGCATCCTGAATGGGCAAAAAACTACTTTGAAGCTTGTCACCGTAACGATATATTCAAATCTCGTTGGCAAGCCGCTACGGGCAGTTGGGATGACAAAATTGTAGTAGATATCGGTTGCGGCCCTGGTAATCTCTTTGCCACGCTTGGGGGTAAACCAAAATTACTTATTGGTGTGGATGTGAGTTATGGCGGACTGGAAATGGCACAAAGTCTTGGCTATACCCCGGTGTTAGCAGATGCCCATAACTTGCCGTTTGTTTCTGGTTTTGCTGATATTGTGGCGGTAAATGCCACTTTGCATCATTGTGATCACATGAATGTGGTGTTAGCAGAAGCGGCGCGTCTAGTTCGTCCTGGGGGAATTTTAATCACAGACCATGACCCTCATCGCAGTGCTTGGGATTTTCAAGGCTTGGGTATGTGGTTATGGCAGTTTCGTTTAGGACTTTATCGACTAATTAAACGCGGTGGTCATGCTTCCGCCGCAGAACAAAGTTGGGGACTAGCCACCGAAGTTCATCACCGTCCGGGAGATGGAGTCACAGCAGAAATGTTTCACAGAACTTTAGAACCCCTTGGGTTTACTGTCAAAACTTACCCACACAATCATCATTTGGGTGCAGAAACGTTTGAGGGTAATTACGGCCAGTCGGAATGGAAGTATCGCTTTGCTCAATTTTTGTCGGGGATCAATCCCGATTCACCACAAGCAGCCCTATCATTGATGTGTGTTGCTACTCGACATACTGAGTGTTGAGTGTTGTACATTGAGCGCAGTCGAAGTCACCGAAGTGTGAGTGTTGATTGCTGTACACTGAGCGCAGTCGAAGTGCAAATTTTGCGTAAAAATACTAACCTCTTGCCTCTTCTTGATTAGTTTTGCCTTTTGTAAATAACCAAGTTGCGAGTAAGGCGAGGACAATTCCGGCAATGATAAAGCAAGGTACATAGCCAAAGTTATCTACCACCCTACCAAATACGGCTGCACCAATTCCCTGACCGATAAATAAGTTAAAAGCAAACAACGAAACTGCTGTACCCCGTGCTTCTGGTGCGAGTTCGGTGGCTTGGGTTTGCAGGGTGCTGTGCATCATATAAAAAGCTAATCCCATCAGGGTGCAGAAGGGAATAAATAATAGCCAATTGTGTAATAATGCGATCGCTAAAAAGCAAATGCACATTAACCAGCCACCAACTCCCATCAGTCCAACTTCGCCTAGTCGCTGTACTAACCACTTCACACTGCGGCTATAAATTAAGCCACCCAAACCAAAACTACTCAACATAAACCCAATGGTTACATAAGGTAAGCCGTATCTATCGCGGAGAAATGCACCACAGTAAGCAAATGCTCCCATCAAGCAAAAGCCTTCAATAAATACGGCGGTGATTACCTTCCGGGCTGTTGGTTGAGTTAGTAATTGGTAATATGGTTTGAATGTTGCTAAACTAAATCGCTCTTTAGAACGATTTCCATCTCGAAAATTACGTGTTCCTCGCCATAGTAAACCAGCGATCGCTAAAGAAACAATCCCAAATACTAAAAAGATATCGCGCCAGCTAATATACTCGCCAAATATCCCGCCTAAACTACCGCCGAGAATTTGACCCAGTACCAATGCACTCAAATATTTACCAATGGCGGCTTGACGTTCTGTGTAGGGAAAATTATCCCCGATATATGCCAAGGTGATAGGAATAATCCCCGCAGCAAACACCCCGGTGAGAAACCGCAATAAGGTAAGTAGGGCAATATTCGAGACAAAGGCACAAAGGGCTGTCCCCACAGCAAAGGCTGTTAATGCGCCTGTAATCACTTTTAATTTACCGATGCGATCGCCCAACGGCCCGTAAACTAACTGGAATAATCCATAAGGAATGGTATAAGCTGAAACAATCACCGCCGCACTACCCACACCAACATTAAATTCCTTGGCAATAATATGCAGTAGCGGATCTATCACTCGCACATCGGCAATTACCATAAAAGCAGCAGCACCCAACAATCCCAAAGAAACAGGTGTTTTATCTGTTTGCCCTATTAACCTACCCACTTAGTTCTCCTGTATAAAGTGCTGAGTGCTGAGTGCTGAGATGGGTGTAAAGGGTTGATAGCGGGGATTTTCCCTTACATAAACCCATACACCCCTCAATAATTTAATTTGCAACTGTGTTTGCTGATTGATTGAATAACAAACTGCGGGATTTTTCCACATCTAAAGCTTGATTTTTGAAAGCTTCGGCTTTTTCGTAGGCGCGAACTGTGGCGGGACGAGCTTTAATAGTTTCAAACCAGCGTTTGATATTGGGGAAATCTTCTAGTTTTTGGCTTTGGCGTTCGTAAGGCACAATCCAAGGATAGGCGGCGATATCTGCAATAGAATATTCACCAGCGATAAATTCTTTATCTGCCAGTTGCTTATTTAGCACTGCGTATAAGCGTCCCGTTTCGTTGACATAACGGTTAATTGCATACTCAATTTTTTCGGGAGCATAGCTGCTAAAGTGATGATTCTGTCCCGCCATTGGCCCCAAACCTGCCATTTGCCAAAACAACCATTGCAGCACTTCTACTCGTTTTCTGAAATCAGCAGGAATCAATTTCCCGGTTTTTTCAGCTAAATACAGCAAAATTGCCCCAGATTCAAAAATAGAGACTGGCGCACCGCCATCGGCTGGTTCATGGTCAATAATCGCCGGGATACGATTGTTAGGAGAAATCTTGAGAAAGTCTGGTTGAAACTGATCCCCAGCACCGATATTAATAGGCACAATTTTATAAGGTATTTCCGCTTCTTCCAGAAATATCGTGATTTTATGACCGTTGGGCGTTGTCCAATAGTAAAGCTCAATCATGATTTGATTCTCCATTTGAGTGCTGAGTGCTGAGTGCTGTACACTGAGCGCAGTCGAAGTGTGAGTGCTGAGGAGCCAGCCGCGTGGGCGAGTCTTCCGACTTGAGCGGGCTGGCGTTGCTGAGTCAGAATTCTACCCCTACACCCACACACCCTTATACCCACACTCCCCTACAACCCACACACCCTTGCACCCTTAATTTTTACCCTTGATATGGATTACCGACTCTATCTACGAACACGTTGTAAGAAAATGGTAAGCGGCCGGGATTTAAGCGAGGTTCTGCGGCATAACCTACAGGAACGATAACAGCGATCGCTAAATTTGGATCATCTGTTGCACCAATTACTTCTTTTACTTTGTCTTCAATCCAGCCATTCATAAAGCAGGTGGATAACCCCAAGCTTTCAGCTGCTAATACTAAATGAGTAGAAGCAATAATCGCATCTTTGATGGCGTATTCCCGGCGCTTGTCTCCTAAACCAGCTTGAAACTGTGGAATGGAATTTCTAAAGTAGTTGACAGTACCTTCATTCCAAGCCCCAGTTTGCAATCCCTGGTCTAAAATTGGAGTCAAATCTTGTTCACCAGCCGTAAAATCAGCCGCAAACACAAAAGTTACAGGTGCTTCAATAACTTGCTTTTGATTCCAAGATGCTGCGGCTAAGGCTGCTTTTTGCGCTTCATCTTGCACCAAAATAATCCGCCAGTCTTGAATGTTAAAGCTGCTGGGTGCAGCTACAGTTAACTCTACCAGTTGCTTGAGTAATTCTGGTGCAATGGGGTCTGTTTTAAAAGTTTTGATCGAACGACGCTGAAGAATAGCGGTAGGTACATCTAAAGCTTTTGTTTGAGTGATTGGATTCATGAGATTTTCCCCTGAAAGATAGGTTACAGGCATTATATATTTGGCTACCTGCTGACTGGCAGATTTAACTATTGATAAATATTTACCTATTGGACTTAAATATCTATCGACAGAAGAAGACAGCAGTAAATTGATGTCAGTCTTGATACTTAGGACATCGGTAAATAATCAAACTTAGATAGCAACAGACTTTTTACCCTGTCACTTCTCCCCTGCTATATTACTCAGCACTAAATTGACCGAATGACACCACCATCAACTCGTACAGCCGCACCATTAGTTGCGGAAGCCAGAGGACTGGAAAGGTAAGCTACAAGTGTGGCGACTTCTTCGTTAGTTGCAAAGCGTTGGATAAGAGAACTGGGACGTACTTTTTGAAAAAATTCCGCCTCAACTTCACTGGCGCTGATTCCCTTTTCTTTCCCCATTTGGGTAATAAATTCCTCAACGCCTTCTGAACGTGTAGGCCCTGGTAGTACAGAATTTACTGTCACGGCTGTACCAACGGTCAGTTCTGCTAAACCCCTGGCGAGAGAAATTTGAGCCGTTTTCGTCACCCCATAGTGAATCATTTCTACAGGAATTTGAACACCAGACTCGCTGGAGATAAAAATCACTCTTCCCCAGTTTTGTGCCAACATTTTTTGCAGATATTTGCGACTTAAACGCACTCCGCTAAGTACGTTTACTTCCAATATATGCAGCCAATCTTCGTCAGTAATCTCAAAAAATGCTTTCGGTTCGTAAATTCCCAAATTATTAATCAGGATATCAACTTGCGGAACTTGAGCAAAAACTTGCTCGACTCCGGCTGGTGTTGCTAAATCGGCAACAATACCTGTAACTTTCGCATCAGGATTGGTTTGCTTAATCTTGTCAATCGCCTGGGTGACTCGTTGTTCACTGCGACCATTGACAATTACTGCTGCGCCTTCTTGTGCTAAAGTTTGGGCGATCGCAAAACCAATACCTGTGGTCGAACCACTAACTAACGCTGATTTATTATCTAATTTCAAATCCATATTGCTTCCCCTCTACAGGTGAAGTGCTTTTCGTACACTGAGCGAAGTGGGAGTAATGAGTGATGAGTAGTGAGTAGTGAGTGATGAGTAATGAGTAACGTACACCCCTACACCCTTACACCCCTACACCCCTACACACCACACACCCACACACCCCTACATCACCACACTCCTCCCTCTTATTCCTGTGGAATATGCTGTGCTAAAGTCTTAGTTAATGTAGATTTTGGCACTGCACCAACCATCGTATCTACTTGTCGCCCATCCTTAAAAATCATGAGTGTGGGTATGGTGCGAATTCCATAATGACTGGCAACAGTAGGATTTTGATCGGTGTTCACCTTCACTACTTTTATCTGTCCTTCGTATTCATTGGCAACTTCATCGACTACTGGCGCAACCATCCGACAAGGGCCACACCAAGGAGCCCAAAAATCTACTAAAACTGGAACCTCACTTTCTAAAACTTCTGGCTTGAATGTGGCTTCTGTAACATTTGTAACGGATGACATAATTGCCTTCCTGTTTTAATTCGTTTATTCGATTTTATCGAATAATTAAAATATACGCTAGTTTAAGAGATAATACAAGTATGAGATTTTTATATCATCCAGACAGAAAAGACATATCATTACCGGCGGTGTTGTATGCCTTGGGCGACCCAGTGCGGCTAGAGATTGTGAGATTATTAGCAAGTAAAGGGGAGCAATGCTGCGCGGATTTTGATTTTGCGATCGCCAAGTCTACCATGTCCAACCACTTTAAGATTCTGAGAGAGTCAGGAGTAGTCCTGACCCATAAAGAAGGAACCCAGCACATTAATCAGTTGCGGCGCGAAGATTTAGAATTGTTATTTCCTGGTTTATTAGAAGCAGTATTGCGATCGGCTCAACCATTGTTGTCTCAAAAGTCAATGGTCAAGAGTCAATAGTCATTTGTCCTTGGTCATTTCCCACACTCCCCACACTCCCCACACTCCCCACACTTCCCCCTACTCCCAACTCCCCATTCCCTACTCCCTTTCACCCTATGTCATCATAGTTAAGGTTGAGCAATTCTGGAGATAAGACCACGGTTTACGCACGTCCCCTAGCACGGTTAATTGAGCAGTTGCAACGCCTACCAGGAGTTGGCCCCAAATCAGCCCAGCGACTGGCTCTGCACATTTTAAAGCGCCCAGAAGCAGAAGTAGAAGCTCTGGCGCAGGCTTTGGTTGATGCCAAAAAGCAAGTAGGTTTATGTTCAGTCTGCTTTCACTTATCTGCGGAACCAGTTTGTGAAATCTGCCGCAACCCCAACCGCGACAATCAAACTATCTGCGTTGTTGCTGATTCCCGTGATGTAATTGCACTGGAAAAAACCCGCGAATACAAAGGTAAATATCATGTTTTGGGTGGAGTAATTTCGCCGATGGATGGAATTGGCCCAGAACAATTAAATCTCCAACCCTTAGTGCGGCGGGTGAGTCAGCAAAAACCCCAGGAAGTGATTTTAGCAATTAGTCCCAGCGTAGAAGGGGAAACCACCACACTATATATAGGTCAACTACTGAAACCTTTTACAAAAGTGACACGCATTGCCTTTGGCTTACCTGTAGGCGGAGATTTAGAATACGCCGACGAAGTAACCTTAGCCAGAGCCTTAGAAGGACGGCGGGAGTTAGATTGAGGTTGGGGACTTGTAGAAAATAAAGAAAACAAATTATCCAATTTTCGAGAGAAGGTATTTTTTTTCCCCTGCTCCCTGCTTACACAGTCCTGGACTATTGACTATTAGCCAACAGTTGATTCCAAGCTTTAATTACTGGCTGTAAATCTTGAGGCAAGTTGCTTTGAGAAATATCGTTATACTGCACAGTACCCTGTCTGCTGGTAAGAGTATAGGTAATAAAATCTGCTGCACCTGTGGGTGCGGGATAACTGCGGTTGTTAAATTCCTTGCGGGTACGTTTGAGTAAATTTTGAAATTGTTGCAGTTGTCGGCGTGAAGTTTGCTTGACACTGCGTTCAGAATCATTCGCATCACCAATACGCACTCGAATCACGCGACCATCATTGAGTAATACTGTTTGGTAGGTTCTCCCAGCAAAACCACCGCTAGAAATTTGGCGGAAGACTACACCTTGATCTAATGGTGGAGGTAATTCATTGGCGGGAATGGGAATTGATTGAGCTGTGTTAGTTTGGTTTTCACTTGAAGCCAGTTTGACGCGCGAACCATCGTTATCTGATAAAAACACCCAACGCTGATTTGCTGCGCCTACGGTTACTTGCCAACCATTAACTGATATGGGGTCACAAGGATAAGGAGGGGTGGAGCGATCGCAACCATCTGCCCAATTTTTGGCGGTAAAATTGAGGATAGATAGCGATCGCACTGATAAGCCTGAAACTGCTTGCGCCTCTTGTAAAACTCCATCCCTCACTTTTTTCGGCAATTTTTTCTGTGACGAATTAGTTTCTAAAGCTAAACGCAAAGAACGCCCATTATTATTAGTGTGATAAGTCCATTTCTGCTCACCATTCGATACCACAACCAACCAGCCAGGAACTAATGCTTGAGTGCAAAATTCATTCGGTCGTGGTAGATCCAAACAACCATTACGCCAAGTCTTACGACTATAATTAATAACTTGCAGGTTTCTCCTAGAGCCACCATTTCTGCTCACCACATCTTGAAGAACTGCATTAGTAACTAACGTGGGTAAGTTATTAGATTGATTTTTATTTGCGTAAACTTCATTTGTAGTTGTTGCCGAAAAACTAGCTGGATTTGCTGTGGCACTTTTAATCAACGTTAGCCCACTACCAACAGACAAAATACTAGTCAAAACTAAGGCTGTCAAAATTCTCGCTTGATTGGCAATATGTTGATTTTTTCGCATATCTTTCCTAAATAAAATGCCTTCTTTGTGAATATTTAAGGAATTAATAACCAAAAATTTAGTAATTAATGACAACAAAATACTCAGTTTCCAAATTATAAGTAGAAGTACTAAATTAAACCTGACTTGAGATTACCAAGTTCAACAATTCGGCAAAGCTCAGTGACCAATATGATTAACCTTATTCTCATCAGCTTATTGAGCATTGAGCGGAGTCGAAATGCGAATTTTATCCATCTACTTATAAACTTGGAATTTTCTAAAGGTCTGTCATCAAAAGCAGACATAAGCAGAGACGCAGGGATAGTAATACTTTGTTCCTTAATCTTTATCCAAATTTCACAAAATGAGAAACACTTCTAGGTGTTGCTGATTAGCTGGATGTTTTTTGTTTCGCACAAAAACGCAAAAAATTTTTACCGGGCTGAAATAGCAAGATTTTATACTTGAGCTAACATGACCAAGATTTAGCTGAAATCTAGTATAGAGAAGCTAAAAACGTATTTTTTAATATCAGTATTTTTGAGTTGCTAATATAATTTTCTTTTTTAACGTTTACATCAGCCAACGTAAACATTTGTTACAGAATCCTTTGATACCAATTTTTAGTAAGTAATATTGTCGTTTTACCCCCGCCATCCAAGGGTAATTACTTAGATAAAGCTGACATATAAGCATCTAATTTATTATTTTACCGGAGATAAATATCAATAGCTATTCAAGCTAATTCAGAACTTGTAACAGACAAAGAAAATGACTGCGAACAACAATTGAGTAAGCATTTTCATTCTTCTTGCTAACACTCGTCATAGTGGCATTAATATGGCAAAAATAGGATTACTAATCGGTGTTGATGAATACGAACCTGGATTAAATCCTCTTCCAGCAGCAGGGAAAGATATTGAAGCATTACGTCGAGTTTTACAAGATCCTGAGATGGGAGATTTTCATGAGTTAAAAAGCTTAAAAAATCCTGATCCTCAGATAATGCAATATGAAATTGAAGCACTTTTCTCAGAACGAACAAAAGAAGATTTAATTCTTTTGTATTTTTCTGGTCATGGTATTAAAGATGATGCGGGTAACTTATATTTTGCAACCCGCGCAACCAAGAAAAACTCCAAAGGAGAATTAGTTAGGTCTACAGCAGTTCCAGCTAGTTTTATCCATGAAGTTATGAAACGTAGTCGAGCCAAACGTCAGGTAATTATCTTAGACTGCTGTTTTAGTGGAGCATTCGACCCAATTTTATTTGCAAAAAATGATAATTCTATTGATTTGCAAGGACAACTAGGTTCAGAAGGGCGTGTTGTGCTTGCATCTTCTAGTTGTACTGAATATTCTTTTGAACAAGAAGGGGCGGAACTATCTGTTTATACTCGTTATTTAATAGAAGGTATCGAAACAGGAGCCGGGGATTTGAATAGAGATGGACAAATATCAATCTTAGAACTCCATGAATATGCTAGTTGTAAGATACAAGAATTCTTACCGAATCTCAATCCTAAAATTATTGTCATGCGAGATAAGGGTTTTGAAATTATTTTAGCAAAAGCTAAATGTCATCCTCCCCATGTTTTAGGAACAACTCATAGTAAAATTAAAATCGGAGAAATTAAGTTAGAATATTCCAGTAAACTCAACAATGATAGGTACTATAATCCTATCCCCAGTCTATTACAGCCGTTTGAGTCATTTATTAGTAGGTTAATTACTAAATTAGACGAATTTTCGGAGAGACTTTTATCTAAATATAAAGAAGAAACTCCTGTAATTCAAAATTTTATTCTAGAAATCATCAGATTAACTTCCGATGCAGATTTAGTGTTTGTCATGAGCCGTGCTAACCATCAAAATGTTTGGGATATTAAAGCACAGAGTCATTTTAGCGAAGTTATTGATGATGATGATTATGCTGAGATTATTAAAAATAAAATCCTGGCGAATCTTCCCATTAACTCTATATTTACTTCAGACCATCATGGAATTTTTAGAATCCACTATGATGAACAAGCATCAGTATCTAAAGCCTTTATCTTAATACCTTTAGATACATTAGATAATGAATTTATTTTAGTCTGTGGTTTACTGCGAGATTCTTACTTACTCAGTGATGCTTACTGTACGATTATCTCTAGTTTCTACTTATCTAGTCAAAAATTCTATCTCCAATCCGCCAGAGTAGAAGCATCCATTCTGGATAACTTAAAAAAAGTATATGGATTTGTCCCAATTTCTTTTTATGAGAAAAGATTTAGTCTTTTCTGCGATCGCCTGGCTAAAATTATTATCTATTTTGAGCCAATTCTTGATTTAGACACATTTTCAATTAGTGGCTGGGAAGCTTTAGCCCGTGACCCAGATAGTTTAACTGCGCCTGTAGATTTATTTTATGCTGCTGAGTTGTGGGGACGTAAGTTTACCATAGAGTTAGATAAATTTCTCCTCAGATTAGCGGCTGATAGCTACAGAAAAGCATTGATAGAAGCCAAACAAAATAGAGCCTATGAGATACTACCTTTGTCTGTGAATGTATATCCAGAATCTTTGATGCGAACAGCTTATTTTGAAACTGTGCGTGAAATTGTCAAGGAAGGAAAAAGCAATCAAATTCCAGCAAGAAAACTAATTTTGGAAATTTCCGAGAAAGCTGATTTACCTATGTATCAGGATGGAGTCAAACTGCTATCGCCATTAGATACATTTAAATTGAGATTATCTAAATATGTCCAAGAGTTAAAAATTAAATTTGGAATTGATGATTTTGGTGTAGGTTATGCTTCAGTTTCTCGATTAGCCGGACTTAACCCGCCTTATGTCAAAATTGATCGAGAAATTCTGCATCGTGAACCAGTGAGTGTGATTATCAATTTTGTTCAACAGATAGTTTCATCTACCAATCCACTCAATCCTGCCAGTATTATTGTTGAGGGATTAGATAAGACTTCGCCAGTGAAATTATGTCAATTGAGAAAATTAGATATTAGTTATGTACAAGGTCATTTAATTGGCAAAGCGGAACCGGGAATTTATCGTTTATCTCAAGAAAAAAGTGAGTTTTTGCGAGAACAAATTTTTGCAGAATAACTCATGCAATACTCGGCTTTGTTAAGCCCATAAAACTTGATTTTCAACTAATTTAGGGTTATTAACATCAAATCTAATAGTAGTAGCCGCCCAGTTTTTTAAATCTGGTGCTAACCAAACAAGCTGACTGAGAACTTCATCGTTAACCCACAGTACTACGGGGAAATGCAGATTTTTGCGAAACTCATCACGCATCAGATTCGTACTAATTAGCAGTTGCGGAATGGCTACGACTGATTCTAAACCATGCACCATCAAAGCTTGAGGATGAGAAAGACCAATATTATTAGTGATTGTCGTATAAAGTGTTTCATCTGTAGGGGACAAGATAAGTTCTTGGATAGCTACCGATGACGATTCTTTGACAAATTTTAATATCTGCTGTCGTTTAGAGATAGAGTCACAACAGACTAGTATCAAAGAAAATTCTCCAGCAGCAACCTTAATTGCTCTTGCTAACCTCTCTGCTGCGGCTGCATTATTTCCTAAGTTTTCTGGGGAATTACTGGTAGTATTCATTACATACCCTGCATTTGATATTCAAAATAGATAGTTATTATAGTGAAGTTACTTAATTAAGAGTTATTTATATTACATTTTTGGAGTTAGGAATAAGTGGAATTTTTTGCTGATAATAAATAGCATACTCCTAAACCTCCAAGATTAGGGAAAAAAATTAAGATTTGTATACAGATGATAGATAAGGCTTTGTGTAACTATAGTTACAATGTCATGAAAGCAAGATAGGACTGAGGCACGAAGGTTGTCTGTTAAAAATGGGTGTAAGGGTTTAAGGGTGTAGGGGTGTAACTGGTTTATAATCAGCACTTTGTACTTTGTTTTAGCAGATGAGTAAGCAACTTCTGTTGGGGTATGCCAGTCAATTGTCCATATTTTCTGTTGTTTGTAACCAAATATGAAAAGATTTCTCAAGCGGTGTGTTGAGGTAGTGGTTTGGAATGTGGGTCAAAGTCGCAAACAAGCTTTCTTTGGCGTTATGGTTGTTCTCAGCGCGATCGCTACATTCCTACTTTCGTTTCCCATTGCAGCACAAAACCTGCCAGCAAATTCAGAATTAAGGGGAGTATGGTTAACTAATATTGATAGTGATGTGTTGTTTGAACGCAACCGTCTCAAGAATGCTCTACAAAAGCTGGATGAATTAAACTTCAATACTGTTTATCCGGCGGTGTGGAATTGGGGATATACATTATATCCCAGCAAAGTAGCCGCGAAAGTTATTGGGCGATCGCTTGATCCCACACCAGGGTTGCAAGGGCGCGATATGCTCAAAGAAATTGTTGATACAGGACATAAACAAGGGCTAACGGTGATTCCTTGGTTTGAATTTGGCTTTATGGCTCCTGCTGATTCTTTATTAGCCAAAAACCGTCCCCAATGGCTAACCAGTCGCAGCAACGGTACAAAAATTGTCAAAGAAGGTATACATGATCGAGTTTGGCTCAATCCCTTCCACCCAGATGTTCAAAAATTTATTCAAGATTTAATCGTGGAAATTGTTCGCAATTATGACATTGATGGGATTCAATTTGATGACCATTTTGGCTTGCCTTCAGAATTAGGCTACGATGCTTATACAGTGGCACTTTATAAAAAAGAACATGGTGGCAAAGCACCCTCGAAAAATTCCAAAGATCCAGAATGGGTGCGCTGGCGAGCCAATAAAATCACCGATTTTATGAAGCGGGTATTTACAGCGATTAAAACCACGAAAAAGAACTGCTTAGTGTCTGTAGCACCTAATCCTCAGCGTTTTTCTTACGAATACTTTTTAGCCGACTGGCAAAAATGGGAACGTCTGGGGCTAGTGGAAGAATTGGTGTTGCAGATATATCGAGATGATTTGAATGTATTTATCAAAGAATTAGAATATCCAGAGGTGAAAGCGGCGCGTAGTCACATACCTGTGAGTATTGGAATTATAACTGGATTGAAGAACAAAAATGTCCCCATTGACCAAATTCAAACCCAGGTACAAAAAGTACGCGATCGCAACTTTGCTGGTGTCTCTTTCTTTTTCTATGAAACGCTGTGGAACTTAAGCAAAGAATCAGCCACTTTACGCCAAGCTGGCTTACAAAAGATGTTCCCCACACCAGCAAATTATCCTAATTTATTGGCAGGCTGGAATAAGACTGTCAAAGGTAAAAAAACTTGAGACTTTACATTTAATCTAGAATCTAAAATTCTATGAATTCAAGCCACTGGGTTGTTTTGAGAACCAAAGTAACGCAGTGGCTACTGATTGGGTTAAATGGATGGGTTGAAGTATGGTGATGAAAGCGATAATAAGCCGATAGTGAGCAATTATTTGGTAATGCTTTGTGTACTTTTTTGACTAACTTAAAATTATAAAAGCAATATTTGATTTAATATTTCTGCATAGGGTGTTTGTAGAAAGTAGTAATTTATGTCAGAAATACATCAACAAGAAATCAACGATTTAAGGGCATTGAATTTAACACCCAAACAAATAGCCCGAAAATTAGGGATTAAAGTTTCAGAGGTTAATGCCGCAATTCAAAATCAAGCGCAGCAAACTACATTAGATAGATTAGCTTCAGGAGAACTAAACCCTGTATACCAGTGTTTAGCCAGCGAAAATTTGCTCCAACTATTGCCTCACAACTCATCAGAGAATGTTATCAAAAATCTGTTAACCAAAATTATCCCAGCAAAGAAAAATGATGATATTGAGCGTGGCTTAGGATTAGTAGTGATTGCCAGAGAAGCTCGATACAATCAAATCACGGTTTGTAGCTATCTTTTAGATGTTTGGTGCCTGGGTATTAAAGATACAATCCCACCACGTACATTAGACCGACAAGAATTTAAAAACTTTGTCGAACTATTATTCGAGCCATTTCCCCAAACACCAAAAGAGATTCCGCTTGAAGTTGCGGCTGGAATAATATTTAGTACTTGCGAATATGCCGAAAATTTAGGATTTAAACCACACAAAGACTTTGAAAAATCACGCTCACACGTCGGAAACTGGGATGGAAAAATACGCATTGAATGTGGACGTAACGGAAAACCATGCTTTGTTAGTGGCCCCTACGATAACTCAAAAAAAATTCTCGAAACACTTAAAAATAGCAAGGGTGAAGGCAACTTTGATTTTATAGTTGGTTCTGCACCTATGGGAGGTGATTTTTGGTAACTGCTGTTTAGAACTTGCTAAACGTGACTTTATCGGACAGATTTAAAGTCTTTTACTTTTCAAGTATTCTGCTTAGTGATGAGTCTAAACCTCATCAAAAATAGCTGGATAAACCACCTTTCCCGTATACTTTGGCTGATAGTTTTGCAGTGGTTTCACCATAAAAACATCATCTGGTACGGGAAAAGGAGACTCGATTTGATAAATAACAGAAGGCTGAAAACCAAAGCGATGATAAAAGTGGGGATGACCTAATACAATTACTAAAACTTCTCCTCTGTCATCGGCTATTTTTAACCCTGCTGCTACTAAGGCACTGCCAATTCCTTGTCTTTGAAATTGGGGATGAACTGCCAACGGTGCTAAACCAATTACTTTGATTTTTTCTGTATTTACTAGGTCAATATAGCTAAATAAAATGTGACCAACTAGAAGATTATCTATTTCCGCCACTAATGAAAGTTCTGGAATATAGCGGTCGGAAAGACGAATTTTATCTATTAGATTAGCCTCATTTTCTTGTCCAAAGGCTAATCTATTTACCTCAGCTATTGCCGGGTAGTCTAACACAGCTTCACAGCGAATGTTGAGCATTATAAAACCAATTTCTAAAAATTGAGTGATGAGGAAGCTAAATTATTTTAATCACAATTTTTACACTTGTGAGCTTCCACATCCCCCAAACTCTTGATTTGTCCTACTCCCCACTCCCCAATTTCTAATCTTTTTGCAGGTAAATGCTGATAATATGTAGACCAAGACCTAATCCCCAACCCAATAGCGGGTAAATTGCCCAGAAGTAACTAGGGCTAGTTGTTAAATTCAACACAATTAAAAACAGATTCACCACAAGATAACTAATCAGATGTGGTTTGATTTTTTGTAGGCGGTGAGCATTAGACCTTTGTCGCCGTTTGATGATTTCTTTTTCCTGCTGCCATTGTTGTTGGGCTGTTTGCAGGCTAATAAATGAAATACCCAGTTCTGCCGCCATTTCTTGTAGCTGCTGTTCCGAAAATTCGTCTTTTTGCTGATCAGCCATTGCTCGCTGAAGAATTTGCTGTACATCTTCTGAGCGAAAGCTTGTCATAGATTTAGGCTCCTAGATTCCATGAGGGATGGTGACAGAGTTACCAAGAATAAATTTTTGGCTTTCTATCTGTCGCCATCATTGTGCAGATCAAGGTAAAATTTTGTCCTTTCAGAACTTTTTCCATTTAAAATTGTTTGACTCTTTCGACTCTGGCTCTGGCTGTATCAGTGCGTTTGGTGATGGGAACAAGTTTTGTCGCCGCAGCTAAACCAAAAGCTGGCATATTGCCATAAATTGCTTCGTAGTGTCCGGGTTCGATGATGTAAGTTTCGTGCCAAATCCCCACACTGCCATCGTTACCAACGGCTTTGTTGAAGCGTTGCCAAGCGGGTAAATGCAGATCCGAAGGATTGCGAGCAAAATTTTCTAAATCTGCAAGCGATCGCCAGTATGACACCATCAACGCCGATAAGGGAGACACCTGAAAAAACTGTTCTCCACCCAAAAAGCCTTTTTCGGGATGCTCTTTTAAGGTTTTTAGCATTGGAGTCATTGCTTGCGCCACCGGTAGCCATTTAGAAAAAGACCAAAATTGGTTAACACGCATCCCAATCAAGAAAACTACAAATGGTGAGTCTACTTCGGCGGTGAAGCGTCCTGGCATGATTGTTGTCATGGCTAAATTCTCTGAATGTTGATTATATTCAACTAAGTTATTATTCACATAGTTGAATATAATCAACATGATATATTCAACTATGTGAATATGTCAACAAAAAACTATGGCTTTAGCCCACGCAATTTTGTCAGTGTTGATCAATAGCCCTTGTAGCGGTTACGACTTGGCTAAAAGGTTTGATAAATCTGTAGAAGGTTCAGTAGGTTTTTTTTGGGAAGCCAGCTTTCAGCAGATTTATCGAGAGTTAAATCGCTTAGAAGAACAAGGCTGGCTACAAGCTGAAAAAGTCTTGCAAGAAAATCGCCCAGATAAAAAAATTTACTCAGTTACAGACTTAGGTAAACAGCAATTATGTGAATGGATTGCGACAGCCGAAACAGCAACCCCATTTAAAAGTGATTTACTTATCAAGCTATATGCTGGGTATTTAGTAAACCGTGAAATTATCCTGACAAAACTCGAAACTCACCAAAGTCAACATCAACAAAGGTTAGCAGTCTATCAAGAAATTGAGAAAAAGTTCTTTCTTCAACCCCAAGAATTACCAGATGAATTGAAATTTCAATATGTCACTCTCCGTTGTGGTATTCAGACGGAAAAGGCTTGGCTGGCTTGGTGTGCGGAAATGATTGCTTTTTTAAGCAACCCCACCTAAAACATTGATTTGAGAAGCTAAATAAATATGGAATCTTATATCCATTAAGATGGCCAATTCATAACATCAGGTTAATATTTGGATGTAATTGTAAGCAATACTTAGTATATTCTTGCTATTTTTTCGTCAAAATTGCCATCATGGAACTCGATGAAGAGTTACGCAACTTAGTCATTCAAGCCTGCGGTTATCCCCCTGGAAGTCCACAGCGTCAAAAGCTGCTGACCAAAATCATCCGTTTAACTTCCGGTAGACTTTGGCGAGAAAGTACTCCCTATTATCAAGACGCATTGCAACAAACTTGGTTATATTTCTGTCGTAACATTTGTGATGGCTTAACAGGTCAAACCTATGACCCCAGCTATGGGACTGTAGTAACTTGGCTGAATGCCTATCTCAAACGCAGACTCCAAGACTTTTACCTCAACTATCATCGAGAACAAGCCTTAACAGTTCCTCTGCAAGTGCGCCAGTCTTGGCAAGGTGGAAATGGAGACATTGTTGATTTAACTGATAATCTCCAAGCGACACCCCAAGTACCGCCGATTCTCGAAAACGTGGAAATATGGGCAAAAATAGATGCAGATGGCGAATTACGGGGTACTTACGTTAAAGGTCGCCCAGACGTAAACTGCCAGGTATTAATTCTCAAACGCTTACCACCGGAAGTTAGCTGGAAAGAACTCTCAGAGGAATTTGGCTTACCTGTTCCTACCCTGAGTAGCTTTTATCAGCGTCAATGTCTGCCACGGTTGCGAAACTTTGCGGAATCTGAAGGCATTTTATAAAGGTAGAAGATGGTAACAATTTTTAAGGGGAGAGGGGCTAGAGAAATGTACCTCATACAGATTAATCTAACCGCATTTGCATTAGCGTTAGTTATACTAGCAGACCAGTTAACGATAGTAACAGGCTTTGAACTTGATCATCTGTCTCCGTACTGACAGTCTTTACTACATCTTTATGAATCGCTAAAAATATAGTATAAATAGTAGCAGGCAATATTTGAGATTTTTCGGCTTACAGTCAAAAAAATTAATTTTCTTTATAGTGAAATTGCTTAAATAAATGAAACTCTTAATACCTTTAAAATCTAAGTGGTAACAAATTAGTTGATGTGGGTAAATGATTTTGATGGACAGGGATTTTGTAACTTCTTTCTCTGTAGATTCCCTCAGCCTTGAACTCTATTTATTCACCCAACTTTCCAGATCGTCGGAAATTTAATTGAATATACCCCCAACTCCTATGAATAAAATGAGTTGACCAAGGTCTTGCAAATTCCCAGGTCTAAAATTAGTTTGGTTCCTGGAATTTGGCATAGTGAACAAATATGCTGTTAGTGCCAGTCACGTTCCCCCTAGGTTCAGCAAGTATAGAGTGAAACCACATGACTAACTCTCGCCATCCAGAACGTCAAATTAAATCCCGTACCCGTGTGCGGATGTGGTTGCTGATTTTAAGTCGGGCTGGCATTCCGTTGTTAGGAGTCTTGTTAGTAGGACTGATTCTAGGGATTTGGCGGTTACAAAGTTTTATCCAAAAAGAGTTAGCACCGTTAGCAGAACAAAGCCTTACCAATACAATTAACCGTCCCGTCAAATTGGGGAAAGTAACCAATTTTTCCCTCACAGGTGTCAATTTTGGGGCTTCGGAAATTCCTGCCACACCTACAGACCCCGATAAAGCAGCAGTGGCGGCTGTCGAAGTGGGTTTTAATTTGTGGCAATTAATTTTTAACCGTCAGTTGAAGTTGGATGTCACCTTGGTTAACCCTGATGTCTACATTGAACAGGACGGTCAAGGACGTTGGATTACAACCACCATTGCACCACCTGGTAAAAGCGGATTAATTAAAACGGATTTAGCTCATCTGCGGTTGCGGAATGGCAAAGTGAACCTACTCGGTCAACAGAAAAGAGGGGTAGTAACATTTGCTCAACTTAACGGTTCTGCCCAACTGTTGGAGAATAACCAACTGGTGAATTTTTATGTGGCGGGACAAGCAGAAAGCGGTGGGAATGTGGCAGTTAAAGGACAATTCCGCCCAAAAACGCTAGTGGCTGACATCAGGTTGCATGGACAAGATTTACTCGCTTCCACAGTTACGAGTTTGGTCAAGTTACCCCTGAATTTGCAAGCAGGGAAAGTGAATGGCGACTTGCAAGTTAAACTTGCGCCCGAACAAACTCCTTTATTGTATGGCAGTGCTGATTTAGAAAAAGTGACGCTGCAAATTCCCCGTGTCCCCCAACTATTAAGTAATACAGAAGGGGATATTTACTTCAAAGGGACAGAAATCTGGCTGGATAACCTCAATACCAACTACGGCAAAATTCCTGTAGTTGCCAACGGCATTATTGATAGTAAAACAGGCCTTCAGTTAACTGGGCGAATTAAAACAGTGAGTGTCGCCAATGCCCAAAGTACACTCAAGTTGAAATTACCTGTACCTGTAACGGGGCAACTGAAAGCGGATATCCAAATTACAGGCAAAGCAACAAACCCGATTCTCTCTGGTGCGGTTGCCACAATTAACACGGCTCGGATTGATAAAATTAACTTTAAAAGTATTACGAGTAAGTTTGAATTTTCGGCGAATGATGCCTTGTTAACCTTGCGAGATGTTCAAGGCGAAACTACGGTAGGTGGGGCAATTATTGGGGGCGGTCAAATATCGGTGGGTAAAAGTCCAAGATTGAATTTGGCTTTTACTGCCAAGAATTTAGCGGGAGATGCGATCGCTAAAATCTACAATTCCAGCCCGACTTTCCGCATTGGCAGAGTCGCCGCCACCGCCCAAGTTACAGGTACGCCTACCAACGTGAGAACGGCTGTACAGTGGCAAGTACCCCAAGCCACCTACCCAGGTAGAGGGGAATTGATCATTGCCAGCGATCGCACTATCTACTTCCAAAATGTCGCCCTGAAAGTTGGTCGCGGGGTAGTCCGGGCGGTGGGTACTTATGCCAAAGAACGTTGGCAAGCCGTCGTCACAGGTGATGGTGTAGAGTTAGAACCCTTTGTAAATAAAAATCAACTGCAAAACGTTTCCTTGGATGGGGCAGAATTTAACGGGCGGTTGATTTTAGCTGGGACTAGCGGGCCATTTCAACTGACATCAATTCGGAGTCAAGGGGCAGCAGTGCAGATTGCGGGTGGGACAATTGCCATTGCCAGTGTCCAACTCCAAAACCAAAACTTTGCCGCCCAATTAGTTGCCAATAATATCAACGTAGGACGTATTCTCAAACAAGCACCCCCAGCTTTGCAAGGGCGCTTGGCGGGAACCTTCCAAATTGCAGGGAACCGAGATAACCTCAGCTTAAAAACGCTGCGTGGGAGTGGCAAAGCTAACTTTAGCGTTGCAGGTGGGATAGTTACAGCCACCAATATTCAACTCGCCAATGGCAATTATCAAGCGCAGTTAGTGGCAAATAATTTGGCTGTCCAAGAACTCACACCCAAAACTTCACCAATTCGCGGTCGGTTAGCTGGTCAATTTAATGTGGCTGGTTCGGTGACATCCTTCCAACCCCAAACTATCCAAGCCAGTGGTCAAGCCAAGTTAACGGTTGCTGGGGGGACAATTAATGCCGCAAATATCAAAGTTAATAACGGTCGTTATCAAGCGCAGATTCAAGCTAACAATGTACCAGTTCAACGCTTAACCAAAGTCCCGCCCCAATTCCAAGGCAATTTAACAGGTCAATTAAACGTGGCTGGTTCGGTGACATCCTTCCAACCCCAAACCATCCAAGCCAGTGGTCAAGCTAAATTGAATGTGGCAGGGGGGACAATCGCTGCATCTAATATTCGCGTGGCTGACGGTCGTTATCAGGCACAAGTCGCAGCGAATAATGTACCCTTGCAAAAATTAGCAGCCGTCCCGCCCCAATTCCAAGGCAATTTAACAGGTCAATTAAACGTGGCTGGTTCGGTGACATCCTTCCAACCCCAAACCATTCAAGCTAGTGGTCAAGGCAAGTTGAATATTGCCGGGGGGACAATTACCGCCACGAATATTCAAGTAAATCAAGGACGCTATCAAGCCATCTTGGATGCGGCTGATGTGCAGTTAACCAAGTTGAATCAGCAATTGCGGGGGCAATTGGGCGGTAGATTACAAGTCGCTGGGGCGCTGGGTTCGGCAACGTTAGCTAATTTGAATGCCTCTGGGAAAGTGGAGTTATCCCAAGGTTTGCCCGGTTTAGAACGACCATTAACAGCTGCGATCGCTTGGAATGGTGAGAAACTAGCAATTAATCAACTCACCGCCCCTGGTTTAAATGTCACCGGAGACATCACAGCCAACGCCAAGAAAGCAGGCATCCCAGAAATTACCGCCTTAAATTTAAATGTCCAAGCCCAGGACTATAATTTGCAACAGTTACCAATTAATTTGCCTAATCAAGTGGCGTTGAAAGGCAAGGTAGATTTTGACGGCAGAGTTACAGGCAAGTTACCCTTACCAAACGTCAGTGGCAAAATTGCCTTACGGGACTTGGTAGTACAAAACATTGCTTTTGAATCACTGTTAACAGGTAGCATTGATTCTGCCCAAGGGCGCGGCTTGAACTTAAATTTAATGGGCAATCGAGACCGCATCGCCTTCAATTTAGACAGCAAGAATCGCCCCCAATCCTTTTTTATACAGTGGCAAGATGCCTCAGCCAAAGGACAATTTCAAGGCAATAACATCGCCTTGAATGTACAGAAATTCCCCTTACAAATCTTGAATGTACCGGTACCACCAGCTTTGCGCTTAGGTACAGGTACGGTAGCTGGGTTAATTAGTGGCGACTTGCAAGTTAATCAACAAACATTTGCCGCCAATGGTAATTTAGCGATCGCATCTCCAAAAATTGGACGCATTCAAGGCAACGAATTAACAGCCCAATTCAGCTTTGCCAATGGTAAAGCCACACTCACCAGTAGTAAATTTGTCAAAGGTAACAGTATTTATGCCTTTGCGGGGAGTTTGGGTCAAAGTCCCAAAGGGCCGCAACTCCAAGGCAAAATCAACATCAGCCAAGGCAAAATCCAAGATGTATTAGCCGTTGCCCAAATATTTGAAATCCAAGACTTTCAGCGTGGTTTATCAGAACCAGCTTACGGCACAGCCGCCGATTTAACTACCAACTCTCGCGGTTTACCCAATCGATCTTTATTTGATCAACTGCGCCGCTTTTACGAAATTGAAGCAGAACTCGCACAACAGCAACAACAACGGCGGGATAACAATTTATTACCAGAACTGGCAGACTTGCAGGGAACCTTTAACGGCGATATTGCCTTAGATACAGCCACAGCCAACGGGTTATCAGTACAGTTTAATATTAACGGACAGAACTTTACCTGGGGTAAAGAAAGCGAAGGCGATCACTACTACAATGCCAAACAAATCATTGCCCAAGGTAGCTTTGAAAATGGTGTCTTGCAGTTACGCCCGTTACGCATAGAGTTAGATAATAGTCTTTTAGCTTTCACAGGTAATGTCGGCGGTAAAGACCAATCAGGTCAGTTACGAGTTAATAATTTTCCCATCGCCTTAATTAATAACTTTGTCAAACTTCCAATTGATATCACAGGTAATTTGAATGGTTCCGCCGCCTTAGCAGGTGGAATAACTAATCCCCAAGCCCAAGGCGAATTAGAAATTACCGATGGAACCCTGAATCAAAAGCCAGTAGAAGCAGCTACCGCCAGCTTTAGCTATATCAATGGTCGCTTGAACTTTGGTAGTAATGTCTCTGTTGCCGGGCCAGAACCAGTTAATATTAGTGGCAGCATTCCTTATCAATTACCCTTTGCAACTACCGCCCCCGCCAGTAATGAAATTAGTTTAGATGTCAAAGTCCGCAATGAAGGATTAGCACTACTAAATCTGTTAACAGATCAAATAGCCTTTGAAAAAGGCGAAGGTGAAATTGATTTAACAGTCCGGGGAACCAGACAACGCCCAGAGTTAACCGGAATTGCCAGCGTCAAAGATGCCACTTTTGCCGCCCAAGCTTTACCCGGTAAAATTAGGCAAGTCACAGGCAAGATAAATTTCAATTTTGACCGCATTGTTGTAGAAGGTGTTGAAGGCAGATTTAGTCGGGGTCAAGTAAACGCGGCTGGGGAAATTCCTGTCTTTAATAATGGAGAAGTCGCAAGTAATCCCCTGACAGTTAATTTAGAAAAATTAAATTTAAATCTCAAAGGATTATATAAAGGTGGTGCCAGTGGTAATTTACAAATTACAGGTTCAGCCTTAAATCCCCTGATTGGCGGTCAAATTCGCTTATCTGATGGTCAGGTTTTATTAGCAGAATCAACTAATACTAATGAAGCGACAAATAGTGATGCTGTCAAAGCTAATAAACAAGATAAACCCGAAGCGAGAAATAATGCTAATGTCGCTAGATTAAATAATCTCGAATTAACATTAGGTAGTAATATCCAAATTATTCGTCCGCCAATTCTGAGCTTTAGTGCTACAGGTAATTTAAAAGTTAATGGCGCTTTAAATCAGCCTATACCTAATGGGACAATTCGGCTGCAAAAGGGTGGCGTGAATTTATTTACCACCCAATTTAACTTAGTGGGTGGCTATAAAAATACAGCCACATTTCGGACTGACTCACCCCGTGATCCCATTTTAGATGTGCGGTTATTTGCCAAAGTCCTAGATGCAGTGCAAACATCAGATGTTAGCAGAAGCAATTCCATCGGCGGCTTAGGTTCATTAGAAAGTGTGCGCGTGGAAGCAAGAGTCCAAGGGCCTGCTAGTAAACTCAACGAAAATCTCGAACTCACCAGCAGTCCCTCACGCAGTCAAACCGAAATTGTCGCTTTATTAGGCGGTGGGTTTATTGATACTCAAGGACGTGCTGATAGTACATTAGGCTTAATTAATATTGCAGGTTCCGCCGTATTTAATAACTTTCAAACAACATTTAATCAAATTGCCAATGCTTTTGGTTTGAGTGAATTTCGCATCTTCCCAACTGTAATTTCTGATAATCCCGAAGCAGGGAGAAGTAGTTCTACATTAGAATTAGCGGCTGAAGCTGGTGTTGATATTTCTACAAAGTTTTCGATTTCTAGCATCAAGATTTTAACTGCCAATGACCCCTTTCAGTGGGGGATAAATTACCGCATTAACGATGAATTACGGATACGCGCTTCTACTAACTTAGAAGATGATAGTCGCGCCGTGATTGAGTATCAAACAAGGTTTTAATTCGGTGAAGGCTACAGTATGGCGTTTCCTAGTCTACTGAAGTAAAAATTTATCGGCGTGCATCTGTGTGCATCCTCTTGCATCGGCGGTTGATTTTCTCCAGCTACACCTCACCCATTCACACTCCTACACCAAGTAAAGACGTTGTATACAACGTCTCTACAACTATCAATAATCTTTTTTTATTGATTTAACAAAAAAGAATATTTGCTCCTATTTAGTGGTTAGCCATAATATTTATGACATAGGCGGCTAAGGTACCTAGCTGAAATAACACATCAAGTTTGATTGATGGGCATTGCTAATAAATCCTCCAGATTTTGGAGTGTTACATTACCTGACGCAACAACTATGAATTGGCTAACTAGTACCATAATTATTGGCATCTCTGCTGCGATCGCAACTACTTTTGATGACAACTTATATTTGACAGCTTTCTTTGGTAAAGTTAATCGTCATTTCCGTCCACAAAATATTATTCTTGGTGAATTTTTAGGCTTTACCGTATTAGTCTTGGCGAGTCTTCCTGGTTTTTTGGGTGGGTTGATTTTACCCACAGCTTGGATTGGTTTACTAGGTTTTTTACCCATCGCAATTGGAATTAATCATTTATTAACTAAAGAAACAGAAGCTGAAACCGTACAAACCGTCTCCGTTGATTTTTCTGCGACTAAAACCAAGCACCGTAAAAAATCTCTTTGGGCTACCCTGCGTGATCCTCAAACTTATCGTGTTTCCGCAGTGACTATTGCCAATGGCGGTAATAATATTGGTATTTATGTACCATTGTTTGCTAGTAGTGATCTTCCCAGCTTAGGCGTAATTCTTGGTATTTGTTACTGCACTGTTGGCTTATGGTGCTGCTTATCTTATGTGTTAACCCGTAATCCTCTGATGGCACCGCTTCTGACTCGCTACGGTCGTAAGGTCTTTCCTTTGGTATTAATTTACTTAGGATGCTCTATCTTAATTAAAAGTGAATCATATCAGCTTTTACCTGCGATCGCTATGTTTACCCACTAATATTCAGTCAGTTGCACTCAAACATAGTATTTACCAGCCAACAATCTTTTTACAACCTATTGATAAATGTTTTCCCTTAATTGGGAAAACACATGGTAAGTATCTATCTTAGATTTGCCTGGAGAGTTTTGTTTGTCTTCTTCAACTTTAATCAAGTTATATTCAATGTTTTCAGCATAGATAGCAAAAGTGATATTAAAAATTTCTAGAAAATGAATGACCCATTTGCACTCATCTTTAGGTAATTTTTCATAATAACGAATTAAATGAGCAATTCTAAGTTCTAAATGGCTGCGAGAATTCTGACAAATTAAAATGATTTTGAGGAGAATGATTACTAAAGTTAATGGATGACCTTGAGAAAGTAATAAAGTAAATAATTGTGAAGGCTCTCGACCATTTTCTGTAGTTAGACAGTCAATCAACCGATTACAGCTTCGTAAAAATAAGTTTTTATCTAAAATCTCTTCATCACATTCTGGCTTCCAATCAGCTAAATTTTCTTTTAATTGCTGATTTAATATTTTGACTAACTCCAAATTTTTAACAGAGAAAAACAAATACTTACGTATACTTTCTTTAAAATCTTGAAATGTTTGCTCCTGTGTTTGTTTAATAAATATATGGGCTAAATTTTCATAACTAAATAACCCCTTTTTCACGATAATCATTTTAATCAGGCGTAAAACATTATCGCCCAAGATGCTAGGGTTGACATAGCGTGTAGTACTAGAAGCCGAGGACTGAGAACGGGCAATATACATTGCTAGTTCAAATTTAAAATTGTCCTTCATTTGCTTAGAAAGTTGCCTAGCTGCCTCTTGTTGCTCTTTAGGGTTATTAGCATCTAAAGATTGGGCAACTAATAAATAAGCTGCGTACCGATTGCTCCAGTGAGCTTTACCTTTGTGATCGTGTTTATGAGCAAATAATTTTAATTCTTGATAGTCTTCACTCTTAACAAAGTTTTTGAGCCAACTTTTATATGTATGTAAACTGGTATAACTACTTTTTTTACATGTAACATCATAATTAACTAATAAGTTAATTAGTTCTTGAATAGATTCATATTTTCTTTTAGATGCCCAGTTATTAACTATGATATAGCAACAACGCTTAATAGTATTCCGAAATTCCTGCTCATTGTTGGCTGAGAGAATTTTCCGAATGAGAGGTACTGTATTTAAACTACCTGATTCTAGAAAGTCAAAAAATAATCTTTTAAATTCTCGCAAAACTTCTTCTGGAGACTTTTCATTCACAATTTCCATGAAGAAGCTATATATTTTTTCTTGCCCAAGTTGGAGATTCAATAGCTGAGAATTGGGTTTAACAAAATTTTGTTCTTCTAAATCAGTAAACAGACTGTGAGTGGTCATGGAAGTTCTCAAGACCAATGAAGTTAATGTATCTATTATTCATTAGATTACCTGTGATAGCCATCAGTATCAATCAATTTTTCAAAGATAAGGTAATTTTTTGAATGAGTTTTGATGAATTTACTGAAGTCTTCTTCAAAATTAAATTTACAAAGCTCAATATTTCAGGAAAATTACGGTTATTGGTTATTTCACAGTACTTACGTACAAAAATTTTCTGTGGAGATTGGGTGTAAGGGTGAAAGGTTGTGGGATATCAGGATTTTAGATACATTTCCTCCCGCCTCCTACTATAAAAGTCCCTTATTGCCTAAGTCCGAATTGTATATATACAGTTAAGCCTGCTTAGTATTACTTATGTGACTTCACCCATAACTTTGCCGCCACTGGAAGCATAACTTTGCCGTCAACAACACTATAACCCTCATTCTTGCGTCAGCTAATTTTGGATAAAATTTCTAGTTTGGAACCATAAGTTTGCCGCTTGTCCAAAATGGAAGGATAAGCTTGCCGTGAGTCCAATCAAACATAGAAAGCAGAAAAGCACCAGATTTTTGAGAATGGAGCAGAAGCGATTCATGCTGGTATGGAATAGAGACTTTTGGCGATCAATCTTTTCTGAGTAACTACTGGAGTAGTATAATATCTGCCTAAGCAGTGAGAACACTGCGAATAATACCCTAAACTGATTGCCAGTCTAACCAAATTAGTTGGCGATGACACTGAGGACAATTTTACACAAAAGAATATTGATGTATTAAACAAACTCTGCCATCTTTAAATTTTTCTCAAAACTTCCATCTATGGCAGCCATATTACTTCACAGTGAGGAATATGTAGACTTAACATTTAAGCTGAGAGGCGCACCGATTCCTCTTGATAGTGGTTATGTTATCTATAGTTCTTTGTCCAGGATTTGTCCTATCCTTCACGAACTAGAGTCTATTGGGATTCATCCGATCGCAGGAGTCCCGACCAGGAACAAGTTGCTTGAACTTACTCCTCAATCTCGTCTAAAAATTCGGATTCATCATCAACAAATTCCTTTAATTTATCCTTATTTAGCAGGTCAAGCTTTTCACATAGGTCAAAATTCTTATCAACTAGATATTCCCGACTACAAACCGTTAATTTCTTCAGAGAGTGTCTATTCCAGATTAGTTATAATTAAAGGGATAAAAATGCGATCGCAATGTTGAGATTTTAATTTTTGGTAAGCCATTAGTATCTTTAGCGGCGTTTTGTTTCGCGGGTCAATAACTATAAACTTGCTATACTCATCTAGCACAATATTAGGACTTACGCACTGTACCAAGGAATCATCTTGTGTGTTACTCTATACGTTGCTTAGATACCACTTCTTGGCAGTGCTTGCGATCGCCCAGTACGAGATATAAATGACAAACGGACTGAACGGACAAAACGGACACAAGAAAAAACTAGAAACCCAGCTATGGAATATTGCCGACTCGCTTCGGGGCAAGATGAATGCTGATGAGTTTCGGGATTATTGCTTAGGGTTTATTTTCTACAAGTACCTCTCTGAGCGGCAGCATCTTTATGCCAATGAAGTGTTAGCGGAGGATGGCATTGACTTTTTGGAGATTGATGAATCTTCGGAGGAGGGGCAAGAATATATAGAGGCGATTCGGGAAGAGTCGATCGCCACGCTGGGATATTTTCTCAAGCCGTCAGAATTGTTCAGTTCTTTAGCGGAGCGGGCATTAGGAGCGAAAAGAGCCACTGAAGAAAATTTGAGGGATGAGGATTTTGAGTCCTCAAATTTTATTTTGGATGATCTAGCCCAGGTGCTTAACGGTATTGAACGCTCCACAATGGGCAAGGAAAGTGAGGAAGATTTTGATCATTTGTTTGAGGATCTGGATCTGAATTCAACGAAGTTGGGGCGGACTCCGAAGGCGAAAAATGCTTTAATTGCCAAAATTTTAGTGCATCTAAATAAGATTGATTTTCGGCTAGAGGAAACCGAGAGCGATGTGCTGGGGGATGCCTATGAGTATTTGATTGGGCAGTTTGCCAGTGGTGCGGGGAAGAAGGCGGGGGAATTTTACACGCCGCAGCAGGTTTCTAAGGTGTTGGCGAAGATTGTGACGACGGGGAAGAGTCGTCTGAAGTCGGTGTATGACCCTACCTGTGGATCGGGATCTTTACTGCTACGGGTGGCGCGGGAGGTGGAATCAGTCGGGGATTTTTACGGACAAGAGATGAACCGCACGACTTACAACCTGGCGCGGATGAACATGATTTTACATGGGGTGCATTATCGCAATTTTGATCTTAGGCAAGAGGATACGTTAGAGAACCCCCAGCATGAGGGAATGCGGTTTGAGGCGGTGGTGGCAAATCCGCCGTTTTCGGCGCAGTGGAGTGCGAATAAGCTGTTTGAGTCGGACGATCGCTTTAGTCAGTATGGAAAGTTAGCCCCAGCTTCTAAGGCTGATTTTGCCTTTGTCCAGCACATGCTGCATCACTTAGATGAGAACGGCATTATGGCGGTGGTGTTGCCCCACGGGGTTTTGTTTCGAGGAGGGGCGGAGGGGCATATTCGCCAGTATCTAATCAAGGAGCGGAATTGGTTGGATGCGGTGATTGGGTTGCCTGCGAATATTTTTTATGGGACGAGTATCCCGACTTGTATTTTGGTGTTTAAGAAGTGTCGGGAAAATCCTGAAGATATTTTATTTATTGATGCCAGTGCCTATTTTGAAAAGGCGAAGAATCAGAATTATTTGCGGGATGAGGATGTTGACAAAATTGTCTCTACCTATCGGCAACGGTTGGTGGAGGAGAAGTATAGTTATCGCGCTCCGTTAACGGAAATTGAGGAGAATGATTTTAATTTAAATATTCCCCGTTATGTGGATACGTTTGAGGAGGAGGAGAAAATTGATTTAGACGCGGTGGCGCGGGAGATTCGAGGAATTGATCAACAGATGGTGGAGACGGATCGGCTGATTCGGGGGTTTTGTGAAGAATTGGGGATTGAGGCACCGTTATGAGTAAGAAGGTAAATTCAAATATTCCTCAATTAAGGTTTCCTGATTTTGAAGGATCATGGAACACTGAATCAATTCAATCACTCTTAGATAGAAATATTATTATTGATCATCTAGATGGAAATCATGGAGAGCTTTACCCTCGAAGTGAGGAGTTTTCAGATGAAGGTATCCCTTATATTTCAGCCAATGATTTGGATGGACAAAATGTCAACTTAAATAACTCAAAAAAGCTACCTATTGAGAGAGCTAGGTTATTCAAAAAAGGAATTGCTCGAGCAGGAGATGTAATTTTTGCACACAACGCAACTGTTGGCCCTACAGGTATTCTTAAAACTGACCTAGAATTTGTCATTTTGAGTACAACTGTTACTTATTACAGATGTGACCTTTCTCAGTTGAACAATCAATTTTTACTATACTCCTTTAATACGTCATATTTTGTGAGGCAGTTCTCTCGAGTAATGTCTCAATCAACTAGAAATCAAGTTCCTATAACCAATACCTCTGCCAATTTACGAGGGTTCAACGCTTGTAGAAACGTTATGAATGCGTCCTAAAGCAGTAAGCTTGGCAAAAATCTGGGTTAATAAAATAGGCTCAGGGATTTCT